>JAFGVK010000160.1 GCA_016938035.1 Deltaproteobacteria bacterium | reverse complement strand
GGGCGCCATCGACGCCATCCTCTACTACACCGACGCGGACGCCGACGGGCACGGGGATCCCGCCTCACCCACCAGGGCCTGCGCGCACCCCGCCGGGACCGCCTACAGCCCCGACGACTGCGACGACACCGAGCCCCTCGCCTGGACCGGGGCCGCGGAGCGCTGCGACGGAGTGGACAACAACTGCGACGGCGTCACCGACCTGGACGCGGTCGACAAGGTGGTACAGTTCAAGGACCTCGACGGCGACACCCGAGGGGATCCCTCGACCAGCGCGCTGCGGTGCCCTGGAGACCCGGCGTGGGTGTCCAACAGCGATGACTGCGACGACGGCGAGGTCCTGGCCTGGACCGGCGCCACCGAGCTGTGCGACGGGGTGGACAACGACTGCGACGCCATCACCGACGACGACGCGGTCGACAAGACGACCTACTTCATCGACAGCGACCTGGACCGCTACGGCGCCGACGACAGCTCGGGCGACGCCTGCCCCACCAGCGCGGGCGACGCGCCCGCCGGCTACTCGGTCGCGGACGGCGACTGCGATGACAGCGACGACGCCGTGCATCCCGCCGCCGACGAGGTCTGGTACGACGGGGTGGACCAGGACTGCATGGAGGACTCCGACTACGATCAGGACGGGGACGGGCTCGACGCCTGGCAGTACGGCGGGCGCGACTGCGACGACGCGGACCCCGCGGTGGGAGACGACTCCTGTGGCGGGCTCTCGCCAGAGACCGCGATGCAGTCCTGCTGGGCGATCCACGAGTTCGACGCGGCGCTCCCCTCCGGCCTGTACTGGATCGATCCCGATGGGGACGGCGACACCACCGACGCCTGGCAGGCCCACTGCGACATGAGCCGGGACGGCGGCGGCTGGACCCTGGTGATGGCCAACAACGCGGCGGTGCGCCTCACCGACGTGCCCACCTGGGTCGAGGCGGTGGGAGAGATCAACGTGCTGGGCGGCAGCTTCTCGTCCACCCTGAGCGGCTTCGACCTGTGGGTCGGGGTGGCGGAGTGGGGCGAGATCGGGGACGCGTCCCGGTGGGAGGTGGGCACGTCCCCCAGCAGCATCACCTACCGGGCCTACTACACCCTGGCCCTGGACCCCGCGGCGAGCTACGCGATCACCCTCTCGGGCGAGAGCGTCCCCCCCGGCAACACCTCACCGAACTTCTTGCCCTACCACCAGGGCATGCGGCTCAGCACCGACGACGCCGATCACGACGACTACGGGGGAGACTGCGGGTCCAACTACGGCGGCGGCCCCTGGTGGTTCAAGTCGTGCTGGACCTGCTCCCTCTGGGGCGCTGACGCCACGTCCGGCGGCTACTGGAACGGAAGCTACTACAGCTGGGCCGCGATCTGGCTCAGGTAGGTCCGTCTCCGGCGCCCCCAGGCCGGCCCTGAGCCCCGCGAGGCGCCGCGCCCCTCCTCCCCCAGGGAGCGCCCTCTTCGGCCTCCAGCTCCTCCGCGGAGAGGCCACCGGCGCGCGCCGAGGGCGGTCCCTCGTCTCCCTCGACGCGATCACCGCGCAGGTGGGCATCCCCTGGGGCACCAGGATGCCCCCCCTCCTCGGCGGAGGCGTGGGCTCGGGCGAGGACAAGCGGCTCCTCTCGCTCCCGGAGCGCTGGCCGAGCAGGGGGGGCTCGGCCTCCCTCGCCCTCGGTCAGGAGCTCCGGTCCGAGCGCACGGCGTCGTGAGCCCACCCGCTCGTCCGAGGCTCGGAGGGACCCAGCGCCCGGCGCGGGGCGCGCGTCACGCGACGATAACGCTGGTTCGTTCGTGACAGTGCCCTGCCGGGACGCTCCACGGGCGCGGCGGGGGCTGCGAGGGGCTGCTGAGCCCGACCCGATCGGTCCCGGCGATCACGACGTCGTCCATAGCGCAGGATCTGCTCGCTGACTCAGCGGCGATTGTGAGCAGGGGACGGGCGCATGGGCCGGATCTCCCGTCGGTGCGGTGGCTCCGGAGGGGCCCCAGGTGATCGTGGCGGAGAACGGCGTCACCTCCAGCGACGGGGCCGATCTCCTCGAATTCAAGGCCAGATCCCAGGTCACCGCGGGGATCGCCGCCCGCGAGGGGCGCGTGGCGCTAGCGCACCCCGAGGCGCTCCAGCGCCGCCCCCAGGCCCTCGGCGTCGCGGATCGGGAGCGCGCAGACCCCGTCCTCGCAGAGGTAGGCGGTGGGGCGCCCGTCGATCGCGGCCCTGCCCTCCGCCCAGGGCACCAGCCGGGCGAGGCGCTCCACCTCGCACGAGGGCACCACCAGCGCGGTGAGGTGCGGCAGGAAGCGCCCGCGCACCGCGTCCAGCAGGGGGGCGCCCTCCCCGCGATCGGAGGGGCAGACGATGAGCAGCTCCGCGGTGGGGCTGTGGCGCCGAGACAGGGCGAGCAGCGCCTCGGAGAGCGCCCAGGGGTGGCTGAGATCGAGGGAGGCGAGGCCCGCGTCCGCCCGCCGCCGGTACCGATCCTGCCCGGTGAGGGACGCGAGGCGCAGCAGGCTGAGCAGGTGCACCGAGGCGCCGGTGGGCACGGCCCCGTCGTAGCTGGGGCGCTCCCGCGCCAGCAGCACCTCGTGATCGCTGGCGGTGGCGTACCACCCGCCGCCCTCGGCGTCCTCGAAGCGGGCCTCCACCTCCCGGTCCAGCTCCACCGCCAGCTCCAGCCACCGCAGGTCCGCTGAGCCCTCGAACAGGTCGATCATCCCGGCGATGACGAAGGCGTAGTCCTCCATCAGCGCCTGGTGTCCCCGCACGCCCCCCCGCCAGGAGCGGAGCAGGCGCCCGTCGGGTCGCAGGGCGCGCAGCGTGAAGTCGGCCGCCCGCTGGGCGACGGCGAGGTATCGGGGGCGCCCCAGGGCCCTCGCGGCCCGGGCGAAGGCAGAGATCATCAGCCCGTTCCACCCCGCCAGCACCTTGTCATCGAGCAGGGGCTGAGGGCGCTGGGAGCGGGCTCTCAGCAGGATTGGGCGCGCGCGCTCCACCGCCCTCCGCAGGTGCACCTCGCTCACCCCAAGCTGTGGCGCGAGCGCGCTGAGGGGGCGGCCAGTGTGGAGCACGCTCCTGCCGTCCAGGTGTCCCTGGCGGTCGACGCCGAACCAGGCCCCCACCAGGCGCGCCTCCTCTGGGCCGAGCACCATCGCCAGCTCCTCGGGGGTCCAGGTGAAGCTCCTCCCCTCCTCCAGCTTGCCGCTGGGGTCGAGGCTGTCGGCGTCCGTGGCCGACCAGAAGCCCCCCTCAGAGCAGGTGAGGGTCCTGAGCACGTCCTCGAGCACCTCCACCGCCACCCCGATCAGGGCCTCGTCGCCGCTGGCCTGGGCCCCCTCCAGGTAGGCAGGCACGAGCAGGGCGTTGTCGTAGAGCATCTTCTCGAAGTGGGGCACCAGCCAGCGACGGTCCACCGCGTAGCGATGGAAGGCGCCCCCCAGCTGATCGCGCATCCCCCCCTCCGCCATCCGCCGCAGGGAGTGGGTGGCCATCTGGAGCAGCGCGGCCTCCCCGGTCCGGGCGTGCTCGCGGAGCAGCAGGCGCACCGGGAGACTGGAGGGGAATTTCGGGGCGCTGCCCACCCCGCCGTCGCGCGGGTCATAGGCCCGCTGGAAGTAGGCGGTGGCAACCTCCAGCCGCTCCCGGCCCGGGAGGGAGCCGCCGCTGGCCCTGGCGCTCAGGGAGGCGCGGACGTGCTGGCTCAGGCGCGCGGCCTCCGCCACCACGTCCACCCTGCGCGCCCCCCACAGCCCCGAGAGGTGCTGGAGCAGGGTGAGGAAGCCGGTGGGGCTCCCCCTGTCCCCGTCTCTTGCCGGGTAGTAGGTGCCGCCGTACCAGGGCTCGCGCTCCGGGGTGAGCCACACGGTCATCGGCCACCCGCCCCGCCCGGTGAGGGCCTGCACTGCCGCCATGTAGACCGCGTCTACGTCCGGGCGCTCCTCGCGGTCCACCTTGATCGGGACGTAGCTCCGGTTGATCACCTCGGCGATCTCGGGGTCCTCGAAGGACTCCTCCTCCATCACATGGCACCAGTGGCAGGTGGCGTAGCCGACCGACAGGAGCACTGGGACCCCGCGCTCAGCGGCCTCAGCGAAGGCCTCGTCGCTCCAGGGGCGCCAGTCCACCGGGTTGTGGGCGTGCTGGCGCAGGTAGGGGCTGGCCTGAAGGAGGAGCCGGTTGGTGAAGCGGGGCGCACCGTCCGCCAGGAGGTGCCGGGTGCGAGGGCGATAGCCCGCTCCACGCGAGTCCCAGGCCGCGACGAGCGCCTCGGTGAGGTCACGCGCTCGGGGGAGGGCGCCGGGGAGATCAGCGGTGGGTGACATGGGAGCTCCAGAGGCGAGGGCCTGCCCCTTGTCCTACACACCACCGCTGGGAGCGGCCAAGCCAAGGGCGCTTTGCGTCAGACAGCTCACCGCAGGGGGGGCAGGCGCGGCCGATCGCGGGCGTCAGCGCCCCCAGAGCGCGGCGGCGTCCGCGAGCACCTGGTGGGGGTGATCCGCGGGGGTGACCGAGCGGTACTCCAGCACCAGGCTCCCGTCCCGGTCGAGCAGGGCGCTGACCTGTCGCGGGAGCGAGGAGGGGGAGTCGGCGCCGTAGGTCTCGGCCAGGCGGTGGTTGCTGGACTCGGACCACAGCTCGTAGTGGAAGCCCTCCTCCCGCGCCCAGGCGTCTGCCTCCCCGGAACTCCCCCAGCTCACTCCTACGATTTTCACGTCAAGAGCGGCCAGATCGGCGGACACCCGCTGAAAGTGGGTGCCCTCCAGGGTGGACTCCTCGGAGCCGGTGAGGGGGTAGAACCAGAGGATGGTGCGGTGGCCCAGCAGGTTGGACCTGGTGCGCGGGCTCCCGTCCAGGTTGGTCGCCACAAACTCCGGCGCGGCCACAGGAGACGAGGGCGCCGCGCCGTAGATCTCCAGATCCGCGTCGGTGTCCGTGTCGGTGTCGGTGTCCGAGTCGGTGTCCGCGTCGGTGTCGGTGTCGGTGTCCGCGTCGGTGTCCTCCACCGGGCCGGTGTCCTCCTCGACGTCGTCGCGGTAGGGGTTGGGGCACGCGGTCAGCAGGCCCAGGGTGATGAACAGTGTGTGGCGCATGGGCTACTCGTAGGCGAAGGCCGGTGCGAGGGAGAGGGGGAAGTACGGGAGCGCGTTGGCGGGGACCCAGCTGTCGCCGGTGCCCTGCTCATAGGAGACCCTCAGGTCGAGCGCTGTGGCGTCATAGACCACCGAGAGGATGTTGTCGTCGCGGGCCACCTGGCTGGCGAGCAGCTCGGCCTGGTCCATCCCCACCCCCACGGGCGGGGCGGCGGCGACGATGATCTGCCCGTCGCGCGCGAACTCAACGCCCTGCTCCCACGCCTGGAGCAGCAGGTGGCTGCGGAGGTAGCGCTCGGTGTAGCTGCCGGAGGTGATCATCAGCCCGTCGCCGCTCTGAGGTCCGTGGCTCGCCATCTGAAAGCGGCGATTCCAGTGGGACATCGCCTCGTCGCCCCGGAAGATCGCCTGTTCCAGCGGGAGACCGGTGGGGAGCGGGCAGCCGCCCTCCTGCTCGGTGGGGAGCCCGCGCTCGTCCAAGAGGGGAGCGCCCCCCTCGCCACAGGCGAAGCCGCGCGCGGCGCCGAAGCGGTCGACCTCCACCGCGTCCGCCTCGCGGTTGGCCGAGACGCCTGTGAGCACCTGGTCGGGGGAGCCGTCCTCTGCGAAGAGGTGGACGGTGGTCTCCCCTCCCCGGTGGACGCTCACCATCGCCCCGTTGGCCTCGATCACCGCCGCCTCAGCGCCAGCGCCGCCGCCCACCGGATCGCCCCAGGCCACCATGAAGTTGTAGCCGTTGCTCTGGGGGCGCAGGAAGCCATCGCCCACCTCCAGGGTGTGGTAGGCGATGGCCTGATCGAGGTCCTCGGCGTGCTCGAGGATCTCCATGTGACGAAAAATCCAGGGCTCGGCCGCGATGCGCTCCAACACCGAGGTGGAGCCCACCTCCGCCACCGCGACCCCCGAGGCGCTCAGGCCTGCGAGGGCGCCGGGCATTCCCGCGTAGCCGATGGTGGCGAAGGGGTGCCCTGCCCCCGCACCCTCGGGGACGTAGACCATCAGGGCCTTCGCGGCTGAGATGCCGGTGTCGGCGCTCCAGTCGAGGTTACGGCTGGCGTAGAGGTGCCCGTCGGCGGAGCGCGCGCCCCAAGCCGCGAAGAAGGAGCAGGTGGCGAAGGGGCCGGGCACCGCGGGGGGCTCGGCGCCGAGAGCCGAGGCCGCGTCAGGGCCCTCGGCGTAGAAGGCCTGGAGCTGGGCGGAGCGCCCCGCGTCGATGGTCGCGAGGGCGGCGCTCATGCTGTCGAAGTTCATGTCCGAGATGTTGGAGAGGGCGGTGACGCGGCACAGGGTGCACACCTCATCCCCCCCCATCGCCTCGTCCGCAGCGTCGATGTAGGCCAGCCAGGGCGCCGGGACCTGCGGCACCATGTGGGCCCACACCGTGTCGAGCAGCGGGCCGTACATCGCCTCTACCGCCTCCTGGCTCATCCCCAGGTCGTCCCCCATCGAGGCGGTGAGCGAGCGCCACACCCGGTCCACCTCCGGCCCCACCAGCACCCCTAGCTGCCGGCCCATCTCCTCGTGGGTGCCCGCGAGGCGCACGACCATCAGCGGCCCCTGCGCCGTGTCGAGGGTGGCCCGCAGCCCCCTGCCCTCCACCGCCACCACCTCGCCCAGGGGCCAGCCCTCTCCGGTGAAGAGCTCGTCCTCAGCCGGCTCGTCCTTGGTACAGGAGAGGAGGGGGAGGAGCAGCACGAGGGGGAGGAGGCGCATGGGGGACTCCGGGAGGCGAGCGCTATGGGACGACGCCCAGAGTCTACCTCATGCGGGGCTGCCGCCGCCGTGGGCGATCCGCACAGGGCGTGAGTTCCCCTGGGGACGCGGGGGGGGCGGGGCAGCGAGGCGGTTCCGCGCTAGCGCGGGGGGACTGGGGCGGGGGACGCAGGCCCCTACCCCAACGGAGGACACGGAGGAGGGCGAGGCACCCTTGGCGGCGACAACAAGGCCGTCGGTAATTGCGATCTCAGCGCGCTGGCAGCCCCCTCTCCCTGGGTGTGTTCCATGCCCCGGTCACCGTGTGGAACGCGATGACACATCGTCTGCCTAGGCACGCGCCCATGTCGAGGGGCTCCTGTCGAGGGGCCCCTGTCGAGGGGCTCCTGTCGAGGGGCGCCTGTC
This sequence comes from Deltaproteobacteria bacterium, assembly GCA_016938035.1. Lineage (GTDB taxonomy): Bacteria > Myxococcota_A > UBA796 > UBA796 > JAFGVK01. Next base: position 81 of record JAFGVK010000160.1, on the reverse strand, counting down.
GAGGGGCTCCTGTCGAGGGGCTCCTGTCGAGGGGCTCCTGTCGAGGGGCTCCTGTCGAGGGGCTCCTGTCGAGGGGCTCCT
>JAFGVK010000159.1 GCA_016938035.1 Deltaproteobacteria bacterium | reverse complement strand
CCTTCCGCCCCCTCTCCCCGTGCTTGGGGCCTTCCGCCCCCTCTCCCCGTGCTTGGGGCCTTCCGCCCCCTCTCCCCGTGCTTGGGGTCTTCCGCCCCCGCTCCCCCTGCGTGATCGGGCGCTACCTCCCGTGCCGGAGGCCCCCCGCAGGACCCATCTGGGCGAAACGATGATCAAGGCCCGAGCCGTTGGGGGCGACCCTCCGCGATGGAGGCGGCGGGTGGTTACTATTCAGTTGGAAGTAAGTTCACTATGGCCGTGCGGCGCGGGCGACCTGGGCGCCCGCGCCGCGCGGCCAGCGATTCGGCGCCCCTGGGTGTGTTTTCGCCTCCCATCTGTGCGAAGATAGGGCCCGCATCGGGGCTAGTGGGAGCGCGCGTGGGTGAGCCAAGAGAGAGGGCAGGGGAGGTTCGGGTCGGCGACGTGCTGGTGGGTCGCTACCACATCCTCGACCGCATCGGCTGGGGTGGCGCGGGCACGGTGTTCGAGGCGGTGCAGGAGCCGCTCGGGCGCAGGGTGGCGGTGAAGGTGGTGCGCACCGACCTGAACCAGCGCGCCCACACTGAGTTCACCGCCCGCTTCGTCAAGGAGGCCTCCCTCGCGGGGTCCCTGTCCCACCCCAACGTGGTCACCGTACACGACTACGGCATCACCGATGACGGCGTGCAATTTGTGGTGATGGAGCTGCTGGAGGGGCGCAACCTCAAGGACGCGATGGCCGACGGCCCGATCGAGCCGACCCTGGCCGCCCGCTGGGTGGAGGGGGTCGCGGCGGGGCTGCGCCACGCCCACGGCAAGCAGCTCATCCACCGGGACGTGAAGCCCTCCAACATCTTCCTGGTGGGGCAGGAGGACGGCTCCGAGCGGCCCCTGCTGATGGACTTCGGCCTGGTCAAGCACATGGGCGAGGTGAGCGAGACCCGCACCGGCACCTACCTGGGCACCCCGCTCTACATGGCGCCGGAGCAGTCCAAGGGCACCAAGGCGGTGGATGGGCGGGTGGACATCTACGCCCTGGGCTGCGTGCTCTTTCATATGGTTACGGGAAAACCTCCGTTTGACGCCGATAATGCGCTTGGCCTCGCGCTCCAGCACCTGCAGGAGCCCGTGCCCCCCCTGGTCACCTACGCGGGGGTCCACCTCGACGGGGCGCTGGAGCAGATCGTCCGCAAGGCGATGGCCAAGCACCCCGATGACCGCTACCTGGACGCGGGCGAGCTGGCCGCCGCCCTGGAGCGGTGGAGGATGAGCTACCGCCCGGCGACCCCAAGGCCCGCGCCCCGAGGTGGGGTGGGTCGCGGGATCAAGGCGGCGGTGGGGGTGTTCGCGGTGGGAGGCGTGGCCCTCGGCGCCCTGCTGCTGGGGGTGCTGGGCGCTGGCTGGTGGTACCTGACGCGGACCACTGAGCCCCCTACCCCGCTGATGGTGGAGGCGGGGCTGGAGCAGCGGGTAGAGAGCGCCCACGAGGCGCTGGCCCCTGAGGCGGCTGCCCCCGAGCCGGAGGAGAAGACGAAGCCCGCCCCCCCACCGCCGCCGCGCGAGGCCGCGCCCGCCCCCGCGAAGACGCCGCCGGCACCGACCACGGCGCCGCCCGCCCCCGCGAAGACGCCGCCGGCGCCGACCACAGCGCCGCCCGCCCCCGCGCCCGCCCCCGCTGAGGCTGCGACCCGCGCCACCCCGGACGGCGGGCTGCTGGTGGAGGGCGTGCCCTTCACACCCGATCAGGCGGAGCGCGCCCTGTACTTCATCAACGCGGCCCCTCACGCGGACCTGCTCGCGGCGGGTGTGTACCGGGTGGGGATCTCCGCCATCTTCAAGGGGCGCCCCTTCCGCTCGCTGGAGGAGTTCGCCCAGACCCCCGGCATAGGCCAGAAGACCGTCGAGGCGGTCGCCAACGCGACGAGGACCCCATGAACATCGAGTCGATCCTCCTCTCCATGCGCTCCGGGAGCGAGCAGCGCCCCGAGGCGATCGAGGCCTTTGTCCGCGGCGTCGCCGACGAGTCCATCTCCCGGCCCCAGGCGGCGGCCTGGCTGGCATGGGCCTACATGCGGGGCCTGAGCGGCGCCGAGACCCTGGCCCTCACCAGGGCGATGACCCGCTCGGGCGAGGTGCTGAGCTGGCCCGAGGGGGCGCCGCTGGTGGACAAGCACTCCACCGGGGGGGTGGGCGACAAGGTGAGCCTGGTGCTCGCGCCCCTGTGGGCCAGCTTGGGCCTGCGGGTGCCGATGATCTCGGGGCGGGGGCTGGGCCACACCGGTGGCACGCTGGACAAGCTGGAGGCGATCCCCGGCTACCGCTGTGACCTGGAGGAGGCTCACCTGATCCAGCAGCTCGCGGAGGTGGGCTGCTTCATCTCCGGGCAGACCCGCTCGCTGGCCCCCGCGGACAGGGTGCTGTACGGCCTGCGGAACGAGACCAGCACCGTGGACGCCAACCCGCTGATCGTCGGCTCGATCCTCTCCAAGAAGCTCGCTGAGGGGGTGGAGCACCTGGTGCTCGACGTGAAGGTGGGCTCCGGCGCCTTCATGAAGACCCCCGCCCAGGCGAGGGCGCTGGCCACCGCGCTGGTGGAGGTGGCGGAGGGCAGCGGGGTGCGCTGCGCCGCGAACCTCACCGCGATGGACCGCCCCCTGGGGGTGGCGGTGGGCAACGCGGTGGAGGTGGAGGAGGCGATCGCGTGCCTGCGGGGCGAGGGGCCGGACGAGCTGCGGGAGCTGGTCCTGCTGCTGGCGGGGCACCCACGCGCCGCCGAGGAGCTGGACTCAGGGCGCCCGCTGGAGCGCTTCGCCAGGATGGTGGAGGCGCAGGGGGGCGACCCCAGGGTGGTCGATGACCCCTCCCGCCTGCAGGGCGCGGGGGTGGAGGAGGAGCTGGTGCGCGCACCCCGCGCTGGGGTGGTGGGCGAGGTGGACGCCCTTGCCCTGGGGATGGCCGCCTTCCGCCTGGGGGCTGGGCGCTCCCGCGCAGAGGATCCCGTGGATTTCGGGGTGGGGCTGCGCGTCCACGCCCGCCCGGGGCAGCGGGTGCGGGAGGGCGAGCCGCTGCTCACCCTGCTCCACCGGGGCGGCAGGGGGCTGGAGGTGGCCAGGGCGCAGGTGCTGGCCGCGCTGCGGGTGGGCGACGTGGCGCCAGACGTGCTGCCGCTGGTGGTGGACACCGTCGGAGACGCGGGTCTGAGCGGGATCGTTGCGGCTTCGTAGGGCGCCTCACCGCCGGGGCTAGCGGCGCTGCAGGCCGCTCCACGCCCCCCAACGGGGCGGGTCCTGTCCCGGCGTCCCCTGCCTCCTCGTGGAGCGTCGGCGCGCCCCCCTCGCGGGCCGGGTGCGGCGACCTCGCGGACCGCAGGGGCGTGGGTCATGTAAAGCCACGGTTCGTCCGTTGGTCTGGGGAGTGTCGCCTGTCTGGAGCTGGCCAGTGCACGGATCGGTCCCCGCCGGTGGTGTCCCCCGCCGGTCGGGTTAGGGGAGCGGCTCAACCCTGGAGAGACCATGGCCAAGCCGATCACCGTGACTGACGCCTCCTTCGACGCTGACATCCTGGGCTCCGAGCTCCCGGTCCTGGTGGACTACTGGGCAGAGTGGTGCATGCCCTGCAAGGCGATCGGCCCCCTGGTGGCTCAGGTCGCCGAGGAGCTGGACGGGCAGCTGGTGGTCGCCAAGATCGACGTCCAGAGCAACATGAAGGCGGCGATGGCCAGCAAGGTGTCGAACATCCCCACCCTGATCGTCTTCAAGGGCGGCCGGGAGGTGGGCCGCAAGGTGGGCGCTGGCGGCGGGATCCAGGCGATCCGCGCCCTGGTGCAGTCACACCTGTAGGCCTGGCGCCGGCCAGTGGATCCCCGGTGAGCCGTGGGTCCCACCTGGCGACGTGTTGGAGCGCAGCGGCGCCTCTTGGGGGGCTTGGGCCGCTGTGACCACCCCGGGGAGGGACGAGGTGCGTCTGGTGACGCCGCCCGAGCGATCAACCGGTGCTGTAGGAGGTGGCGATGAGTGGAGGCTCCAAGACGGCGGTGTACGCTGCGATCGTCGGTAACACCGTGGTGACCATCGCGAAGGCGGGGGCCTTCCTCCTGACGGGCTCCGGGGCGATGCTCGCCGAGGCGATCCACTCCCTGGCCGATGTGGGAAACCAGGCGCTGCTCGCGGTGGGGATGAAGCGGGCCCACAGGCCCCCCGACGAGCGCCACCCGTTCGGGTACGGGCGTGAGGCCTTCGTGTGGGCGCTGATCTCAGCGGTGGGGATCTTCTTCATCGGCTGCGGCGTCACCGTCGCCCACGGGGTGCACACCCTGACCTCTGGCGAGGCCCACGAGGTGGGCTCGGTGGGCCTGGCGCTCTGGGTGCTCCTGTTCTCGATGGTGGTAGAGGGCGCCTCGTTCGGGGTGGCGGTGCGGGGCGTGGTGCTGGCGGCGCGGGCCAGAGGCCTGGGGCTGGTGGCCCACATCCGCACGACCGGCGATCCCTTCGGTGTGGCCGTGCTCCTAGAGGATTTCGCCGCGCTGCTCGGGGTGCTGATCGCGGCGGCCTCGCTGGGGCTGGTGCAGCTCACCCACGACCCGCGCTGGGACGGCATCGGCTCGATCGCGGTGGGGCTCCTGCTGGGGGTGGTGGCGGTGTTCCTCATCGCCAAGAACAAGGCGATGCTGGTGGGGCAGGTAGCGCTGGAGCAGGGCTCGGTGCGGGAGCTGCTGGCGTCAGACCCCCTCATCGAGCGGGTGGCGGTCACCAGGGCGGCGATCACCGGGGTGGACAGCATCAGGGTCAGCGCGGAGGTCGACCTGGACGGGCGCAGGCTGGCGGAGCGCTACCTCGCTGAGCACGACGTGGACGCCCTCGCTGCGCAGCTCGCCGATCCGGAGGCGCTCAGGGCCTTCCTCGCCACCTACTCGGACGCGCTGCTCGACGAGGTGGGCGACGAGATCGATCGGCTGGGCGAGGAGATCCGCCAGAGGTTCCCCCAGGCGACAGGGGTGGACATAGCGCTCGACTGAGGGGCCGGTCCCGCCGCGCCGAGGCGCTACCAGCCGGCGTTCCCTGGGGCGCTGCCTCCTTGTTGGGGCCGCCCTCCTTGGCCGCGAGGGGGTCTCGTCGCCCTGTCGGGAGGGGTGGTTGTGAGGCCCGAGGTGGTCTGGGAGCAGCAGCGCCAGGTGGCACTGGCGGCGCCGCGCCTCGTGGAGCTCCTCTGCCAGCGCCACCTGGCCACGCCCTCTCCGACCCGATCCAACCCTACAGGATCGGGTCGGGCTGACGCGCCCCGCGGGGGGGTGTGATTCAGAGCCCGGCCAGGCGGACAGGGGGCCTGCCGCAGGGCGTCCCCACCGGCTCGCCGAGGGGCCGACGGGTGTAGGCGTTGGCCGGTCGTCGTGGGCCAGTCCCTCGGCAGCCGAGGTTCCATCGCGGTCCACGCCGTGACCGGAGCTTGGATCACTCCCCGCCAGGGCTTCGTCGGTCGGCCTTGAGGTAGGGGCTACGCCTGCGCCCTCCCTCGTCGCCCTCGGGGCGCTCGCCGCAGGCGCGCCACCCTGGCCTGGGTATCAGGGGAATTCCGGCCGCATTCCGCTCAGAGGCTGTGGTACACTTCCAATGCACTCCACTCCTCGGAGGAACCACCATGCCTAGCCAGACCTTGCAGAAGCGGCCTGCTCAGCAGTCCACCTCGTCCGACACCGCGTCCAGCTCGCTGGCGCCCAACCCCCTGTTGGAGCGCGCCGCCCAGTACGGGAACCAGATGATGAACTGGTTCAACCAGGATCAAGAGACCTCCCAGGCCCCGGCGGCTGAGCAGGAGCCCCTGCCCCCCGAGTCCGTCACCGGCTTCGCCACGCGGTACGCCCTAGCGCGCGAGATCCTGGGCATGAAGGTGGGCACCCCCGGTCAAGAGGTGGGCAACGCCGCCGCAGATCGCGGCATCTTCTCGGACCGGAACAACCTGCGCCTCGACTCCCCGGTCACCAGGGCGGAGGCCTCCAAGATGATCAGCGTGGCCCTGGGGATCGCCCCGATCGCCCTGGGGGAGATCCGCCGGGTCTTCGGTGATATGCCGGTCAGCCACTGGGCCGCCCCCGCGGTGTACGGGCTGGTCAAGGTGGGGGTGCTGCAGGGCTATGGCAACGACACCTTCAACCCCGACGGCTTCCTCGAGGCCGCGCACGTGGTTGGCGTGGTGGCCAAGGCCAAGTCTCCCCCCGGCGTGCCCGCAGAGGCGGCGTTTGACCCCACGGTGGAGTGGGGGGAGCGCTCGATCATCGAGGGCAGCAGCAGGTCGTACTCCCGCGACGACAAGGACGACCTCAAGCGCGACATGGGCGGCACTGAGGAGGAGAAGGTCGCTGCGGCCAACGCGATCGTCGACGGCCTCGACGTAGAGAACGACAAGCGCTACCGCAATTTCGTCAACGAGTCTGGCTCGCTCACCACCTTCTGCAACGTCTTCGCGCACGACTACGCATTCCTGATGGGCGCCTTCCTCCCGCGGCTGTGGTGGAACGCGGCCACCCTCAAGAGGTACGAGTCCACCAAGACCTTCCCCGAGCCCATCTACGGCGAGAACACCCACGAGATGACCGCCAACGCCCTGTACGACTGGTTGGGGGAGTGGGGGCCCAAGTACGGCTGGAGCAAGATCGGTGAGACCGACGCGGCGGGCAGCACCGCGGCGCAGGACGCGGCCAACCGGGGGATGGTCGTCATCATCGCCGCAGACACCGGCTCCCGGGCCAGCGGTCACGTCACCGCGGTGGTGCCGGAGACCGAGGAGGACGCGGCCAAGCGCAACGAGCAGGGGCAGGTCACCGTCCCCCTCCAGTCCCAGGCGGGCGCCGCCAACGAGGAGCGTGGCACCAGCGCCGGAGACTGGTGGAACAAGCACCAGCGCGGCTACCCCGGCGGCAAGGCCATCTACGTCCACGCCTGAGCGCCTGGGTCGCCTCGCCGCGGTCGCCGATCCCCGCGGGGAGGAGCTGGTGATCGCCCTGTGAGGAGGGCGAGGCCAGCCGGCTGGGGTGGCCAGATCGCAGGTGGAGGGCTCGCGCGCCGCGAGGGTCACCAGCCCCTCGCGGGCGCCCTGGTGAGCGCTAGGTTGCCGCTGCTGGCTTTGCCCAGGCGGCCTCGGAGTGGACTCCTGGCAGCCGCAGCGGGGCAGGGCGGTCCACTCCGGGTGTCGCAGCCCGTCCACTGGCCTCGCGGCGGGCGCTGCCAGAGGGCGCGGGCGAGATCGTGGGAGGGGTCGCGGGGGCCCGCGGCGCGTCTAGAGCGCCAATCATGTAGTCATGCGGCGGCCCTCTCGAGTCTATCAGCGGCGAAGCAGTTCTCGATGACGGCGTAGCGGCAGAGG
>JAFGVK010000158.1 GCA_016938035.1 Deltaproteobacteria bacterium | reverse complement strand
TGTGGGAGCCGCGGCGGTCGAAGACCCAGGCCAGGTAGGCCTCCACGTCGACACCGCACTTCTGCGCGGTGCTCACCACGCCGAGGAGGGTCGCCCAGCGGTGGGCGCCCTCGACGCTCCCGGCGAACAGCGACGCATAGCGCAGCTTGGCGTGGCGCTGGAACTCGCGCTCCGAGGCGTTGTTGTCGATGGGGATGTTGCCGTTGTCGACTGATCCTGGCCACACACATCCAGGGCCTTCCGCCCCCTCACGAGTGGACCCGGCCACGAGAACCTGAGCCACCTGGCCACGAAAAACTGAGCCACCTCCAGCAACCCGAACTCGCTACCGGATTGGTGCAAATCAAGAACGGAGCGACTGGAGATGCTGAAGATGGCTCAGGTACACGTACTCCGACACCTCGTCCTCGGGCAGGGACGCTCGCAGCGGTCGGTGGCCAAGGAACTCGGGATTTCCCGCAACACGGTGGCTCGCTACCTCGATGACAACGTCACCGCCGGTGTCCGCGTCGTGAAGGAACCGCGCAAGCGCCCCGTCTACGACAAGGTGAAGGCCGCGGTCTTCGGCCTGATGGACGAGGCCAAGGTCACCCAGAAGCAGCGCTTGACCTCTCCGCGGGTCCACGAGCTGCTCCAGGAGCAGGGCATCGAGACCTCCGACAGGACCATCCGGCGCGCCATGCGCGAGTATCGTCGGGTGCAGGCCGAGACCGCGGTGCCCCTGGAGTTTCTCCCGGGCGAGCACGCCGAGGTCGACTTCTTCGAGGTCGTCGTCATCCTCAACGGCGTCCGTCAGAAGGCCTGGATGTTCCTCATCCGCCTGATGCACTCCGGGCGGGACTTCGCCCGGCTCTACCACTGGCAGGACCAGGCGGCCTTCCTCGACGGGCACGTCCGCGCCTTCGCCCACTTCGGTGGCGTCCCGATGAAGATGGTCTACGACAACCTCAAGCCGGCAGTCCAGCGGGTGCTCACCGGGTCCGAGCGGGAGCTCAACGCCCGCTTCCTCGCGATGGTCACCCACTACGCCTACACCCCTCGCTTTGCCCGTCCGCGCCGGGGAAGTGACAAGGGCGGCGTCGAGTCGCGTGGCAAGAATATCCGCCTGCAGCACCTCACCCCCATCCCGGAGGCGGACAGCCTCCAGGTCATCAACGAGCAGCTCCTCGCCCGCCTCGACGCCCGTATGGCCACCACACCGCGTCGGCGCGGCGAGCCGACCATCGCCGAGCTGTGGGAGGTCGAGCGCAAGGCGCTGCTGCCGCTGCCCGAGGTGCCTCACAGCCCGGGCATCTACCGGGAGAAGACCGTGGACGGGAAGGCCCAGGTGCGGGTGAAGGGGGCGAGATACTCGGTGCCGTCGCGCTGGAAGAAGCTCCAGGTGCGGGTCTGGCTGTACGCCGATGAGCTCCACATCGTCCACGACGGAGAGACCATCCTCCACCCCCGACAGCCGGGCGATGGGAGTCACATCTGGTACCCCCACTACCTGGAGGAGCTCGCCGGAAGCCCCAGGCCCTCGAGCAGGTCGCCCACAAGCTGATGCCGCAGCTCGGCCGCTCCTACGAGCGCGCCTGGCGACACCTGGCGGACACCCGGGGCTCTCACGATGCAGCCAGAGTCTTCAAGGTGGTGCTCGTCGCGGCTCTGGAGCGAGGCATCGAGGAGACCGGACGCGTGCTGGAGGCTGCGATGAACGCCGCTCGCAGCCCTCTCCTCGACCTGCGCCAGGAGCCCACCCCACAGAGCGTGACGGTGCCAGACCGCCTCGCGGGACACCAGGTTCCGGCCTCCCCCCTCGCGGTCTATGACGCGCTGGGGAGGGCCTCATGAGTCAGGACGCACTGCTCGATGGCCGCATCAAGGCCGCGCTGCGGCAGCTGAAGCTTCCCCAGATGGCCCGGAGCTATCGGGACCATGCCCGGCAGAGTCGGGACACAGGGCGCTCTCACGAGGAGTACCTCCTGGAGCTTCTCGACGAGGAGCTTCGCCAGCGCGCCGTCAACGTGGCTCGCCAGCGCCGCCAGCAGGCCCGGTTCCCCATCGCGCGGACCCTGGACCAGTTCGACTTCACTCGCCAGCCGGACCTGAACCGGGACCTCATCCTCCAGCTCGCCCGGGGAGACTGGGTCAAGGAAGCGCGGCCACTGCTCCTGGCTGGCCCGGTGGGGACGGGAAAGACGCACCTTGCGATCGCCCTGGGCCTCGAGGCGACGGAGCGCCGGTACCGGGTGCGGTTCTACCGCGCCGATGACCTGGTGCGCGAGCTGACCGAGGCCCACGGAGAGCGCGAGGTCAGCCGCCTGATGGCGAAGCTGGACAGGGTGGACCTGCTCATCCTCGACGAGCTCGGCTTCGTTCCCTTCGAGCGCACCGGGGCCGAGCTGTTGTTCAACGCCCTGGCTCATGATCCGACACATCTAATAGCCCATCTGGTTGATACTGTTGACCTCCGCATCGGCTCATGTGATCTGGTGGCATCCGCTCGGAGGTCCCATGGTCCAGGTCGACATCTCCCAAGAGTTCAAGGGCGATGAATGTCAACATAGTTGTCGCTCGATTCGGAATCTTCTCTAGCTCGGTGCGCCCTCCCGCTGACCTGCGCTCCAGAGCC
>JAFGVK010000157.1 GCA_016938035.1 Deltaproteobacteria bacterium | reverse complement strand
GCCGTCACCGTCCTGATCGCTGTCGTCCGCACCGTCGCAATTGCTGTCCACACCGTCGTACCACGCGTCCGCCGCGCCGGGGTGCACGCCCGCGTCCTCGTCGTCACAGTCGCCATCGCCCGGCTCATAGCCATCGCCGTCCCGGTCGAGGTCCAGCGCGATCACCCCGTCGCAGTCCTGGTCCACCGCGTCGCTCCAGTCCTCCACCGCGCCGGGGTGCACGGTGGGATCTGTGTCATCGCAGTCCCCCCCGCCGGCAGAGGCCGCGTGGTAGCCGTCGCCGTCCCGATCGAAATCATCGTCGCCAGCGCAGTCGTCGTCGCGCCCGTCGTAGGGCGCGTCCGCCGCGCCGGGGTGGACCAGCGGGTCGAGATCGTCGCAGTCCTCACCCCCCTCACCGCCCCTGTAGCCGTCGCGGTCCTGGTCGCTGTCGTCGTCCCCCGCGCAGTCGCTGTCCACCCCGTCGTACCACGCGTCCGCCGCGCCGGGGTGTACGCCCGCGTCGCGGTCGTCGCAGTCATTGCCCCCGTGGGCCTCCGCCTTGAAGCCGTCACCGTCGGCGTCGTAGTCGCTGCCGCCACCGCAGTCGCTGTCGACACCGTCGTACCACACCTCTGGGGCGCCGGGGTGCACCGCGCCGTCCCCGTCATCGCAGTCGCCTCCCCCGAACAGCGACGGGTGGTGTCCGTCACCGTCCCGGTCGAAATCATCGGCGCCGTCGCAATTCCCGTCGCGACCGTCGTACCACACCTCTGGGGCGCCGGGGTGCACCGCGCCGTCCCCGTCGTCGCAGTCCAGCCCCCCATAGGCCGCGGCGTCCGCCCCATCGCCATCGGCGTCGTAGTCGCTGCCCCCGTCGCAGTCACCGTCGCGGCCGTCGTACCACACCTCGGCGCCGTGGGTGGAGACCGCGGGGTCTGCGTCGTCGCAGTCCGTCCCCCCGTAGGTCACAGCGTCCTCACCGTCCCCATCGGCGTCGTAGTCACTGCCCCCGTCGCAGGCGTCGTCGAGGTCGTTGTACCAGACCTCGGGCGCCCCGGGGTGGACGCCGGCTAGGTAGTCGACGCAGTCGTCCCCGCCGAACACATCGCTCTCGTGCCCGTCGCGGTCGGCGTCAAAGTCGTTGGCGCCGTCGCAGTCGCTGTCTACGCCGTCGTACCAGTTGTCGGGTGCCCCGGGGTAGACGCCCGGGTCCTGATCGTCGCAGTCCAGCGCCCCGATCACCCCATCGCCGTCCCCGTCCCCCGCCAGCGCCACCGCCGCGTGGGGCCCGCCGCTCAGGCCGATGTCCGAGCGGCTCCCGTCCCGATCCGGGCCCCCCTGGTCCGAGCCCGCATCGAGGAGGGGGCTGGCGCCGAGCAGGCCGGGCCACGCGCAGGGCATGACCTCCACCGGCAGCTCCAACCCGGGATCAACCGAGAGCAGGTCGTTGCCCTCCGAGGCGAACCCTGTGTAGTGCCCCGGATCGTTCTCGAACCAGGCGTTGTAGCCGGCGTGGACGGTGGCGTCGCTCCCTGCCTCTGCGCCGTAGCCCTGGGTCCAGGCGACTAGGTTGTTGTAGACCTCGTGGTACCCGTCGCCGAGGTACACGCCGGTCCCCTCGTTGCCGAGCATGGCGTTGTTCGCCACCACCAGCGGCGCCCCGTCCGCCTCCAGGCCGAGCCCGGCGTAGGGCCCGCGCCCGCGCAGGAAGAGGTTGTTGTCCCAGCGGCTGTGGCCGGAGGTGAGGTAGTCCACCGCGGTCCCCCAGGGCCCGGAGGACCGCGCGGGATCCACGGTGTTGTCGCAGAAGAGGTTGCGGGACGCGGCGGTGTAGACGTTGCCGATCAGCAGGGCGGCGGCCCCCTCGCCCGCCACGTTCTCCTCGAAGCGGTTGTCGAGCAGCTCCAGCTCCTTGACGGTGGTGAGGTACACCGCGCCGCCCTCCTGCCCCGCGTCATTTCCGACGAAGGCGCACTGTGAGAGGGCGGTTCCGCCCACCGTCGCGTCGCCCTCAACCCACAGGGCGCCGCCGCTTCCCCCCGCCCGGTTGTCCTCGAAGGTGTTGTAGGCCAGCCGCAGGTCCGCGCCGGTCAGGTGCAGGGCACCCCCGTCCTCCCCCGCCACGCCCCCCACGAAAGAGCAGCCCTGCACCAGGCTCTGGCCACGCGAGTAGTCCATGCGGTATGGCGCGCGCAGGTGACCGCCTGAGCCTCCGGCGCGGTTGTCCTGGAAGCTGCTGTCCCGCAAGAAGATCGCGGCGTTACCCCACACGTCGACCGCGCCCCCGCCTCCCGAGGCCCTGTTGCCCGAGAAGTGGCAGCCCTCCGCCTCCAGCACCGTGAGCAGCCCCGCCACCGCGCCACCGCGCCCCGTGGCCACGCAGTCCGAGAATTCGACGTTCTCCAGCACCAGGGAGCCCGGCCCATACGACTCAGAGTCTGCGGCCACGCCGATCGCCGCCCCGTGGACCCCGGCCAGGTCTCGGAAGACGCTGTCCCTCACCAGCAGCTGCCCGTAGTGCCCCACGCTGACCCCCTGGCCGCTCACCCCGGTGGAGACGCCGTCCCCGAGGACCTGCACCTCCGCCAGGGTGAGGCGCGCGTTCTCGGGCAGCTTCACCGCGTGGAGGCCTGGCAAGATGGTGAAGCCGCGGATCTCCGCGCCCTGGTAGCCATAGAGCACCTGCACCGTCGCGCCGAGCGCATCCGCGCTGCGCAGGACGGTGCGCGACGCGCCCTGAGTGGACACTAGCCTCACCCCGTCCGGCACCACCAAGGGGGCCGCGACGCTCGAGAGGTAGGTGCCCGGGCCCACCGCCACCGTGTCCCCCGCGACCGCGTCGATCAGCGCCCCCTGGAGCGCGTCCGCGCAGGGGCTCGACGAGCAGCTGACGCTGTAGGTGGTCTGGGCGTGGACGGCGAGGGCGCTGATCAGCAACCAGCTCATGGGGGCCTTCCTTGTGGGGTGCCTCCCTTTTCACCCCTTTTGTCCCCGCGGGCCACCGCCGCGGCCCACCCGGCCAGCCGCCGCTCCAGCGCCTCGCGCGGCAGCCTCGCCCGCCCCACCAGGTCGAGGGCGGGCCCTGTGCCCGCGAGGGTCAGCCACAGCTGCAGGCCCGGCGCGGCCGGTGGGATCGAGAAGAAGCGCGTGGCGCGGAAGCCCTCACAGGACCACGCGCCCGGCTCTACCCTCCCCAGGTTGGACACCGTCGCGGTGGTGGACAGGGGCCCCTCCGCGCCCCCCCGCACCCCCGCCCGGAGCAGGGCCAGCGGCAGCGCCCTGACCCGCTCGCCGTCGCGCGGGAAGCCAGCCCCCACCCTGTCCGCCCTGGCCCGCGTCAGCAGGGCCGGCACCTCCCCGGGCTCGCTCACCACCAGCCGGGCCAGGCCGGTGAGGTTCCCGAACACCGGGCCCACCGCCAGGTCGGGCCGCAGGTCCATCGGCACGTCGAGGAGCGCGGGGGTGCCCGCCTCTCGCGCCAGCTCCCCGAGCAGCGCGGCCAGGGGCCCGCCGCGGTGCCCGTCCAGCCGCACCCTGGACCAGGTAGAGGGCCCCCTCGGCTCGAAGAGCCTTCGCGCGAGGGCCTGATCAGGCCGGGGCGCGACCGGCCAGCCGCGCACCCAGGCGGCGTCGGTGCGGTCCAGCGCCCCCCCCTCCAGCGCCTCGCCCCGCAGGGCGCGGAACACCAGGTCCATCCAGGTGCGGGTCCCCACCCCATCGGCGGCGGCGTGCAGAGAGCGGAACACCAGCCGCTGGGGGGTCCCCTCCACCACCAGCACCTCGGCCACCTGCCCCCGCCAGGGGTCGAGGGGCGCGTCAAGGAATGGCGCGGGCCCCAGCCCGTCCCAGCCCGCCCCGTCCACCACCCGGACCCGCGGGGCCTCGCCGCTGTCCACCCAGCGGGTCCACCCCAGCGCCCCCCGCAGGCGGCCCCTGGTCTCCGGCAGCGCCTCGCCCGCCAGGCGCAGGGCCTCAGCCAGGGCGGCGGGCGCCAGCGATCCCTCCCCCTCCACCACCAGCTGGTTGGCGAAGGGGGGCGAGACCTGAGCGGCGGCCAGATAGACCCGCTCGGAGCCAGAGAGGGGGCGCAGGGTGGGTGAGATGCGGACCTCCTGAGCGCGCGCGCCCCCCGCCACACGAGAGGGCCCGCCATCCCGTCCCCATAAGGCCGTGAAATTCCACCTGCAAGCCGCGCTGTCGCGCTTGGGTTTGGACGGCTCGGGGCGGCTCGGGTAGTCTGTCCCCCATGAATACTCGCGCAGGTGGTGTGTCCCGGCAGGGACTTCGCTCGGACAACCAGGACTCCCTGGGCATGTTCGACCGGTACAATATCTTCGCCGTGGCCGACGGGATGGGGGGCCTCAAGAACGGGGACCGCGCCTCGCGCACCGCGATCGAGGCGGTGGAGCGCCAGGCGGCCACCCTCGCCAGAATGGCGGAGCTGTCGGCCAGGAGCGGCTCTGCCGCGGACCGACGGGCCCTGTTTGGCGGGCTGGAGGAGCTCTACCAGCGGGTCGGCGGCACGGTCTACAGCATCGCCGAGGAGGAGGGAGAGCGGATGGGCACCACCATGTCGATGGTGGTGATCGCCGACAACCACCTCACCATCGGCCACGTGGGCGACACCAGGGTCTACCTGGTCCGCGGGCGCAAGGTGGAGCTGCTCACCTCCGACCACTCGGTCGCCGCCCTTCGCTACCGGCGCGGCACCCTGAGCCTGGAGGACTACTACACCTCGCCGCTCCGCAACGTGCTCTACGAGTTCCTGGGACACGACCCCGAGGTGAGCGTGGACGTGGTGGAGGCCGACCTCCAGGACGGCGATCGCCTGATCCTCTGCTCGGACGGGGTGTGGGACTACCTGGGCAACGACCGGCTGATCTCCATCTCCTCGATGGAGGACCCCGCGGAGGCCGCGGCGGCCTTCGTGGACGAGGCGCTCAGCCTGGGCTCGGACGACAACTGCACCTGCGCCGTGGTGCAGGTGGTGGGCACCACCGCCGGGGTGAGGCTGTTCCCCGCCCGCGCCCTCGCAGAGTCCAACCTCTTCCACGGGATGTCGCGGAGCGACCTGCGGCTGATCGCCCCCTTCGTCTCGGTGCGCTCCTACGGCCCCGGCGAGCGGATCATCCAGGAGGGCGACGTGGGCGAGGAGCTCTTCGTGGTCGCTCAGGGCGAGGTGGAGGTGCGGCGCAAGGGGATCACCCTGGTCAAGCTCCCCGCCCGCTCCCACTTTGGAGAGCTGGCCCTCACCTGCGACACCCCCAGGTCGGCCTCAGTCTACGCCGTGGGTCACGCCGACATGGTGGTCCTCGACCGCTCGGGCCTCAACCTCCTCGCCGAGAAGCGACCGGACCTGGCCAACAGGGTGCTCATGCGGATCCTCGACTGGGTGGGCGAGCGGCTCATCGAGATGACCGAGCGGGCGGTGAAGGCCGAGAACCACATCAAGCTGCTCCGCAACGGGCAATAACCCTTGCGCTGGCGCCGCCTCAACAACGCCCTCCATCGCGACATAGGCTACGCGGTGGTGGGGCTCACCCTGGTCTTCGCGACCTCGGGCCTCCTGATCAACCACCGGCGCGACTGGGACGCGGAGCGGGTGCGGGTGGTGGTGGAGCGCAGCTACGCGCCGGTCGCCATCGACGACCGGGCCGCCGCCCAGCGCTACGTGATGGAGGCCCTGTCCCTGGAGAAGCCCAAGTCTGCGTGGTGGCCGATCCCCGGCGAGCTGGAGCTGGTCTACACCGATCACACCGTGCGCGCCCACCCTGTGGACGGCCTGGCCTGGGAGCACAGGGAGGAGCGGCGGGGGCTGGTGAAGTTCCTCCACGACCTGCACCTCAACCGCCTCGACCGGGCCTGGACCATCCTCTCGGACCTCTACGCCCTCTCCCTCGCCACCCTGGCCATCACCGGGCTGTTTGTCCTCAAGGGCCGCAACGGCCTGAGCGGGCGCGGGAAGTGGTTTGTGGCCGCGGGGGTCGTGATCCCCCTGGCGGTGGCCTTCCTCCTCTAGCCCTGGTGCCCCATGAAGCGCGCCCTCTTCGCCTCTCTCCTCCTCCTCTCCACCGCGGGGTGGGCCTTGATCCCTCCGATGTCTACCGACGATCTGCTCGATGAGGCCAGCGTCCTGGTCACTGGCACCGTGGTCGAGACCCACCAGGTGGGCGCGCCAGAGGCGGACTCCTGCTACTACTGGCAGCGCTGGGAGGGCACCCTGCGGGTGGAGTCGGTCGAGAAGGGCGAGGCCGACCCGATGATCACCCTGGTGTGGCGCAGCCGCGAGGGGGACGTGTCGCGCGAGCACCCCTGCATCGGCGGTTCGGACAGCTACTACCTGCAGCGGGGCGGCCGCTACCGCCTGTACCTGAGCGGGAGCGGCGGGCGGTACGGGCCCTTCCACCGGGACGGGGTGCAGAGCCTGCCCGCGCTGCCCGCGCCGACAGAGCCCGCCGCCCCGGAGGCGCCCGCGGGCCCACCGACCCCAGAGGCGCCCGCCACCCCGGAGCCCTGAGTGCCGATCTTCCGCCTCTCGCCCAGGATCCTCTTCCCCAGCCCGGCGCTCGCGGACAGCTCCGGCCTGCTGGCGGTGGGCGGTGACCTCAGCCCCAAGCGGCTGGTGCTCGCCTACGCGAGCGGGATCTTTCCCTGGTACTCGGACGATCAGCCGCTCCTGTGGTGGTCCCCAGACCCCCGCATGGTGCTGCACACCGAGGAGCTGCACGTCCACCGCAGCCTCGCCAAGCGCATCCGGCGCGGCGACTACGCGATCACCATGGACCGGGCCTTCGACCGGGTGATCCGCGCCTGCGCCGAGGTGCCCCGACCGGGACAGGGCGGCACCTGGATCACCGAGGAGATGATGGCCTCCTACCAGGAGCTGCACCGGCTGGGCTACGCCCACTCAGTAGAGGCGTGGCGGGGCGACGCGCTGGTGGGCGGCCTGTACGGGGTGGCGGTGGGGAGGATGTTCGCGGGGGAGTCCATGTTCGCCCACGCCCCAGACGCCTCCAAGGTGGCCTTCGCCCACCTGGTCGCCCAGCTCCACCGCTGGGACTACCCGATCGTCGACGCCCAGATGCACACCGAGCACCTCGCGCGCTTCGGCGCGAGGCTGATCCCCAGGAGCAGGTTCCTGGAGCAGGTCTCGGTGCTGTCCCACACCGCAGGGCACAGGGGGCGCTGGGAATTCGACGAGGATTTCGCCTATGACGGCAGGGCACTCTAGCTCCCGCCAAGCCCGAGGATGCCGCCCCTGTCACCCCGCGAACCCAGCCAAGGGGCGCGCCAACGCCCGGCTCCGCGGATTGACATCGGGCGCCAACAGGTAAGACTCCGCCCACCTCGCCACCGGGTGTGGCCGCCATACCGTGAGGACTATCCGATGTCAGCAACAAGGCTCCTGAGGCTGTGCCAGCCCTATCTCGGGCTCGTCCCTCTGCTCCTGCTCGCGCTGCTGCTGCCCAGGCGCGCCTTCGCTTACCTCGACCCGGCGACGGGGAGCATGATCTTCCAGGGGGCGGTCGCGGGCATCCTGGCGCTGACCTTCACCCTGAAGATGTACTGGAAGCAGCTGCGGTCCTTCTTCCGCAGGCGCGGCGGAAGGGACGAGGGGAGCCCCGATGCCTGAGGTGCGGGTCGACGCCGGCTCCTTTCGCGACCCCGCCGGCTTTGTCTACCGGCGGGGCGGGCGGCTGCTCCGGCAGATCAACCCCTCGGGGGTGCCGCTCTATCGGGCCCTGATGGACAGCGGCCTCTACCACACCCTGGTCCAGGACGGGCTGCTGGTCGCCCACCAGGAGGTCGATCTCTCCGAGGCCGCCACCGAGGAGGCGGCGCTGGTGCTTGCCCCCGAGGCGCTGCCCTTCATCTCCTACCCCTACGAGTGGAGCTTCTCACAGCTCAAGGACGCCGCGCTGCTCACCCTCGACGTGCAGCGCCGGGCCATCGAGGCTGGCCTGACCACCCGAGACGCCAGCGCCTACAATGTGCAGTGGGACGGGCACCGCCCGGTCTTTATCGACACCCTCTCCCTGGGTCCCTGGACGGACGGCAGGCCGTGGGAGGGCTACCAGCAGTTCTGTCGCCATTTCCTCGCCCCCCTCGCCCTCGCGGTGGCGGGCGGCCCAGCGCTCCTCTCCACCCTGCGCGTCCACCTCGACGGTGTCCCGCTCCAGCTCGCCAGCCGGCTGCTGGGGGGATCCACCTGGATGAGGTTCGGGCTCCTCACCCACGTCCACCTCCACGCGCGCTCCATCGACAAGCACGGGGGACAGGCAGGGGGGGGCGCTGGCGAGGCCGCGCCGCCCATGTCCCGCACCGCGATGCTCGCCCTGATCGAGAGCCTCAGGGGCACGGTGCTCGGCCTCAAGCTCCCGGCGCAGCGCTCCGAGTGGGCGGCCTACTACGACGCCACCAACTACTCCCAGGCGGGGCGGGACCACAAGGGACTGCTGGTGCGGTCCTTCCTGGAGCAGCTCGCCGCCACCGGGCCCCTGGACCTAGTGTGGGACCTGGGCGCGAACACCGGGGTGTACAGCAGGATCCCCGCGGAGCTGGGCGCGCGCGTCATCGCCTTTGACATCGACGAGGGCGCGGTCGAGCAGCACTACCTCGCCCTGCGCGGCGCCTCCGAGCAGGGCTCGCTCACGCCCCTGCGGCTGGACCTCCGCAACCCCAGCCCTGGGCTGGGCTGGGCCCATGAGGAGCGCGCCTCCCTCCAGGGCAGAGGCCCCGCCGACGCGGTGATGGCCCTGGCCCTGATCCACCACCTGGCGATCTCGAACAACACCCCGCTCGACCACATCGCCCGCTACCTGTCGCGGCTGGGCCGGCACCTGATCCTGGAGATGGTGCCCAAGGAGGACTCCCAGGTCCAGCGCCTGCTCGCCAGCCGCTCTGACATCTTCCCCGACTACACGATCGATGGCTTTGAACTGGCGTTCTCTCGGCACTTCGAGATCGTGCGCCGGGAGCCCATCCCCGACACCCGGCGCTACCTCTACCTGCTCCGGGCGCGAGCAGAGCGCTGATGGCGCAGCCCCGCTCCTGGCCGGGGCACCTGCTGGTGCTCTCACCCTGGCTGCTGCAGACCTGGCCGATGTTGCGCCTCTCAGAGCAGACCAACACCCTCTGTCAGCCCCAGACCCTGCTGCCCCTCTGGGCCCTCTCGTCCGGCGCGCTGGCGGCGGTCTGGGGGCTGGCCTACGGGGTGCGGCGAGACCGGGACCTGGCGACCTCGGTGGCGCTGGGGGCGGTGCTCCTGGCCTGGTACGCCCCCGCCTCTCCGGCAGGAGCCGCGCAGTTCGCGGTAGAGGTGGTGCTGTCGGTGGCGCTGCTGCACCGGGTCGGCGGGCTCATCCGAGAGGCGGCGCTCCAATTCACCTTCTTCCTCGCCGCCCTGCTCCTGCTCTCTTCGTCCTATTCCGCGCTGGCGCCGCGCCTGGCGCCCTCATGGCGGCCCCTCGCGACGCTGCCCCTGTGGACCCTGGACAGGCGCCCGGCGAGCCCGCCGGACATCTGGCACATCGTCCTGGACGGCTACGGGCGGGAGGACGTGCTGCGCGATCGCTTCGGGTGGGAGGACCCCCTCGCCCCGGGGCTGCGGGCGCGCGGCTTCGCGGTCGGCGCTACGACCAACGCCAACTACTGCCAGACCAACCTCTCCATCCTGAGCGTCCTGAGCGGCGCACACCTCGACGCGCTCACCCCTGGGCCTGCTGAGGACTACGACCGGCGCAGCCTGCTCTCCTCCTTCGCCGACGCGCGGGTGGTCCGGTCCCTCGCCTCCGCTGGCTACACCATCACCGAGCACCGGGGTGAGTACAGCTCGGTGTGGCTGTCGCCCGATGAGCTGGTCCAGCCCACCCCGCATTTCTCGGTGTCGTCGTACTACCTGCTCTCCACCTCCCTCCTCAGCCCGCTCTCCCTCGCCCTGGGGGGCACCCACGACCAGCCCAGCCACCTGCTGAGGATGCGGCACGTCCGCCACCAGCTGTCTCACCTGCACCCGAGCGAGGACCGGGGGCCGCGCTTCCACTACGTTCACCTCCTCTCGCCCCACCCTGGCTTCCTCTTCGACGAGCAGGGGAGGTACAACCCCGACGCCACCACCGCGCAGATCGCCGACGCGAACCGGTGGGCCACAGCGCACGAGGAGCGCGGTGACGTCTACGGAGAGGGCTACGCCCGCCAGGCGACCTGGCTCGCCGGGCAGGTGCTCCAGGCCGTCGACCAGCTGCTCGCCGAGTCCGCCACCCCGCCGGTGATCATCCTCCACGGGGACCACGGCTCACGGAGCGGGCTGGACTGGGAGGACGTGGACGGCAGCGACGTGACCGAGGCCCTGGGGGTGCTGCTCGCGGTGTACGCCCCGCCAGAGATGACGGCTGGCCTGTACTCGGGGATGACCCTGGTCAACCTGTACCCCTCTCTCCTGTCCTCCTGGGGTGAGCTCCCGCTGCAGCCCGATCGCTCCTACTACTCCCCCTGGTCCAACCCCCTCCACACGGTCGACGTGACAGCGCGGCTCCAGCGGCCCGCTCCCGCCGCCCTCACGGAGGAGGCGGCACGCTGAGCCAGTCCAGGCGCGGATCCACCGTCGCGAAGGCCATCCACAGCTCCCCCGCGAGGTAGCGCTGCCCCGGGGCGTCGCCGCGGTGGGGGTTGCGGAGGAACGAATTGACCTCCACCCCGTCCCACTGGTGCTCAGCGGGGTGCTGCACGTTCAGCCGCCCCAGCTTCCGCCCGGTGGAGGTGCCCGCGTGGGCGAAGATCACCGTGCCGTCTTCCAGGAGGTCCACCACCACGCCGACGTGGGTGAGCTCGTCCAGATCGCGGTCGTAGGTCTTCTCGAAGAACACCAGATCCCCCAGCCGGGGCGGCTCCTCCCAGTGCAGGGCGTCGTGGATCACCGCCAGATCCCAGAGCGAGATCACCACCCCGTCCATCGGCACCCCCAACGCCGTGAACACCGCCGACACATAGCCGGAGCAGTCGTCGCGGAAGGCGGGGTCGGGCTCGGTGAGCTGGTGCAGGGCCTCCTCGGCCACCTCGGTCCCGAAGCGGGTGTCCTCACAGCCCCCGTGGGCGCAGACCGCCGCCAGGGACAGGATCGCCGCGACCTGCCGGGCCTCGCGCAGCGCCTCGTCCTCAGGCACAGGGGCCGGCGCAGGGGGCCGGGTGCCCCCGCCAAACCCGGACCAGACCGCGGCACCCAGGGCGACGCCCGCCGCGAGGGCGAGGAGCAGCCGCCTCACCGGGGGCCTCCCCGGCCGGCCCCGGCCGGTCCGTCCGCGGCGTGGCGCCCGCAGCAGGGAGCGCTCCCGTCGAGGTGGTGGTGCCGGGCGTAGCAGGTCATGGGACGGACCTATCCGGGGGGTGGGCCGCGGTCCCTATCGGGTGTGGTGAAGAATCCCCCCGGTGACGCGTCCCACAGCCGCGCAGCAGGAGAGCCCTTCCATCCCCCCCCCCTTGCGGATAGGATCTGCGGGTCAACTCAACAGGAGACATGCCATGAGCTGGATGAAAGCAGTGAGCCTCATCGTCGGCGCCGCGCTGGTGACCACCCTCGCCCTCCCCACCCTCACCGAGGCGGCGCAGGACCGGGCCCCCACCAAGCGCGACGGCGTCATCGAGAAGCTCGACGTCAACCAGAACGGCCGCCTCGACAAGACCGAGATGAAGGCCTTCAAGCAGGCCCACCCGGTGATGCACCAGAGCCTGGTGGACTTCTGCAAGCTCGCCAAGAAGAACCCCGAGGCGCACGGGGTGAAGATCGGCCCCGACCGCAAGCCCAAGAAGGTCAAGTGCTCCAAGAAGGAGGTCTTCCACCCCTACCTCGAGGCCTGGGCCGCGCAGGGCGCGCCGGTCCCCTCGCAGCACCCATAGGCCCCGCTAGAGGGGGCGCTCCCGCGAGAGCTCACGGGTGATGTTCTTCTGGTGAGACTCCAGGGTGCCCCCCCCGATCTCCAGCAGCTTGGCGTCGCGCCACAGGCGCTCCACGGGGTATTCGCGGCAGTAGCCGCTGCCCCCTAGCACCTGCATGGCGTTGTCCGCCGCGCGCTTGCCCACCGGCCCCGCGAAGAGCTTGGCCGCGTCCGATCCCAAGCGGTTGCGCCGGTCCACCGCGACCCGCTGCGCCACCGCGTAGATGAGGGCGCGTGCGGCCTCTGTCTCGGCGTAGCTCTCGGCGATGTAGCGCTGGATCTGCCCAAAATCCTGAATCGGACGACCGAAGGCCTGCCGCTCCTGTCCGTGGCGCACCATGACGTCTAGGCAGCGGTCCGCGATCCCCAGGCTGATGGCGGCCAGGGTCAGGCGCTCGATCTCGAGGTTGCGCATCATGTGGACCAGCCCCTGCCCGTCCTCGCCGAGGCGATCCCCCACCGGCACCACCGCGTCCTCGAAGAACAGCTCCGCCATCGACGAGGCGCGCATCCCCACCTTGTCGATGGGGCCCCCCACCGAGAAGCCGGGGGTCTCGCGGTCCACCAGGAAGGAGGTGATCCGCCCCTCCACCTTGGCGTAGACCAGGAAGACCTGCGCCTCTACCGCGTTGGTGATGTAGGTCTTGGCCCCGTTGAGCAGGTAGACATCCCCCCGCCTGGTGGCGGTGGTGCGCATCCCCAGCACGTCCGTGCCGTGGCCGGGCTCGGTCATCCCCATGGCGCCGACCCACTCGCCGGAGATCACCTTGGGGAGCACCCTGCGCCGCTGCGCCTCGTCCGCGGCGTGGAAGAAGTTGTGCACGAAGAGCATGGCGTGGGCCAGGTAGGCCAGCGCGAAGCCCGGGTCGGAGCGCGAGAGCTCGTGGTGGACGATCACCGCCGCGGTGGCGTCCATCCCCGCGCCGCCCCACGCCTCCGGGATCGTCACCCCCAGCAGGCCCAGCTCGCCCAGGCTGCGGAACAGCGGCAGGTTGAGCCCCCCGCGCGCGTCCGCCTCGGCGGCCTGCGGCTCCACC
The DNA here is from genome assembly GCA_016938035.1 of Deltaproteobacteria bacterium. GTDB lineage: Bacteria > Myxococcota_A > UBA796 > UBA796 > JAFGVK01. Next base: position 8,662 of record JAFGVK010000157.1, on the reverse strand, counting down.
TCCCGCTCAGTGAAGGAGGCGACCAGGTCTCGGAGCATCAGGTGCTCCTCTGAGGGGTTGTAGATGTCCAGGCTCATCAGGCGCTCCGCTGGGTGGGACTGAGACCCTAACAGGCGCAGCGCCAACCTGCGCCGCGATGAGACAACGCGCGTGAGGGTGGAGGAACTTGACACCATACGGTTTGGAACCCGCGCCGTGGTGTGGCATGGTGGAGGGCCCCCTGGAGGTCCCGTGCGTCCCCATTTTGCCCTGCTGATCACACTCGCCGCCTGTCACCAGAGCGTCGACGAGGGGGTGCTCGACGCCCTCCCCGAGGCGCTCATCGGCGTGCCCAACCTCGACGACGACGACGGAGATGGGAACCGCGACGCCTGGCAAGACGACCTGCTGGACGACGACGACCTCTCCTCCCTCGCCCTCCCCGCGGAGCTGGTGGAGGGGGTGAACAAGCGGACCGCCCTCAACCTCACCCTCAGCGGGAGCGGGATCCGGGTCTACCACGGCGGCGCGGTGGTAATGGACGACGAGACCGCCACCTGGCGCTTCCCCCCCGATCAGGAGGGCGAGGCCGAGCTGCTGGTGGAGTTCACCGACTACCACCAGACCGGCAGCCTCACCCTCGAGCTGCTCAAGCTGAAGGACGACAGCGCGCTGGGGAGCCGCACCGTCGCCCTGGGCTCCGCGCCCTTCCAGATGAACCACCACCTTCAGGCGGCCGAGCACCTGTACGTGATGCAGCTCAACGGCTGGGACATGAGCAACGCCTCGATGATCGCGGGGCTGACCGAGGTGGTGGGCGAGGACAACCTCACCGTCATCCCGTCCGGCGGGTACCAGCAGGACGTGTGGATCCAGGACGAGCTGGAGTTCGGTCACTTGGTGGGGATGGACACCGAGATGAACATGGTGCTCGACTCCATCCGCTGCTCCAACGGCGACTGCCTGGACGACGTGCCAGAGGACTACCTGCAGGGCCCCGGCACCGCCCTCGACACCTACGGGCGCAAGCTCTACACCAACAGCCTCGACTCCTTCGGCAACCTGGAGTGCAGCCCTCCGGTGACCGTGGACGGGGTGTCGTACCCCTTCGGGCGCATCTACTTCGGCGGCTCGCCCAGCTACCACCCCGCCGAGGAGCTGTTCGGTGTCCTGGTGGACCAGCGGGTGCAGGCCCCGCTCCAGCCCGACTCCACCTGGCTCTGCGTGGGACACGTGGACGAGTACATGGCCTTCCTCCCTGACCCCGCCTCCCCCAAGGGCTTCCGCTTCGCCATCACCGACGTGGACGCGGCCTACGCCTTCCTGGAGGGGCTGGACCCGGAGAGTGCCCTCCCCAAGTACACCAGCACCCACGGCTACGCGACGGTGGGCGAGCTGCTGGACGACCAGGCGCTGCGCGCCCTCAACGAGGACGCCCAGGCCGACTACGTAGACCCCACCGTGGCGCTGTTCAAGGCGGAGCTGGGGCTGGAGGAGTCGGACATCATCCGGCTCCCCCTCCTGTTCGAGGACGCGGGGCCCTGGTGCGACCACACCGCCATCGCGCTGATGCCCGGCCTGGTCAACCTGGCGGTGTGGAACCCCGAGGGGGGGGGCACCCACCTGCTGATCCCCGACCCGTTCTTCCGATCGGACCTCGCCGACCAGAGCACGGACCCGTTGATCGCCGCCTTCGACGCGCTGATGCCCGCGGGGTCTGAGACCCACTATCTGGACGACTGGGACGTCTACCACGAGATGATGGGCGAGGTGCACTGCGGCACCAACATCCGGCGCGCCCCCGCCGGCGACTGGTGGACGGAAGCGGCCCACCTGATGGAGGTGGAGTGATGAGCGTGTTCACCCTGATCTTTGCGGCGTGGACAGCCCTCGCGGCGCCCTCCAGCCCCCTCGCCGAGCACCTCCAGGCGCTGGTGCCAGCCCCCGCGGGCTGGGAGTCGGCCCAGCGCGACGCCCTGCTCGCCGCGTGGGGCGCGGACCCCGAGACCTGCCTGCGCGCCTGGGAGGAGGCCCCCAGCCCCACCAGGGCTGGCTTCCCGCGCTTCGCCAGCCCGGCGATGCGCGCCCCTGCCCTCCGCCCGCTGATCGTGGAGCGCCTCCGCGCTGGCGGTGAGGACGAGGCCACCAGGGCGGCGCTCGCCGAGCTGCTCGCCCGCAGCGGTCCCGAGCTGGAGCCGGCGCTGCTCGGCCTGATCGCCGAGGAGCAGGGGCCGATGGTGCGCCGGATGCTCGTCTCGCACCTGCGCTGGGCGGAGGCCGAGGTCTGCGCCCAGGGGCTCCCGCTGGCCCTGGGCGACGCGGACCCAGGGGTAAGGGCCGAGGCCGCCTATGTGGTGGGCCACAGGTCCGACGGGGCGCGCTTCGCCCCCTCGGTGGTGCCCCTGCTCAGCGACGCGGAGCCTGCGGTGCGGGCAGGCGCCGCCAGGGCGCTGGGTTGGATCGCCTACGCGCCCGCCTTTGACGGGCTCAGCGCCCTGCTCGTCGACCCTGAGCCCGAGGTGCGCCTGCGCTCCCTCCGGGCCCTGGAGCGCGTCGACGCCGCGCGCGCCGCGGCCCTGCCTCAGCTCGGCGCGCTGGCGCGGGACCCTGATCCAAGGGTGGCGCGGGCGGCGGCCAGGCTCCAAGCTCGCTAGCCACCGCCAACCCCCCAGAGCAGGGGGCCCTCGGAGCGCTGCGGGCCCACCGAGACCACCCGCTCCACCAGCCCCGCGACCTCAGGGCCCCCCTCCAAGGGACCGATGGCATCGTGCTGGTGGGGGTCCAGGCGATCCCCGCGGCGCACCACCAGGCACTGGTCGATCAGCCGGACAGTCTCACAGGAAGCGCTTCATCACTCCACAGGAATCATCAGATGAAGTTGCTCGTCGAATCTTCCAGACTGTAAACGGGCGCCGAGTCGCTAGGCATATCGGCGTGTGGCCGCCGTTCCCTGGGGAGGAAGCGTACTTTTGTACGCGACGAGCGTAGGAACAAGGACACGCGTCGAGATGCCAGCGGATCGGTGCCCACCACCAGCGCGGCGTCCCTGGCCTGGCGCTGAGTCCCGGCGCGCAGCCCGATGAGGCGAACGGAGCTGTCGCTCGATTCGGTCCCCTCTCTAGCGCGGTGCGCCCTCCCAGTGCCCTGCCCTCCAGCGCCGTCCTGGACCTCCGGCCCCGCCCCTGCGGGCCACCTCCCCTGGCACCCAGGCCCTCCCGGCAGGAGATCCGGCCCATGCGTCCGTCGCCTGCTCAGTATAGCTGTCGATACGACTGGCGGATCCTTCGCTATAGGCGACATCACGACAAGCGTGGCCGATCGGCTCGGGCTCAGCAGGCCCTCGCAGCCCCCGCCGCCACGGTGGAGCGTCGCGGCCAGGTGCAAACACGAACAAACCATCCTTAGCGGCGCGTGCCTCGCGCTCCGCGCCGGACGCTGGGTCATGGCGAGCCTCGGACAAGCGGGTGGTTCCACGACGTCGTGCGCTCGAACCAGACCTCCTGACCGGCGATCTGCTAGGCGCAGACCATCCTGGCGGGGCCCCTCACGGCCGCAGGCCCCGCGCCAGCCACAGCAGCCCGCCCTTGCCGGGGATCAGCCCCTGCCAAAAGGGCGCGATGCGCAGGCCCCGCAGCCAACCCGCGTAGTGGGCGCCGAAGTCGTCCGGCGCCGCGTGCGCCGCCGCCACCGCCCCCCCCAGCGCGAGGAGCGCCACCCCCACCACCGAGGGGATCCCCTCGGACAGGCGCAGGGCGACCACCCGCCGCACCGCCTCCAGGGCCCAGGCCTCGTGCTCTGGGCGGAGGGCGCCGCGGTCGAGGGGGGAAGACCAGTCCGCGGCGGCGAGGCCGCGCCAGGTCCGCGCAAGCTGAGCCCCGGCGCTCTCCTGGTCGGCCAGCTCCCGCAGGGGCAGGGCCGCGATCCGCTCCTGCAGCCGCGCCATGAAGCCCGGCGGCACCGCGTCGCCCGCCTCGCAGCGCTCCCCGGTGAGGGCCTGGAGCACCCCGCCCACAGACGCCCCCGCCTCGCCGAGCAACCGGAGCAGCGTGGCCTCCGCCGCGGCCTCGCCGGCGCTGAGGGCGCCCCCTCCCACCGCGAGGGCGCCCAGGTCCAGCGGCTCCCCCTCCAGCCAGCCCTCCGCCGCCGCGAAGCACGAGGGGTCCACCCCCACCCGGACCACCTCCCCCACCCTGGTCGCCACCAGGGGGAACTGGCGGCAGATCAGCGGCTTGGCCTCCAGCCCGTAGCGGCTGTGGATGCGGCAGCGCCCGTCCTCCGCCTGGAAGGCGCACCCACCGCCCTCGTGGCGGAGCTGCCGCAGCGCGGCGGGGCCCACCACCGGTGCGTCCACCCCCAGCTCCGCGCCCAGCCGGACGATCCGGTCCTCCTCCTCCTGCGAGAGGATCCGCACCTTGACCGACTGACAGGAGCCCCCGCAGGCGGCGCAGCGGTGGCGAAGTGATCCGACCTGTTCGAGCTGACGCATCGGCACGCTCCCCGTGACCTCGCCTCGCGCGGGCCGCCGCCATGGTCCCCCACCGAGGCGGTCAGCGCAAGGGAGCGCCAGAGCGCGGGCGCAGGGAGGCACCGGCCACACAGGGTCAACCCGCCCTCCCCTGCCGACAGGCCGGCTGACGATCCGCCGACAGCTGACGGTGCGCTCCGGGCGATCTGCCCGATGACACCCACCGCAGGGTGGTGGCACTGCGCTTGCAAAGCCCCTGGCGGGAGGCGAGCGACATGCTGGTAGCGCTGAGCGTCTGGGCTGGGGTGGTGCTGGCGCCGTGGGGGGGGCTGAGCCCCCTCGCGGCCCTGCTGCTGCTGGTCGCGGCGGGGGTGGTGGCGGTGGCGACAGGCCGGCGCGGGGCGCTGTCCCTGCCGGGCCTAGCCTACGGCCTGTGTCTGGTGGCGCTGACCCCGGCAGGTCCCGCCCTGGAGGGGGAGGTGGCGGTGGAGGGGGTGGTGGTCAGCGCCCCGAGCGCGGGCAAGGCTCGGGTCGAGGTGCGGCGCTGGACCAGGCCCGGCGAGGGCTGGAGGCCCAGCCAGGGGCAGGTGTGGGTGCGCTTCCCCGAGGCCCCTCCCCCCCTGGGGGCGCAGGTCATCCTGCGGGGCGCCGCGCGGCCCTACGCGGTCCCGGTGCTCCCCGGGGCCCCGGACCCCGTGCGGGGCGCGGCGCGGGCGGGCGTCCAGAGCGAGCTGCGCGCCAGATCCGCGGCTCAGCTCGGCGGAGACCCCATCCCTGGACCCGACCCCTTCCGCGACCAGGAGCACAGGGGGCTGCTCCGGGCCCTGGCCCTGGGTGACAGGGCGGAGGTGCCCGAGGCGGAGTCCGCCACCCTGCGGCGCACCGGCACCTCCCACCTGCTCGCCATCTCCGGCTTCCACACCGGCCTGGTCGCCCTGCTGCTCGGAGGGGCGGTGCGCTTGCCCCTCCGGGCCCTGGCCCTGGTCTACCCCAGGGGAGCGCCGGACTGGCCCGCGTGGTGGGTCGCCGCCGCGGGCGCGGGCGCCTTCGCCTGGGCGGCGGGCGCCCCGGTGAGCGCCCAGCGTGCGGCGGGGATGGTGGCCCTCGCCGCGCTGGGGCGCACTCTCGGCCTGCGCCCCAGCCTGGACCAGCTCCTGTCTGTGGCGGCGGTGGCGGTGCTGACGGCCGACCCCGCGAGCGCGGTGACGCCCGGCTTTCAGCTCTCGTTCGGGGCGGTGCTGGGCATCGCCAGGGTAGAGCCGCGCCTGAGCCGGCTGATCCCCCTGGACCTGCCGCTCCCCCTGGACCGGGCGCTGCGCTCCGTCTCGGTGAGCCTCGCGGCCACCGCCGGCACCCTGCCCGCCGCCGCGTGGTGGTTCCAGGAGCTGGCCCCGCTGGGGCCACTGGCCAACCTGTTCGCGCTGCCCTGGAGCGGCCTGCTGGTGGTGCCCCCTGCCCTGGCGGCGGCCTGGGGCCCAGCGGCCCTCTCGCCGTGGGCTGCCCGCCTGGCGGACCTGGGGGTGGACGGGCTGCTGTGGGGCCTGTCGTGGGCAGACCGCCCCCTGCTCCACCCCGCGGCTGGGCCCGCCGCAGCCCTGATCCTCACGGCGGCGCTCCTCCACCCCCGCGCCTGGACCGCCCTCCCCGCGGCAGGCCTGTGGGCGGCCCTGTCGCTCCCCGTGAGCCCTCGCCTCCCAACCCTCACCTTCCTCGACGTGGGTCAGGGGGACGCGGCGCTGATCGAGCTGCCGGACGGGCGCCGGTGGCTGGTGGACGGTGGCCCGGCTGGGGCGTCGCTGGCGCGGTACCTGCGGCGGCGGGGGATCCGCCGCCTGGACCGGATCTACCTCTCGCACGGCCACCCAGACCACTGGGGGGGCCTGGTGGCGGTGGTGTCCGAGCTGGAGGTGGGCGCGCTGGGGGGCTGGGACTGGGAGGGCGCCGAGCCGCTGGTGGAGGCGGCGGCGGCGGCTGGGGTGCCCAGGATCCGGGTCGCGGGGGTGGTGCCTCCCCCAGCAGAGGGCGGGCTCAACGACCGCTCGCTGGTGCTTGGCGTGAAGCTGGGGGGCAGGAGGGTGCTGTTCACCGGGGACGTGGAGCGGCCGGGAGAGCGCGCCCTGATCGCCCGCGGCCTGCCTCCGGCCGACGTGGTGAAGGTGCCCCACCACGGGAGCAGGAGCTCCTCGTCCCAGGCCCTGGTAGCCGCGCTGAGCCCTACGCTGGCCGTAATCTCAGCGGGGAACCCCAGCCCCTTCGGCCACCCCCACCCGGAGGTGGTGCGCCGCTGGGAGGAGGCGGGGGCCCTGGTGCTCCAGACCGGACGGGGCGGGACCGTCAGGCTGCGCCTGAGCCAGGAGCGGATCCGCGCGCAGCGGTTCTCCGCAGGGCACGGGTGGAGCGAGGCGCTCGACCTCAGCGAGGTCCCCGCCGGTGGACCTGCGCCCCGGGCCACGGGGCGCTGGCTGTCCGCTGCCCGGCGCCCCCTCCTCCTGCGAGCGTGGGGCGCCGCCACCGCGGCGTGGAGGCGCGGGGAGACCGCCCGGGCTCGCGGGCCCGAGGGAGGAGCGCGGTGACACCTACGGGCTCCGGATCGCTGGCCCCAGGGCGCCGAGGGCGTCGTAGACCGCTCGCCGTGCTCGCTGGCGTCCGTCGCGAACGAGCGTTGCGTCCTTCCTCCTAGCCCTCGACACCCTGGACCTCGGCGCTCCACCTGTGGGGGTTCCAAGGCACCGCATCCAACCGGTGACGCTCTCGTCATAGGCCCCGCCCGACGGCTGAACCCGGCGTTTCACTGCGCCCTCTTCGGCGTTTGTCCGCAACTCGAGCGGCACGAGACGGTTGTCTCGGGGCCATGATCATCGTTTGGCCAAGGGTCTGCTCACCGCTAGGTGTGCTGGCGGAGGGAGAGGGTACTGCCAGCGCGCCGAGATCCAAATTTCCAACGGCCAATTAGCCACCGCCAAGGTCGGCTTCGACCTCCTTCGTAGCCCCCGTCGGGGTCGGGGGCTGCGTCCCCCCCAATCCCCCCTGCTGGGGGCCTGCCGCCCCCTTTCCCCCTGCGTGATCGGGCGCTAACCGCCGTGCCAGAGGCCCCTCCGCATGACCCACTTGGGCGAGACGATGATCAAGGCCGTTCCGGGAGGCTCAACCGGTGAGCCCCTCGTAAATAGTCCCACCGCTGCGCTGCCTCTCCCAAAACGCTGGTTCGTCCGTAGCATGTTGCGACGAAAATCGGCGTTCTCCCGTGGTGCTGCCGGTCTTGCCACTCGCCGAGGGGGTTCTTACGAGTGGCTCAACCGGTAGTTCAGAGGTGGCTCGCATGTGCCGCGAGGAACGGTGGACCGAGCCCGCTCACGGGACGTGACCTCTTGGTTCGCAACAGGAAGGAAAGTACGTGGATGGCGAGGAGGCGGCGAGGCTGTCCCCCTGCCCCAGACAGAGAGACCTTGAAAATAGGGAAATACTCCGGATCGACTGGGTGACACAGCGCGCAAGGGCGCCGTGGACGCCCGGCTGCCGCCGCGGCTCAGCGCACTCGAGCCTCCGCGCTTGGTCCACGGGTGCGGCTGTGAGACCGCCAGAGAACGGGGCGCGTCACCGGGGCGAGGTCCTAGCGACACGAAACCGTGAAGGGGGGGGCACAGTCGCGACCTGCCCGAGAGGCTGGGGCTGAGACCTGCCGGAGAGGCCAAGCACAACCCGGGGGGGCAGCGGGGCGGCGACGCGCGGGTGTGATCCATCACCGAGCGGAACGCGATGGCCCATCGTCTGCTCTGGCACGAGGCCACCAGGACCAGCCAACGCCTACCCCCGTCGCATCTACGGCGAGCCGGTGGGGACGCCTCTCCGTCAGGCACCCTGGGTGCGGGACCGGGTTGTGAATCACACCCCGACGCGCTGGAGAAGGCGGCGCGCCACCCGCCGGTGGGTGAGGCCACAGACCGCCCGACGCCTGCCGAAGAGGCGGGCTCGCCCCCCGCCGAAGCGACAGGGTCCCGACCCGTCGAGGAGCTCAGGCCGCGAATGGCGAGCACCGCTCGACCCAACCGGGACTCCGGATGCCTCCCGCGCCAAGCGGGCGCTCACCGCGCCGGTGGCAGCCCTGTGTCACCGGTGTCGGTGTCGGTGTCGGTGTCGGTGTCGGTGTCGGTGTCCGCGTCGGTGTCGGTGTCGGTGTCCGCGTCGGTGTCGGTGTCGGTGTCCGCGTCGGTGTCCGTG
>JAFGVK010000024.1 GCA_016938035.1 Deltaproteobacteria bacterium | reverse complement strand
GGGGAGCAGCCGGTTCGGTGGCCGGCCCTCCCGCGCCGCGGAGCCTCCCGCCGAGGTCGCGTCGGAGGAGGGGAGCAGCCGGTTCGGCGGCCGGCCCTCCCGCGCCGCGGAGCCTCCCGCCGAGGTCGCGTCGGAGGAGGAGAGCAGCCGGTTCGGCGGCCGGCCCTCCCGCGCCGGGGAGGCCTCCGAGCCTGAGGATGAGCCATCCCGCCGCCTCCCCAGCCGCCGGGGCGCTGATCCGGCAGAGGATGGCGCCGCTTCCCGGCGGCTCCCCTCTCGCCGATCCGCTGAGGCGCAGGAGGACGAGGCACCCGCCCGCCGTCTCCCCTCTCGCCGCGGGAGCGAGGCCTCTGAGGACGACGAGGAGGGCGCGACCTCGCGACGACTCCCGACGCGCCGCAGCGCGGAGCCCTCGGAGGAGCCCGCAGAGGAGCCAACGAGCCGCCGTCTCCCCTCGCGCAGGGGACAGGCCGCGGCAGAGGACGAGGCGCCCGCGCGCCGCCTCCCGTCTCGAAGGTCGGCTGGAGACGAGGCGGAGGGGACCCCTAGGCGCCTGCCACGCAGGGCCGCCAGCGAGGGGGAAGGAGAGGCTCCCCGCAGGATGCCCAGCCGCAGGGCGCCTCAGCGCTCCGCGCGGGGAGGGGAGGAGGAGTAGTCCGCGGGGGCCTGTGGGGTCCCCGGAGCCCCCTCGCCACCAGGCGCCGGGGGTGAATCACGAGCCGTCTGTCCCGAGGACAGCACCTCGTGGAGCAGCGGCTGCCACCGGGCGGCGGCGCCCACAGGGGTCGGGCAGCCAGCATGCCGCACGCGCCGAGGGATCGCACCGCTCGCCGCGGGTTGGCGGGGGCACCCGACGCGCGGCCGCTACCCAACCGGACGATGGCGCAGGTCGTCGGTGAGGTGGAGCGACGTCTCGCGTCTCCGCGGCCGGCGCGAGGTGCTCGGCCTCCTCGCGCTGCGGAGCCTGTCGCCAGGTGGCCGGCCGTGGGAGTGGTCATGCCCCCCTCAGGGTGAAGGACGCTGACGCGGCCGGCGGCATCCTGGGAGCCATGCCTGATCTCACGCGAGACGCGAGGGGTGACAGGTCATGGGGGCCCTTGGCCCTCGTCGGGCCTGCTCCCATGGGGCCGGTCCGGACCGCGCCCGGCGTGTGCGTCGCCCTCTGGGGGAGATCAGGGGGCGTGATCCCCCGCCGGTCCGCCATTTTCAGTCCGCTACGGCGACCTCTCGGAGAAGCTGGGGATGAACCATATCGGAGGACCCGCCGGGGTACTGATCCCTCCAGGGGGCTGTTGAGGACGCTGGCCGCTCGATGGAATCGCGACCGTCACGACGTCGCCCTGGTTATTCCCTCTTGTCCCCGCCCAACCCAAGGATGCCTCATGCTTTCCCTTCTCTCGCTGCTGATCCTCTCCGCTCCCGTCGCTCATGCCGCGGAGATCGAGGTCTCGGGGGTCACCGTTCAGGTACTTCGCGTGGACGGACAGCGGCTCAGCCTGCCCCCGGGGAGCAGGGTCTATCGGCGCAAGGAGCTGGACGCGGGTGCCCACGCGGTGGTCGTCGAGACCCCCCTGGGCAAGGTGATCACCTCCTTTGAGGTGGAGCTGGGGCTGGAGGAGGGCGCCCGCCTCGAGTACCGAAAGAAGAAGCTGGCAGAGGTCACGCGCTATCCCGTTGATCCGCCGCGCGAGGGGGGCCTCCTCAACCTCAGCCTGGCGGGCGGGGGCACCTCGTCGGAGCGGGATCTTGAGGCGGTGACCCTGGAGAAAAAGGGGATGCTCCGCAATTGGGTGTGGATCGATGGCGCGGAGCAGGGGCGCCTCACGAACCGCCGGGCGATGTCGCTGCCGGTGGCCGCTGGCCCCCACGAGGTGTGGGTCTCGGCGAGCGAGGACGGCGTGTGGACCTGGTGCCACGGCCTGGTGGAGCAGGGCGGTTTGGTGGAGGTCACGATGGGGGGGTGCAGCGGCCTCACCCCCGGACTGCCCGCTGAGGGGAGCTTCTACCGCGGCGCGACAGTGGTCTTCGCGCAGACGCCTGAGGTCATGGGGGCGGTGTCCATCGACTCGGGCCCCACCTTCACACCGGGCGCGTCCCGCTACGAGCTGAACCTGAGCCCGGGCTCCCACGTCTTCGCCCTCTACGGTGACCCCCTCCGCGCCACCACCTACGCGCAGGGTACCTTCACCGCGCAGGGCGGCGCGGTGACATGCTCCTCTCTGGGCTGCGTGGGGCTTGACCAGCCACCGGTCCCCTTTACCCCCGTCAGCCAGCGGACCACCGGCGCTCCTGCCGCGGCAAGTGGCGGTGGTGGCGGCGGCGAGGGTGGCGACTACTGCTGCGTGAATGACGCGTTCTACGCCTGCCCGACCGCCTCGGCGGCGTACGACTGCACCGGGGCGTTCATGGCCTGTCTCGGGGGCTGCGACCTGTTCACCGATCCCTCGTGCATGGAGACCTGCTCCGAGTCGCACCCTATTGACCCCTCGGGTTGCGAGCGCGCGTCCAGCAGGGACGGGCAGTGCCACTGACAGGAGGCCAGCGAACCGCGCGTCGGGCCCTCACCGGGGCGGTCGGTCGACGGCTGGTCGCTTCGCCTCAGCGGTCACCGTCGGTGGGCACCTGGAGCCGGGCTTCGTCCTGAACGGACGGGCCTGCCTCGATGTCCTCGGCTCGGATCCAGCGTGCGATGCGTCGGCGCCCTGTCGGATGCCCGGGGAAGCACGGGTCCATCAGCCGGGCAGTCTCACAGGAAGGACTCATCAGTCCGCAGGAACAATCAAATGAAGTTGCTCGTCGAATCCTCCAGACTGTAGGCGGGCGCCGAGTCGCGAGGGGTTCGGCGCGTGACCGCCGTTCCCTGGGGAGGAGGTGTTCTTTTGTGCGCGACGAGCGTAAGACCAAGGACACGCGTCGAGAGGCCCGCGGATCGGTGCCCCCGGGGGAGGCGAGCGGCCGCGCCCACCCCCTCGCCCGAGACGCGTGCTCCGCCCTCGCGCCCCTCCCCTTGGGAGCACCTGTAGCTGGCTGCAGCGCGACGCACAGCGGGATCCCCCCCGATGGAGCGCGGACCTCCCGCGGACCGCCCCGGCGCCTAGCGGCCCAGCTCGGCGAGCAGCCTGTCATGGGTCGGGGTGGCGATCCCATACCTGCGAGCCTCGTGGACGAACCACCCGTTGCGCCACCGCCACTCCTTCACCGCGCCCCTGTAGGTGGGGATCGTGAGGGAGTAGTCCACCAGCTTGGCGACCAGGTGCTCGGTGGGCACGTCCACCCCCATCGACACCCTGCACATCCGGTTCAGCTCCGCGGTGAGCGCCTCCAGCGCCTCGCGGTGATCGGTGACAACCCCGCCGACGTCGGTGTCATGGCGCTCGCAGAGCGGACCGAAGGCGGCGATCCACACCAGCTTCTCCACCTCGTAGTAGCTGAACCTGGCCCAGTCCACCGACCACGAGGTGACCCCCAGCGCGCTCAGCCACCCCGCGACCTCCTGGGCGTGGGGACCGCAGAAGGGGCTCGCCCTGCCAGGGGTCCCCGCGCTGCCCCGCTCGGTGACCGCCCAGTAGAGCAGCCCCCTGGTGGCCTGGGCGAGGGTGTGCTCCCGCAGCCAGGGCCGGAGCATCCCGTTTTGGATGAACACGAGGTCCTGCCGCCGGTGGACGGGGACCTTGGCCACCACCTCGGCGAGGTCATCGTTGCGCGTGGCGACGATCACCGGGGCGCCGGGCTGCGCCCCCATCTCCGCCCAGCCAGAGGTCCTAGTGAGGAGCTCACAGGGGAGCTCCGCCGCGTCCGCGCGGACCTTGAGGCCCCTGCCGATCCTGCCGTCGCCGATGACCCACATCTCAGCTCCTTGTCCGTTGGCCTGATGCTAACAGGGTGAGCCCCGCTCTTCGCGCGCCTGCCCCAGCTTGGCCGCCACCTTAGCCGCCTCCTGGATAGTGCGGGCCAGGGTGGAGCGGATGCGCCCGTCCTCCATGGTGAGCAGGCCGGCGATGGTGCTCCCCGCGGGGGTGGTGACCAGATCCTTGAGCGCGGCGGGGTGCTCGCCGGTCTGGAGCACCAGCCGCGCCGTCCCCTGCATCATCTGGGCGGCCAGCTCCATGGCGACCTCGCGGGGGAGCCCCATCATCACCCCCCCGTCGGCGAAGGCCTCGAGGATCACCGCAGCGAAGGCGGGGCCGGAGCCCGCGAGGCTGGTGACCGCGTCCATGTAGCGCTCGTCGAGCACCCGCACCCTCCCCACCGCCTCGAACAGGGCCCGGGCCTGGGCCAGCTCCCGCTCCTGCACCGACGACGCCGGCGAGAGCACGGTCATCCCCTCCCGGATCCTGGCGGGGGTGTTGGGCATGGCGCGCAGGGGGTGGGCCTCTGGGGCCCAGCGGATGAGCTGCTCCAGCCGCACCCCCGCGGCCACGCTGATCAGCAGCTTGCCCGCGGTGGCCTCCGCCATGCCGGGCAGGGTGAGCAGCCCCTCGATGTCCTGTGGCTTCACGCCCAGCAGCACCACCTCCGCCTCGCGGGCGGCGGCGACGCTGTCGAGCAGCACGGCGATTCCCAGCTCCTTGGAGAGGGCGGCCGCTCGCTCTGGGTGGCGTCTGGTGGCGCGGATCGCGGCCGCGGGCATCAGCTCTGCGGCGAGCACCCCGCGGATCACCGCGGAGCCGATGGTGCCGCAGCCGAGCACTGCGAGGGAGGTGGGCATGGGCTGATCTCCGTTCAGGCGGCTACACTAGCCGGTGCGGTGCGCCCAGGGAAGCGCGCGCCGTGCGGAGGAACGCGTGCGGCAGCTCTGGCTCTCTTTTGGCATCCCCTTCCTGGTTGTCTTCGTCCTGGCGGCGGGGGTGATCGCGGCGCGAGACCTCGATCTGTTCGCGCCGGTGTGCGAGCCGGTGCCGGTGGAATTCAAGGACCTGGACGTGACCACCCCCTGCGTGAGGGTGCGCGGGATGGCTCACTACGGGGCGACGATCGCCCAGCACTATCCCGGCAACCTGCTCCACAGCAGCCACGACGAGTGGCTGTTTCCCCTGTTCCAGGCGCACGACGCCAAGGGCCGGGCGGTGCGGGTGATGGTCCGGTCTCGGGTCCAGCCAGAGGCTCGGGTGAGCTACGAGTTCATGGAGATCGAGGGGCGGATCACCAGCCTCTCGCCCGACGTGATCCCCTACCAGGTGGAGGTCCAGATGGGGAAGACGTCGGACTACTTCCTGACCGATGACACCCTGATCCTAGAGGCGATCACCGTCCACCCCTGGGACGGCAACGAGGCCTCAGGGGGTGACGGGGCGCCGTAGGACCACGTGCTCGGGCAGGAAGCCCTGCCGGGTCCAGAAGGTGCCAGAGCGCTCGTCGATGAACAGCGTGCTGACCACCAGGCTGGGGAAGCCCGCCCCCTCCGCGGCCTCGCGGAAGGCGCTGAACAAGGCGGAGCCGATCCCCTCCCGTCGCCGGTCGTCCACCACGAACAGGTCGGAGATCCGTGCGCTGGGGGGTGTGTTGAGGACCGGCATGGGGCCCAGCGGAGCGCCTGCGATGAAGCCGAGCAGCGCCTCGCCCTCCTCCGCCACGAAGCCGTGGGGGAAGGGGGCCCGCTGCATCCACATCCGAGACCACCCGATCATGATGTCACGGCCGTTGGGCGCGGGCACCCACCGCCGATCCACCTCGGCCCCTGCGGCCATCAGCCGCTCCCAGAGGTCGAGGACGCGGTCTTGATCCGCGTCCTCCATCGGGCGGACGTTGATCACTTGAGGATCGACCTGCCGGCGTACAGCGCGGCGCCACCCAGCTCGCCCTCGATGCGGAGGAGCTGGTTGTACTTGGCGATCCGGTCCGAGCGCGCGGGGGCGCCGGTCTTGATCTGGCGGGTGTTGAGCGCCACCGCGAGGTCGGCGATGGTGGAGTCCTCGGTCTCGCCCGAGCGGTGGGAGACCACCGCGGTGTAGGCGGCGCGGTGCGCCATGTCCACGGCGGAGATGGTCTCGGAGAGGGTGCCGATCTGGTTGACCTTGATGAGGATCGAGTTGGCGATCCGCTTGTTGATCCCCTGCACCAGGCGCTCGGTGTTGGTGACGAACAGGTCGTCACCCACGATCTGCACCTTGTCGCCCATGGTCTCGGTCATCAGCTTGAAGCCGTCCCAGTCGTCCTCGGCCAGGCCGTCCTCGATCGAGAACAGGGGGTACTTGTTGACCAGGCCCTGGTAGAACTCGACCATCTCGGCCGAGTCGAGCACCTTGCCCTCGCCGGCGAGGTGGTACTTGCCGTCCCGGAAGAAGGACGAGGCGGCGGCGTCCATCGCGAAGACGATGTCCTCACCGAGGCGGTAGCCGGCGCGCTCCACCGCCATCGAGATCACGTCGAGCGCCTCGGTGTTGGAGGAGAGGTTCGGCGCGAAGCCGCCCTCGTCGCCCACGCCGGTGGCGAGGCCCTTGTCGAGGAGCACCTTCTTGAGGTGGTGGTAGATCTCTGCCCCGTAGCGCAGCCCCTCGGAGAAGGAGGGGGCGCCCACCGGCATGATCATGAATTCCTGGATGTCGACGTTGTTGTCCGCGTGCTCACCGCCGTTGAGGATGTTCATCATCGGGACGGGGAGGGTGCGCGCCGAGGTGCCGCCGATGTACCGATAGAGGGGGAGGCTGGCGAATTGCGCCGCGGCCTTGGCCACCGCCAGGGACACGCCGAGGATGGCGTTGGCGCCAAGGCGGCCCTTGTTGGGGGTGCCGTCGAGGGCGATGAGCATCTGGTCGATGGCGACCTGCTCGCGGGCGTCCCACCCGATGAGCTGGTCGGCGATCTCGCCGTTGACGTGCTTCACCGCGTTGAGGACGCCCTTGCCCATGTAGTGGCTCTTGTCGCCGTCGCGGAGCTCCACCGCCTCGTGGATGCCGGTGGAGGCCCCGGAGGGCACCGCGGCCCGGCCGATCAGGCCGCTCTCGGTCACGACCTCCACCTCGACGGTGGGGTTGCCGCGGGAGTCGAGGATCATGCGTCCGTGGGTCTCGATAATCGTAGACATCTGCTTCTCCGTGTGCGGCGTCAGGCCGCGATGAGACTGGGGATTCGTGGCTATCTTCAGAGTCACGACCCGTCAACGCCGATCGGGGGTGCGCCTGTCGCGCGGAGATCGGATATGGGGCCCGTCCGAAACCGCTTTGCGGTCCAGCACGGGTTTTGTTGGCCATTTCACCCTCGGGGGTGAACAGGCCGCTTGACGAAGCCCACCCATAGGACCATGTTGCACCACTCATTTTGGTGCCTTCTACGAATCAGTCCCCCCTCCGAACGGAGTCCGCATGCATCGCGCGCTAGTCTCTCTTACCTTGTCCCTGGCGATGGTTCCCGCCGCGTATGCCGCGAAGGATGCTTGGTTCCTCGATGGCGCCGGCTCTGTGGAGCTGGAGGCGGCGGTGGAGGTGCCCCTGTTCCGCGGCGGTGACGCCGAGGTGCCCCTCCCCGAGATCCGGGTGACCATCTCCCCAGAGGAGGCCGAGGAGGGTGAGGAGGCAGAGGCCGCCCCGGTGATCTTCGCTGGGATCGACCTGAGCCAGGGCTGGACCACCGTCGACAAGGACACCGCCGAGAAGCTCGGCGGAAAGGTGAAGAAGAGCAAGCTCAACGGCTCCTCGATCGAGGTGACCACCCTCCCCGAGCTGATCCTGGCCGATGGCCTGGTGCTCAGGGATGTGCACGCGCAGGTGAAGGGGGACGGGCTGGTGCTCGGCCTCGCCACCCTTGAAGAGGTCGCGGTGGCGATCCTCCCCTCCACCGGTGTGGTGCGGTTCGTCCCCGCCGGCGAGGGCGAGGCGCTGGTCTCCAGCCTAGGCGCGGCGCTGCCCCTGACCGCCCAGAGCGGCAAGTGGTTCAACAACGGGCACAAGACCTACGGCAACGGCCTCACCCTCGCCGCCGACGGCGGCATGGCGGCCCACCCCGGCCTGGTGCGCCTCGACACCACCGGCGACCGCTCTCGGTACTCCCGCTTCGGCGAGACCCCCGAGGTGCAGAGCCGCTCCAACCTGGTGAGCTGGGCCTGCGGCTCGATCGGCGCGACCCAGACCGGCAAGACGTGGCTGCTGCGCGACGAGTCGCTGGTCGATCCCGAGGACGCGACCTCCGGGCTGTTTGGCTACGACATGCTCTACGCCTACGACCTCGCCCTGAACCCCGCGGGGCTCACCTTGGCGGTGAAGCTCACCGACGCGCAGCGCTGGTCTGACAAGTCCGAGGCGCTGCTCCAGCAGGCCCGTGACGCCTACGCCGAGACCGACGAGGCCGAGGACGGTGCAGAGGCAGAGGCGGTCGAGGTGCCGGAGGGCTCCGGCGAGGAGGCGGTGGAGGCTCAGGACAAGGGCGACAAGAAGCTGGTCGGCAAGGAGACCGCCCTCGCGGAGGCCCTGTGGAGCGCGGAGCTCTACGACGAGGCCCTGGAGCACTACAAGGCGGCGTCCGACGCAGCGGGCGACAACTGCAAGCCCCACCTGGTCTACGGGCAGCGCCTGATCGCGTCGCACCAGGCCGAGGAGGCCAAGCCCCTGCTGGAGCGCGCCGGCACCCTCTGGGACCAGTGGTACAGCCAGGATCTCAAGACCCGCACCAAGCTCCAGGACGAGAAGAAGGCGGACTCGGTGGAGTCCGACTTCCGCATCGCCCAGCCCGGCGCCTGCTACGAGGCCTGGGGTGAGCTGGCCCGCGCGGACCTAGCCCTCGGCGATCACACCGCGGTCGCCGACCTCTACGCGGCGCACGCTGATCTCGACGCCACCCTCTCCCGGGTGTACGGCCTGTCGCTCATCGCCACCGGTGACCTGGAGGCGGCCAATGGCCCCATCCGCCGGGCCATGAACCAGCACATCCTCGCCACCCGTGAGGACCACGTCGCGCTGGCTGCGGTCCACGCTACCCCTGAGGGCGAGGTGGTGTTCGACCGCCAGATCGACCGGGTCGCGCTCCCCGGCGAGGGCGATCTGCCCCTCTACATGTCGCTGGTGGAGCTTGGCCGCAAGGTCGGCGGCGACGCCAAGGCGAAGACGGTGGCGGACCGCATCGCCGAGCTGGATCCAAACAGCCCCGAGTCCTGGATCATGAAGGGCATCGTCGGCCTGCAGCAGGGCGGCGAGGTCTCCGCGGACGCCGCGAAGATCCGCGAGCTGGCCAAGGTGCAGGGGGCGCGCAGCCTCAACGCCGACCGGCAGGCAGCCTACCTGGCCATCGCCGACGTGATCGAGGGAAAGAGCGACGACTCCGCCGCCAAGCTCGCGGATTTCGGCGGCCCCCACACCGCCACAGAGGTGCTCATCGCCAAGGCGCTGCTCGGGCAGGCCACCGGCAGCCAGAAGGTGATCGAGCACGTCGGCAAGTGCCTCCCCGCCCTCCACCCCGAGGTCCCCCTCGCGACGCTGGACCTGGTGTCGGTGATCCCCTACAGCGGCCCCCTCGCCTTCCTTGAGGCCGACGTCATCCGCCTGTGGGAGAACGTGCAGTTCGTCACCGGCTCCGCCGACCTCAACCCCCACTCCTCCAAGATGCTCGACGAGGTCGCGGCGATCATGGCCGAGCACGCTGAGCTGCTCAAGGTGGAGGTCGCCGGGCACACCGACGCGCAGGGCGAGCCAGAGGACAACATGGCGCTGTCCGAGTCCCGCGCCGCGGCGGTGAAGGCCTACCTGGTGGGCAAGGGGATCTCCGAGGAGCGCCTCCAGCCGGTCGGCTACGGCGAGACCGAGCCCGTGCAGTCCAATGACACCGACGAGGGCCGTGAGGCCAACCGCCGGGTCGAGTTCAGGATCGTCGAGAAGGGATGATCGCGGCCTTCTGCGATCCCTTTGACGAGGCGCTGGCGGCCCGCGGGCCTGCCAGCGTCTTCCTGTTTGATCAGGAGGGGCTGCTCAGGTTCGACGCGAACTGGACCCGCGACGCCTGGACCCGGACCGACGGGCTCCTCCCCCATGGGTGGAGCTGGCGGGTGCTCCGGGACCGCGACACGGGCTTTGTCCAGGTCGTCCTCGCCACCTCGCCGCTGCTGCTGGTGTCCCACCCCAGGGCGGATGTGCGGGGCTTTGACCTGCTGGACGAGGCGATGGCGGTGCGCGATCAATTCGGCAGCCCGCCGGTGAGCAGGGAGCCCTGGTGATCCTGTGGTGGTTGGGCCTGGCGCTCGCCCAGGAGCCCGCCGCGGCCTCTCCCGACGAGGACCCGTCCACCGCGACCGAGCCTGACACAGCCTCGGACGACGACGCCCCCTACGAGGTCACGGTCTACGGCCAGCACCTCGTGGATCTGGCCCGCCAGGAGGTGCTCCGCGACCTCAAGGCCCAGGGCTACACCGACCGCTTCGAAGAGGACGGCTATGTCCTGATGCGGCACCCGGAGCCTTGGAAGGGGCAGGTCTACGTCTACGACGACGGGTGGGTGCGGATGCGCCGCCAGCGCCCCAGGATCGAGGCGCGCGAGACCTCCATCGCCGCCAGGGGCAGCCTCCTCGCCTATGGCAACTGCCTGATCCACCCCATCAGGTGCATGAGGGTCGGCGGCTGGGTGGTGTCTCGGGCCCGCTTCCAGGCCCAGAAGGGGCGAGTGCTCCGAGACATCGAGGAGGACAGCGCGGTCTATGGGGACAGGGTCGCGGATCTCGCGGTGGAGCAGTCCGTCGCCGCGCTGCCCGCGCGCTTGGAGGCCCTCTGGGAGCAGGGGGACCCGCTCAGAGGCGACGGGCCCCCGTTGGCCACCTACGCCGCCCGGCGCGCGGCGCTCCTGGAGGGGTGGGACCAGCTCACCTGCACCCCCTGGGGGGACGCGATGCGCCAGGGGATGGAGGGCTTCTTGATCGCCGAGGTGCAGACCTCGGATCACCCGGTCACCGCGGCGGAGCTGGACCGGCTCAACCGGGGCCGAAGCTGCCCTCGCCCGCTGGAGCTGCCAACCCGCTGGTAGGGAGCGTCAGCCGGCTCCGCGGAGGCTATGATCCTCCCACCGCAGGAGCCCCCATGACCCACCGCCTCAGCCTCGTGTTGTCTCTATCCCTGGGACTCCCCACGGTCGCCTGGGGGCGTGAGGTGGTGGAGCTGGGGACCGACGCCAGCGATCTTGTGGGGGCCGCCGCCCTCGCGGGGCCTGATGGGGTGGTGTTGCTCCCCGGTGGCCTGTGGGAGGGCTGCCTGTCGCTCACCGAGCCGTTGACCCTCCTCGCGCTGGACCCCACCGACCGGCCGGTGCTCAGGTGTACCGGGGGCCCGGTGATCCAGACCACCGCTGACCTGAGCCTGCGGGGGATCGATCTGGAGGACTCGGGCGGTGGGGTGGTGGGGATCGGTGCGGCGCTCCGCCTGACCGACGTGGGCCTGTCGCGCAACACCGCCGAGGGGGGCGCGGCTGTGTCAGTGGACGGGGGGAGCCTGGTGATCGAGGGCGGGGTGCTGGTGGACAACGCCGCGGAGCTTGGTGGGGCGCTGTATGTGACCGGTGGGGCGATCGCAGTGCTGGAGGGTGTGGCCCTGCAGGGGAACCGGGCGGGGATGGGCGGGGCGATCTTCCTCGACGGCGGCGCCAAGGTCGCGCTCTACAGGTGCCTGCTGGTGGGCAACACCGGATCGGCTGGGGGAGCGATCCGCGGTGAGGGCGCCTCTCTTACCGTGCGCGACAGCCAGCTGCTCGACAACATCGCCGGTGACTCTGGGGGCGCGATGAGCCTGTTCGGGGGCGACGCGGTGGTGGCGCGCTCCCAGATCCAGGGAAACTACGCCGTGAACGGGGGAGGGATCTGGAGCAGCGGCGACCTCCACCTCTCGGACAGCGCGCTCACGGGCAACACCGCCGAGGCGCAGGGAGGGGGCGCCTGGATGACCGGGGGGGCCCTCAGCGCGGCGGGCTGCCAGGTGAGCGACAACACAGCCGGTGGCCAGGGTGGAGGCCTGTGGCTGGGGGACGGCATCCAGGTCAGGGGCAGCGCGATCGCCGAGAACAGCGCCGACGAGGAGGGCGGCGGCGTCTTCTCTGAGGCCACAGTGCTGCTGGAGGGCACCTCCCTCACCCTGAACCAGGGGCGCTCCGGCGGCGCGATCTACGCCGGCGCGGTGATCGGCGGGCACGTCGTGATGGAGGAGAACACCGCCGCGTTGGACGGGGGGGCGGTGTACTCAGAGGGGCTGGTTGGGCTCCGCTCCTCCCGTCTGCTCGGAAACACCGCCACGTCCGGTGCTGGCGGCGCGATCCGCAGCACCCACACCAAGGGGGTCGACCTGTTGGGCGTGCGCCTAGAGGACAACCAGGCGGGCAGCGCCGGCGGCGCGGTGGCGGTCAACACCGCGGTGCTCGACCAGCCCAAGGTTCGGGAGTGTCAGCTGCGGGGCAACCACGCGGGGGCCTACGGGGGTGCTGTCGCGATCACCCAGACGGAGCCGTCGGGAAGCTCGGACAGGCTCCTCCTCACCAGCACCGTGATCGAGCGCAACACCTCTGGTAACGCGGGCGGGGGCCTCTACCTCGACGGGGCCGGCCTGGACGCCGACGGGGTGTGGGTGCGGGGCAACACAGCGCCGGGGCCGGGGGGCGGGATCTGGGCGCGGGCAGCGGGTGACTTCACCCTCAACCACGCGGTGCTGTGCCACAACACCGCCGCCGCGGGGGGAGGGGTGTACCTGTCGGCCTCGCGGCGCAGGCGGACCATCCTCCACTCGGTCTTCCAGGAGAACGTCGCCGGGGGCATGGGGGGCGCCCTCTACGAGGGGGGCATCGCCTCTACCGCGGGGACCACCGCGTCCCTCCGGTACCTGACGGTGGCGGGGAACAGGTCGCTGAGCGGCCAGCCCTACGACGGCGTGGTGGCCGACACCGTGGGGGGCCCGATCCTGGTCCAGGAGGTGTGGGAGTCGCTGTTCGTCGACAACGGCCTCGCGGCCCTCGCTTCGGTGGGCACCGACAACCGGCACCAGGTCTACGGCACCGTGTTCTGGGGGCAACCCGCCGGATATCACGAGTCCATCTCGGTCGACGACCGCTGCGCTGGCTGGCAGGGCTGCGTGGAAGATCCCCAATTCACTCGGTGGATCCTTGGGGATGGATGTGAGAACGACGACCTGAGCACCCAGCTCAGCTACCTGGGCTACGTGGGGTCCGGGGTGGGGGCCGACGCGCCGGGGGAGCCAGACGCCTCACTCTACTCGGACCAGGACGGGGACGGCTACACCGAGGCTCAGGGCGACTGCGACGACGAGGACCCCACCGTCTACCCCAGCGCCTCGGAGGTGCGGGGGGACGGCGTCGACCAGGACTGCGCCGAGGGCGACCCCGGCGACCAGGACGGGGACGGCTTCCTCGCCTGGAGCGGCGGGGGTACGGACTGCGACGACACGGACCCCGCGATCCACCCTGGCGCGGCCGAGGTCTGGTATGACGGGGTGGATCAGGACTGCGACGGCAACGACGCGGACGCCGATCTGGACGGGGCCAAGGCGCCGCCCCTGGGGCAGGACTGCGACGACGCCGACCCCGCGGTCCACCCTGGCGCTGTGGACGACGTCCTTGCGGGGATCGACAGCGACTGCGACGGGGCCGCGGGCGACCTGGACGGCGACGGCTTCGTGGACACGCGGTGGGGGGGGACGGACTGCGACGACCGGGACGACGCGGTGAACCCGGCCGCCGCGGAGGTCTGGTACGACGGCGTGGACCAGAACTGCGACGGGCGATCCGACGATGACGCCGACGGGGACGGCTACGAGGCGCTAGGGGGCGTCGACTGCGACGACAGCGCCGCCTGGATCTACCCAGGCGCACCGGACGCTCCCTACGACGGGGTGGACGCGGACTGCGGCGGGGAGGACGACTACGACTTCGACGGTGACGGCTTCCTGCCGCTGGAGTTCGGCGGCGCGGACTGCGACGATCAGGACGCCGCACGCAACCCCGCCATGCGCGAGCTGCACGACGGGGTGGACAACGACTGCGACGGGCTGGTCGACCCGGACGGGGACGGGGACGAGGTGCTCGACCCCGTAGAGGTGGCCTGGGGCCTCGATCCCCTCGCCTGGGACTCGGACGGAGACGGGCTCCCCGACGGGCTGGAGTGGGGGGTGCGGGTGGACAGCGACCCCCTCGACTCCGACGGCGACGGCACCATCGACGCGCTCGACCTGGACTCAGACGACGACGGCCTGACCGATGAAGTGGAGGGGGCCGGCGACAGGGACGCTGACCGGATCGAGGATTTCCGCGATCCTGACGACGACGGGGATGGCCTCTCCACCGAAGTAGAGCTGCCCTGGGGCGACGTGGACGGCGACGGACAGCCCTGCTGGGCCGACCTGGACTCGGACGGGGACGGGGCGCTGGACGCGGCGGAGGGGGACGCCGATCGGGACGGCGACGGGGTGCCCGACTGGGTGGACGGGGGCCGCGGCGAGGGCGGGCACCCCGCGGGCCCTGGGGACAAGGGCGGGGCCTGCGCCGCGGTGGGGCCCAGCGCGCTGGGCTGGACCCTGTGGTCGGTGCTGCTCCTGTGGCGCCGCCGGCGGGACAGCGTGGCGACCGGGTAGCCACTCCCGTCGCCCATCGAGCGCTTTCGCCCGTGGTATCCGCCTGTTGTTGCTACATGCTCCGGCCTCGGTCATCGCCTCGCCGATGAACAGGAACCCGTCAGCGCCACCCTGACCATGGGCGGGGGCCGAGCGAGGCGGTCCCACGCCCGCCCTCTCCAGACCCCCCGAGGCCCTGCGGCGGGGGCGGCCGCTGCGCGGCATGAGGCGCCTGGGCGAGGCGAGGATCAAGGCCGTCCTGGGAGGGTGCCCGCGGCGCTCGGGGGCGGCGCGCCCTCGCCTGAGCGCGCCGCCCACCGCGGCTAGGGGCAGGTCCAGTAGGTGT
>JAFGVK010000156.1 GCA_016938035.1 Deltaproteobacteria bacterium | reverse complement strand
CACCTGGCGGCGAAGGCCTCGCGCTCGCGCGCGGCCTTGACCACGCCCTCGCCGAGCATCTTCTCCAGCTTGCCGCCCACCAGCGGCAGGCTCACGGTGAGGTCCCAGCTCAGGGTGTAGCGGCAGCCCTCGCCCGCCTGCACCGCCCGGTGGGTGCCGACGATGCTCACCCCCTTCTCGCCCTCCGCGGTGCGGGTCCAGCGGCAGGAACGGTCCGCCAAGTCCCACTCGTACCGCAGGCTCTGGCGCACCTCCTTGGCGGTGGAGAACGGGTTGCGGTTTGGGGTGCGCTGGTCGACCACCAGCTCCAGCAGCTCATCGGAGCGGAACACCTCGCGCACGGTGGTCTCCAGCGCTCCCAACATCTCCGCCTCCGCGACCAGGAAGGCGGGATCGGTGTAGAGCGCGACCAGACGATCGGGGCTGTGGGCGAACTGGAGGTCTACCGTCTCTCGTCGGCTCATACGTGCTCCTTGGCGCCGCGGCGCCGGATAAGGGCCAGGAGGGGGAGCGCCAGCCACCAGCCGCCGGTCACCGGCGCCGCGCTGCAGCCCATCCCCTTGCTCTCGGGGGGCTCCGGAGCGCCGGAGCCGTCGCCACTGTCGTCGATGCGATCCGAGATCCCGTCGCCGTCGCTGTCGCCCTCGGACTCCAGGCCATCGGGCAGGCCGTCGTTGTCCGAGTCCTGGTCGAGGTAGTCGGGTGTGCCGTCGCGGTCAGAGTCCAGGGTCCCCTCGGCGGCCGTGGGCACGCCGTCCCCGTCATCGTCGGCGTCGAGGTAGTCCGCCAGCCCGTCGCCGTCGCTGTCAGCGTCCACCTCGTTGAGGGTCGGCAGGCCGTCCCCGTCATCGTCGGCGTCGAGGTAGTCCGCCAGCCCGTCGCCGTCCGTGTCCCCGCGCCCCTCGTGGAGGGTGGGCACGCCGTCACCGTCGTCGTCCTGGTCCAGGTAGTCCGGCACCCCGTCCTCGTCGGTGTCGTCGTTGTCGAGCTGGCCGTCGTTGTTGCGGTCCTCATCCTCGTCGAGCACCCCGTCACCGTCCTGGTCGTGGGAGGGCTCGGTGTTGTCGAGGAAGGCGGGGACACCGTCGCCGTTGGCGTCGTCGTTGAACAGATCGCCGTCGCCGTCGAGATCCTCATCGGCGGAGAGCACCCCGTCGCCGTCGTCGTCGTCGTCGAGGTAGTTGGGGAGCACGTCGCCGTCGGTGTTGTCGTTGAGGGGGTCGCTGTCGCCGTCCACGTCCTCCAGCAGGGTAGGCGCGCCGTCGTCGTCGTCGTCAGGATCCAAGGCGTCGATCGCCCCGTCGCCGTCCGTGTCTGTGGGGTTGGCGAGGTCTGAGCCCACCTCGTACCCATCGCTGATCTGGTCACCATCGGTGTCCCAGTTGGCGTAGTCCGTGCCGAGCTGGCGCTCCTGCTCGGTGGTGAGCCCGTCGCCGTCCGTGTCCTCATAGGCGAAGACCTGGTCGGGATCGAGGAAGTTGGGGATCCCATCCTCGTCGAGGTCGTCCAGCCCCTCCTGCGCGTCGGTGCCGCCCCAGGGCTGGTCCATGTCCCCGTCGGAGTCGAGGTCCAGGTAGTTGGGGATGCCGTCCTCATCCGGATCGTCGTCGTAGCTCCGCTCCACCGAGGTGGGGATCCCGTCCCCGTCATCGTCCGAGTCCAGCGGGTTGAAGACCTGGTCCCCGTCCGAGTCGAACGGGAACTCGCTCACGTCGATGAAGCCGTCACCGTTGACGTCCTCACCCCAGTCGTCACCGTCGATCAGCCCGTCGCCGTCCGTGTCCTGACGCTGATAGTCCGTGCCGAATTCCACCTCGGCCAGGGTGTAGACCCCGTCGTCGTCGTCGTCAATCTCCATGGCGTCCGAGATGCCATCCCCGTCCGAGTCGCGGAGCAGCTCGAGCCCGTCCCACAGGCTGTCGCCGTCGCTGTCGACCATGCAGTCGGTCGCGCCGTACGCCACCTCCTGCTCCCAGCTCAGCCCGTCTCCGTCCGCGTCCATCCAGGCGAAGCCCATCCAATCGCAGTCGTTGTCGACGCCGTCCGAGCACTCGTCGTCGGCGGCGCCGGGGTGGGTGGTGGCCTCTGTGTCGTCACAGTCGTCGCTGTTGTCCGACAGGCCCAGGCTCGGCTGCGCGCAGTCCAGCCCCGCGCCAGTCACCGACGCGTAGTCGCCGTAGCCGTCGCGATCCGCATCCAGGAAGCAGCTGTCGTTCCCATCGCAGTCCTGGTCCACCCCGTCCACCGGGTAGTCCCAGGCCTCGGGGTGCACCGCCCCGTCCATGTCGTCGCAGTCCAGGGCCCTGCTGGTGTACCCAGCGGGTCTGCCACAGCCCGCCTGGTTGACCGCGGCGTTACCGTAACCGTCGCCGTCGCTGTCCTGGTACCAGGTGATGTCTACCACGTCCTCGTCCACGTCAAGGTCGCAGTCGTTGTCCAGGCCATCACAGAGCTCAGGCGCGCCGGGATAGCGGTCCATGTCCCCGTCGTCGCAGTCCGTCCCCTCCGCGACGTAGCCGCGCGGCACCTCACAGGCGGTGGTCTGCCAGTCCGGGTTCCCCGCGCCGTCCATGTCTACGTCCCGGTACCAGGTGGAGGCGTCTACCGCGTACTGATCCACCATCCCGTCGCAGTCGTTGTCGATCTCGTCGCAGACCTCGGCCACGCCGGGGTTGATGGCGAGGTCCGTGTCGTCACAGTCTCCCCCCTCGGTCGCCTGGCCCGGCCCGGCGCAGCTGAGGTCCGTCGACTCCAGCACCGCGTCCCACACGCCGTAGCCGTCGTTATCCGCGTCCACGCGGCAGAGCTCCAGGCCGTCGCAGTCCTGGTCCACCCCATCGCCTACGCCCTCCATCGCGCCGGGGTAGACGTACCAGTCCGCGTCGTCGCAGTCGGTGTGGACGGCAGCCTCGCCGCCGTCCGAGCAGTCCAGGTCGCTGGAGGCGACCGTGGTGAGGGTGCCGAAGGCGTCGTGGTCCTCATCCAAATAGCAGAGCTCACCGCCGTCGCAGTCCTGGTCGATGCCGCCAGCGGTGATTTCCGTAGCGCCTGGGTGGACAGCGGCGTCTGCGTCATCGCAGTCTGTCGCGACCGAGGCCTCGTCCATGTCGTCGCAGTCCAAGTCCTCCGACCGGAACAGCATCCCGTCGGCGTCACCGTAGTGATCCCCGTCTAGGTCGTAATAACAGTCCTCAAACCCGTCGCAGTCGCTGTCCACCCCGTCCGCCACCTGCTCGTAGGCACCGGGGTGCCGGCTAAGGTCGGCGTCATCGCAGTCACCCGCGGTGGGTGCCACCCCCGACGCCAGGCAGCTCAGCGTGGGGGAGGCCAACAGGTAGGCGGTGTCGACGCCATAGCCATCGCCATCCCCGTCTGGGTAGCACAGCTCCAGGCCGTCGCAGTCCTGGTCCACCCCATCCGCGGGCACCTCCACCGCTCCGGGGAAGCGGCTGGGATCCGCGTCGTCACAGTCATGAAGCGCGGGAGCCCCATCGCCGTCCGCGTCGACCCAGTCCGCGGCGGGCGCGGCGGGCCCGCCGTAGGCGCCGATGTCAGACCGGGACCCGTCGGGGTTCGCGCGAGCGGGATCACCCGCGTGAGCGAGGGGCGACCCGACGCCGGGACGGTAGTCACCGCCGCACCCTGTCCACGCGCTCCGGAGCAGCGGGTCCTGCCCGACGAGGTTGGTGGCGTCGAGCACCACGCCGACGCCCACGTCCCCCGCGGCGTTGCCGTAGAGGGCGTTCCACTCCGCCGAGAAAATGGTGGACCCCTGCTGTTCGATCGCCGCTTTGTTGTCGCTCCACGCGATCAGGTTGTTGGTGAGCGCGAGGCTCGTGTCCGCCATCAACACCGCGCTGGCCAGGCTGTCCGCGTGGTTGTAGAGGATGTGGTTGTTCAGCCACTCGGTGGAACCTTCAAAGGCCCTCACCCCGCCGCCCTCCACGGCGCTGTTCCCGAGGATCAGGTTGTTCTCCAGCGTCGCGGTCGAGCTCTCAAGATAGACCGCACCCCCAGCGCTGCCGGCGAGGTTGTCACAGAAGCGGTTCCGCGCCAACCACGCCTCGGCCCCCTGCAGGTAGATGCCGCCGCCGCGCTCGGCGAGGTGGTGATCCACGAGGTTGTCGTGAAGCAGCAGCGCGCCATCGCTGAAGCCCTCCAGATAGATGGCGCCACCTACATCGGCCTCGCCGTCGGTGAAGGTGTTCCCGTAGACCTCCGCTGTCCCCCCCGACGTCCCGATCCAGTGGAGCCCGCCACCGCGCCCCGCAGAGAGCCCGCCGGCGAGGTAGGAGTCGGCCAGGACCAGCCCGCCGGAGCGGATCTGGAGCGTCCCCCCGTTGCCCGCGCTGTTGTCCACGAACTCCGTCGCAGAGATGGAGACCTCCGCGCCCTCCGCGAAGATCGCGCCACCGTTCCCCGTCGCGTCGTTGTCCATGAGGGTGCTCTCCTCCAGCACCAGCGCGGTCCCCCGATCGAGGGCGATCGCGCCGCCCTCCAGCGCCGCTCCCCGCGAGAAGTCACAGCGCGTGATCACCGCAGTGCCGGCGCCCCAGACGGACAGGTGCCCCCCCGCACCAAAGGACTGGTTGCGATCGAGGTACGACTTGTCGAGCGAGAGGTGTCCAAACTGTTCGACCACGACCGCCGACTGGTCACCGTAGTACCGCAGGATCCTCAGGTTGTTCCCCTCCAGGCTCGCCGAGTCTCCCACAAGAATCGCGGGGCCGATCGCGCTCACCGCGTCCACCGTGATCCCATCGAGGACCACGGTGATCCCAGCGGTGCGCACGTCCACACCGGGGTTGCCGTCGCCCTGCACCAGAAGGATCACCGGACCGGAGCCATCACCGCGGATCTCAAGATCCTTCTTCACGCGCAGGTTCTCGCTGTATTCTCCCGGCGCCACCACGACGACATCGCCAGCCGACGCCGCGTCCACCGCCTCCTGAATCGCGGTGTATGGCCCGGCGGGGCTGACATAGAGGTCCGCTGCCATCGCGGGCATGGCAAGGAGCAGCGTGGTCGGGATCAGGATCGCGCGCATGAAGAGACCTCCGGGGGGCCGAGAGAGCGTATCTCCAATCCCTCCCAGGCGAAACCTAGGGACCAGGGAATCCACCTCCATCCTGTGACCTCGGCCCGCCGTCTGCCTCGACAGGGCGCGCCAAGGGGCGCACATGGCGCAGCCCCCCTCCCGCGGCGGCAGGGGAGCCGACCGGCCTGCCCCCCCTACCGCGCTCCCACCGACGGCGAGGCTCCGATGGGATAAGGCTCCCGCCCACACGCCGGGAGACACCATGGCTGAGATCGCGCTGCTGCAGATGATCGTCTCTCCACGAAAGGAGGACAACCTCGCCCGCGCCGAGGCGGCGATCGCCGCCCACGCGGGCGCAGATCTGATCGCGCTCCCCGAGCTGTTCAACACCTCCTACCAGGTGTCAGACTGGCCAGCGGTCGCCGAAGCCCTGCCAGAGGGTCGCACCGCGCGCTTCCTGTCGGACATGGCGCGCAGGCACAAGGTCTACCTGGTGGGCGGTTCCGTCCCCGAGCTGGTGGGTGGCCGCGTCTACAACACCGCGACCCTGTGGAGCCCGGAGGGCTCGCTGCTCCTGCGCCACCGCAAGGTGCACCTGTTCGACGTGGACATTCCGGGTGGGATCACCTTCAAGGAGTCAGATTTCTTCTCGCCCGGTAACGAGGTCAGCGTGGTGGACACCCCGCTGGGGACCATCGGGCTGGCGATCTGCTTCGACGTGCGCTTCCCAGAGCTGTTCCGGGCCATGGCGCTGCGGGGCGCGGAGCTCGTGCTGCTCCCCGCAGCCTTCAACACCACCACCGGACCCGCCCACTGGGACCTGCACCTGCGCGGTCGCGCGGTGGAGAACACCCTGTTCCTGGGGGCGTGCTCACCCGCCCCGCACCCCGAGGTCAGCTACCCAGCCTGGGGGCACTCCCGGTGGATCGATCCCTGGGGCATCCCGACCGGCGAGGTGGAGCGCGAAGAGGGCGCGGTGCGCGGGACCTTCTCCCGCGACCGGCTGCGGGCGGTTCGAGCGAGCCTCCCGCTGCTCAGCGCCCGAAGACCAGAGGTCTACGGGCTGTAGGGCGCGCTGGCAGCGGGCGGCGACGCGCGAGGGCCCTCGCCACAGCCACCGCCCCTCCCGTCACCGTGAGGCAGACTCCTTTGGGGGCGCGTCGCCCTGTCCCCACGGGCGCGCCCCGTTGCCCCTCCAGGGGGCAGAGGGGCGCGTCCAGCGGACGGGCCGGTCAGACAGGGAGGGAGGTCGGCCACGGAACGTCCGGCGCAACCGACGCCAGCGCTCGACGTCGGCTCACCCCCTCTTCTCGAGCAGCGGCGACCTCCTGGAGCAGCCGCGCCCGCTTGCGGGCGCATTGCTCTAGGTCGGCCCAGCGCGCCGGGCGCAGACGCTCCTTGAGCCTTCGGGTCAGGGGGGACAGGTCCGGCGAGGAGGATGACGCAGCAGGCCTGAACCTAGAAGATCACGGCGACGCGGCGAGATCGATCCCGGGAGCCAGCGGACGAGGATCAAGCCCCCCTGGCGGTCGGCGCCACGAGCAGCCGCTTCCTACCGTCGTTTGCGATGTGAAGACGCCTGCCCTTGGCGGAGGCTCCTGTCAGAGCATCGCCCGCGGCGGAGGGCCATAGACCGCCCGATCGAGGAGCCTGGGGGCACCCGGCGGCGAGCACCTCCGTAGGCGCGGCGGAGTGTCGCTGCAGCGGCCCCTCCCGGGGCACCTCGGCCGTCGCTTCGCGCGCCAGCGCGACCCGCCCCTGCGGGAGGGTGGGGTGCGCTAGCGACCCAGCGGCGGGACCATGGGCGGGCCACCGCGCGGGAGCACCCGGCCCTCAAGAGGGGCGCCGGGTCGAGGGCCCGCGCCGAGCGGCCCACAGCCCTAGGGCCGGCAGGCGAGGGCTGCCCCCTCGCGCAGGGTAGCGCCGAGCTGCGCTGCGGCGACCGCCGCCGCGGTCCGCGCCAGCACGACCCGATCGATCCCCTCAACGGGAGCCATCGCCGCGGCGACTCGCTCCGCCCCCACCTGATACACTCTCGCCTGCAGCGCGACGTCGAGGTGAAACAGCAGCGCGCCGTGGACCATCACCGCGCCTCTGCGCCGCGTCTGCGAGGCCCCGAGCACCTTGCGCCCACCGAGCAGCAGGCTCTCCAGGGCGTGATCCTCAAAGCAGATCTCGGTGCGGGACCGCCCAGCAGGGGGCGCCTCGCCCCGGCGCACCGCCACCCCGTGCCGCGCCAGCGCCTCGGCCACCACATCGAGGAAGCGCCCGTAGAGACCGTGGATGGTAGCGCACCAAGGGTGCGAGGCGGGGAGCACCAGCGCCAGCGAGAGGTCTCGGTGGTGAAGAACCGCCGTGCCACCGCTGCTGCGGCGCAACGACGGCACCTCTGCCTCGCGGACCCACGGCGCCTCCAGGCGCTGTGCCCTCCCGAGCACCAGGACCGGCGCGTCCCATCCGTAGGCGATCCACGCGGGATCACCTCGCTGGAGCAGCGCCTCCTCCCAGGCCAGATCCTGCGCCGGCACACCGCCGGTCACCACCCCCTCGAGCAGCTCCACACGCACCTCCTTGCACTGCAACAGCGCGGCCATAGGATATGGGCAACGGCCCTGGAGCGAGCATGACCTACCACGGATACGCCGCAGCGCACCCCGGAGCGGCGCTCTCACCCCACAGTTGGGAGCCCGAGGCGCTCGGCGAGCGGGAGGTGGAGGTTGCGATCTCTCACTGCGGCCTCTGCCACTCCGACCTCCACCTGGTCGACAACAGCTGGAGGGTGTCGGCCTACCCGCTGGTTCCCGGCCACGAGGTGGTGGGGAAGGTCACGCGGGTGGGGGCATCTGTCCGCGTGCTGAGGGTGGGGCAGCGGGTGGGGGTCGGCTGGCAGTCGGACTCCTGCGGTCACTGCGAGTACTGCCTGCGGGGTGAAGAGAACCTCTGCCCCGAGCTGCGGGCGACGGCCATCCGCCGCCACGGCGGTCTTGCCGACCACATCGCGGTGGACGAGCGCTTCGCCCACCCCATCCCGGAGGGCCTGCCCTCCGAGGCCGCGGCGCCGCTCCTCTGCGCTGGCGCCACGGTGTACGCGCCTCTCCGGCGGTACGCGAGCCCCTCCAGCAGGGTCGGGGTGCTGGGAGTGGGCGGGCTGGGCCACCTCGCGCTTCAGTTCGCACGCGCGATGGGCTGCGAGGTGACAGCCTTCTCGACCCGTGAGGAGAAGGCCGCGGAGGCCCGGGCGATGGGTGCCCACCACTTCCACACCACCGCCAGCGGGCCTCGGCGAGCCAAGGGAGCCCTGGATCTGCTCCTGGTGACGGTGCACCACGATCTGGACTGGCGCAAGTGGCTCAACACCCTGCGCCCGGACGGGGTGCTGTGCTTCCTGGGGGGTCCAGAGCAGCCGCTGAACATCCCGCCCGGCGCGCTCATCGGGGGCCAGCGGACGATCACCGGGAGCGCCATCACCGGCAGGGCGGGGATGCGTGAGATGCTCGCCTTCGCCTCCCGCAACGGTATAGTCCCCCGCACCGAGCTGATGGGTATGGACCAGATCAACGAGGCCATGGAGCGCCTCCGTCGCGGAGAGGTGAGGTACAGGGTGGTGCTCCACACGCAGCGCGACGAGCTGGGAGAGCTAGACCTGCCCACAGAGGACAGCCCGGGGTGAGGCGCCCAAGCCCTACCGCCCTCTGGCTGGGAGCTGGCGCCGCCCTCGGCGCGGCGATGTTCGTCTGGGTGCGGCTCTCCGAGGTGGGGATGCTGCTGCGGATCACCCCCCACAGCGCGTGGAGCTGCGAGCGGATCGCCGTCACCCCCGGGCCGGAGGATCTGGTCTTCGATCCCGACGCGGACGCGCTCTGGGTCGCCACCTTCGACCGGCGGGTCCCAGGCGGAGCGGGCGAGGGGCGCCTCTACCGCTACGACCTGGACCGGAGGACCCTGGAGGACCGCACCCCGGCCCTGGACTTCCCCTTTCACCCACACGGCGTCGATCTGTGGCGGAGCCCGGAGGGGGAGCGCGTGCTCGCGGTGGTGAACCACCGGAGCCCCACCGACCACAGCGTGGAGCTCTTCTCGGACCAAGGCGGCGCCTGGGCGCTGCGGCGCTCGGTGACGGGCCTGAGGTCACCCAACGACGTGGCCATCGCCGGGGTCGATCGCTTCTACGTCACCGAAGACCACCGCACCTCCGGGGCGCTCAGACTGCTGGAGGAGTTCGCAGCGGGGCAGTGGTCCGACCTGCTGATGGTGGACGAGGGCCGCAGGTCAGTGGCGCTCGGCGGGCTCGCGTACCCCAACGGGGTCCAGCTCAGCGCCGACGGGGCCACCCTGTACCTCACCGAGACCCTGGGGCGTCGGCTTCGGGCCCTGGACGTGAGCCCAGATGGATCCCTACGACCTCGATGGCAGAGGGATCTCAGCGCAGCGCCTGATAACGTGGAGGTGGACGAGACCGGCGCGCTCTGGGTGGCCGCACACCCCAAGCTGCTCGACTTCCTCGCCCACGCCTCGGACCCGGGGGCCCGCTCACCCTCCTCCGTCCTGGTCTACTCCGCAGAGGGCGAGGCGCTGGAGGAGCGCTGGCTCGATGACGGCACCCTGCTCTCTGGCGCCTCCACTGCCGCCCACCGACGCGGAATCACAGCCATCGGCGCGGTCTTTGAGAGCGCCTTCCTGGTGTGCCGCTGAGTCCACGCGCGGGCCTGCCGCGCTGGCTCGGGCAAGGCCGCAGCGGCCCCGATCCCCTGGCCTCCCGACGCGGGTCCTAGTTCCTGCGCTCGTCGCGCACAATAGCACGCTCCCTCCCCAGGGAACGGCGGCCACACGCCGACACACCTCGCGACTCGGCGCAGGTTCACAGCCTGGAGGACTCGAGGAGCAACTTCATAGGATGGTTCCTATGGAGCGCTGAGCGCGTCCTGTGAGACGGTCCGGCTGGTTGACCGGTGTCGCCGCAGCCAGGCGCCCCTCAGCCGCGCGTGGGCATGGGCGGGTCCCACGAGTGAGGGCGACACGCGCTCAAGCGGGCCATGATCATCGTCTGGCCCAAGGTCTGCTCACCGCTTGCCGTGCTGGCGGAGGGAGAGGGCGCTGCCTCCGCGCTGAGATCCTGATGTCCTACTGCCCTTCGCCCGGTGGACAGGAGCGCCGAGCGCCAGCGGCTAGAGCAGCGAGAAGAGGGCGAGGCCGCCGATCAGCAGGAGGAACACGGCGAGGCCCCAGAGCTCGGCGTGCGGGATGCGGGCCAGCAGCCCCTCGTTGCACTTCCCACCAGGGGTACAGCCTGGGGTCGCCTCCGCCTGCGGCGGCAGCTCCACGGGGAGGTACGGCTCCTCCGTCTCGGCGGGG
The DNA here is from genome assembly GCA_016938035.1 of Deltaproteobacteria bacterium. Taxonomy (GTDB): domain Bacteria; phylum Myxococcota_A; class UBA796; order UBA796; genus JAFGVK01. The sequence goes on along the minus strand of JAFGVK010000156.1, from coordinate 18,715 downwards.
GCGGAGACCTCCTGCCCCTCACTGAACGCGCGGACCGGCGTGACCGGGGTGAGGTCCTCCATCCTGGTGAGCCAGGTCATCGGCTCCTCGTGGGAAGGAGGCACGTCCTCTGGGTCGAAGGTGGGGAGCTGAGGTGCGGCCGGCGTCTCTTCCAGCAGGCGCCCACTCGCGCGAAATTCGGTCTCTTTCGTCTGCTTCTGGCCGATGATCCCCCCAAGGGCCTCGGTGTGGACCAAGAGGAACTGGGCCTCGTCCATACAGGCGGGATCGTCCCGGTGAGCGTCCGCCCAGAGCAGACGCCTAGCGAAGGCTTCCTCGACCGTCTCACCCAGCGGGTCGAGGTAGTCGATGAAGCTCTCCCGCCGAACGAGCCTGAGGAAGTACTTCATGTCCGCGGGATTCATCCTGCCCCCAAGGTCACCGCTCTGGGTATCGTGTCCGGTGGCATCCTACAAGAGCCGGAAACCTTGGAGGGAGGCCCTCAGCTTCTCAGCGAGGGTCGCGAGACCCGTCGCCTGCGCCCTAGTGACGGAGATGTCGGCGACGTTCTGTTCCACGCCCGCGGACACCGCCCTGATCCCCTCCGCAACCGCACCAGAGTGCTCGTAGGCGATGGTGACCTGGTCGGACACGCCGTCTGCCAGGGCCGACACCTGCGAGGTGTTGTGGGCGATCTCCCGCAGGGCGGCCGACTGCTGCTCTACCGCCGCCGCGACGGACTGGGACAGCTCTGCGACCTCCTGGATCCCGGAGCTCACGTCCTCCATCGTGTGCACTGCCCTGGCGGTGTCCGCCTGGATCCGCTCGATCTGGGTGCGGATCTCCCCCGTCGCGAGCTTTGTGCGGTTCGCCAGCGCCTTGACCTCCGTGGCCACCACCGCGAAGCCCTTGCCTGCGTCTCCCGCGCTAGCAGCCTCGATGGAGGCGTTGAGCGCCAGCAGATTGGTCTGCGAGGCCACCGCGGAGATCACGTCGACCACCTTGTCGATGCTGTTAGCCGACGCCTTGAGGCTCATGATCGCCTCGTGCGCCAGCCTGCTGCGCTCGTTCACCTGGGAGGCGACATTGGAGGTGGTCGCGGTGTTGTGGGCCACCTCAGAGATGGTGGACGTCATCTCCTCCACCGCGGAGGCGACGCTGTTGACCGCGACGGTCATCTCGACCGCGGCGGCGGTGATCTCACCCAGGTTGGCGGTGAGATCGGAGACCGCGCGCTCGCCCGAGGCCGTCGAGGAGGCCATGTGCTCAGACCTGGCGTCCAGGCTCCCCGCTGAGCCCTCCAGGTCCTGCGAGGCGTCCAGCACCGAGGCGGACACATCTCGGACGTTGCCGAGGATGTCGTACAGCTTGCTCAGGTCGGTGACCACCTCAAGCGCCCCCTCCACCTCACCCCGCTCGTTGAACAGCGGCAGCCCAGCGTACTGTACGGGCATGTTCGCCTTGCCGCTCGACAGCCCGACCCTGGTGTCGTCGGTGGTCAGCGCGCCGGTCGCCATACAGCGCTCGACGGCGCAGTTGTGCTGGCAGTGCCCCGCCCTGAGCAGGTCATAGCAGCGCTTTCCGACGCACTCCTCCGCCGGCTTCCCGATCAGGTCCACCGCCGCCTGGTTGAGGAAGATCACCTCGAACTGCTTGTTCATCTTCAGCACCGGCAGGGGCAGTTCCTGCAGGTGGCCCGCGAGCACCGCGCTCTCGCGCGCCATCACCACGATGCGGTCGAGGATGCGGTTGAAGCCATCCGCCAGGGCCCCCAGCTCGTCGCGCCGCGCCACCTGGATGCGGTTGCTCAGGTCCGCCCGCTGATCGGCGATGTCCCGGGCGACCTGCGTCATCTGCCGGACAGGCCGGAGGACGTTGACCTGTACCAGCCAGTATCCGCCCCCGAACATCGAGAGCAGCCCCCCGATCAGCACCCAGAACCCCACGCTCCGGACCGTGTCGATCCCACCCTGAAGGGTGGTGTAGGGGACGGTGACCACCGCCACCCCAACCGCCTCACCATTCCAGCCGTGGATGGGGAAGGCCGCGTGGTTCTGAGCCTGCGACACCCACACCGTCAGCGCCTCGTTTCCAGCGACGAGCCGCTCCAGGCTGGGGCGCCAGTCGCCCTCGGCAGACACCAGCACAAACTGTCCGCCGGTCACCGGGTGCGCCGTGGGATCTTGCAGCTCTGTGGCCACATCGAGCAGGCTCTGCTCCATGTAGATGACCACGTCACCTGGCAGGCTCGCCGCCAGGCCATCGAAATCCCGCAGCACCTCGACCGAGCCAAGGTACTCATCCCCTGCGTCCACCACGGGCGCGATCCCCCGGATGACGAAGCCCCCTCGGCCAACCTCGATACCTCGGATCGCCTGATGGTCCTTGGCGATCTGGTTGACCGAGTCCCTGAAGGCCCTCAGATCATCTGATTTGTTCTGCTTGTCCTTCCAGAAGCGGAGCAGTGATCGGGACGACGGGAGGTGGACGTGGACCCGCAGGTCCTCGCCATCGTGGGTGCGCTTCCACGCTGCCCGCTGCGGCCCGAAATGCGCTCTGAGGTCCTGACGAGCCCGCTCGGAGAAGGGATCCACCTCGACCTCACGGTCTCCGCTCGCAGCCAGGCGCAGGGCCCCCACCACCGCAGGATCCGTGGCAAGCAGCACCGCCTCGTCCACCGCGCCCTGGGAGGTGAGCGCGATACCCTGCTCCAGCCTGCTCTGGATGTCACCCCCGATCCCCTCAACAAACTCCGCCTCGCGCTGCTCCAGGAGCACCGATCCCAAGAACCCCACCCCGAAGGCACCCCCGCTCAGGAGGACCATGATGACGATGAACTTTGAGAAAAGGGTCATACTAGACCTCCGTTGGCATCGATTCGGACGACCAACCGGTCGCTTGAGAATTAGTAGTGCGGACGGCCAGGAGAACGCGCGCGGACGCCCTCAGCGCAGCAGCTTGAAGCCTGTGAGCTTGTCCTTCAGCCGCGCCGCGAGCTCCGAGAGGCCCGAGGCCTGGCCTCGCGCGACTGAAATGTCTGAGGTGGTCCTGCTGACGCCCTCGCTGACCGATTGGATACCCGCGCGGGCGGACATGGAGCGCTCGTGGGCCAGCGTGACCTGACGCGCCACCCCATCCGCCAGGGACGAGACATGCGCGGTGCTGTTCGATATCTCCACCAGCGCCGAGGACTGCTCCTCCATCGCCGCCGCCACCCCGTGTGAGAGCGCGCTCAGTTCGGTGATGCTCGTCGCCACCTCCGCCATCACCTCGGCGACCTTGGTGGTGTCCAGCTGCATCGCCTCGATCTGATCGCGGATCTCCCCCGTCGCGGCGCTCGTTCGCCCGGCCAGAGCCTTGACCTCGTTGGCCACCACTGCGAACCCCCGCCCCGCCACACCCGCGCTCGCGGCCTCGATGGAGGCGTTCAGCGCCAGCAGGTTGGTCTGCCCTGCGACGTCCGCGATCACCTCCACCACCCTCCCGATCGATCGCGCGGAGCTCTGCAGCGCCACCATCGCCTGGATCGCGTCCTTAGTGTGCAGCTCCACCCGCTGCGCCACCTGCGAGGTGACGCTGGTGTTGGCCGCGACCTCTGCGAGGGTGGAGGTCATCTGCTCCACCGCGGCGGCGACGCTGCTCACCGACTGGTTCATCTCTTCGGTCGATGCGGTGATGATCCCGAGGTTGTCGGCCAGCTCCTCCACCGCCTGGCGGGACTTCACCGATGAGGTTGCCATGCGCTGGGCCCCGTCGTTCATCCGCGACGAGGCGCTCGCCAGCTCCTCAGAGGCCCTGGAGGTGGTCTCGCTGACCTCGCGGACCTCGCCTAGCACCCCATACAACGCCGAGAGGTCGGACACTACGTCCAGCGCCCCGGTGACCTCCCCCGAGGGCCCCCGCAGCGGCACCCCTGTGTAGCGGATGGGGATGTTCTCCGTCCCCGTCCACAGGTGCGCGCGCGTCTCGTCGGCGATCTCTCGCTTCTCTCTCATGCTGCGCTCCACCGCGCAGTTCCGCTGGCAGGCGTCTGTGCGGAACAGCTCGTAGCACTTGGTCCCCACGCACTGATCTGCGGTCTTCCCCAGCAGCTTGAGCGCCGCGTCGTTCGCGAAGGCGACCGAGAAGTCCCTGTTGATCTCGACGACCGGAAGCGGCAGGTGCTTGAGGTGCTGCGCCAGCACCTGGCTCTCGGCGACCAGGGCGCTGATCTTGTCCAGGATCAGGTTGAACCCCACCCCAAGCTCCGCCAGCTCGTCCCTCCCCCTGACCTGCAGGCGGGTCTCCGGGTCTGCCCCCTCCCCCGCGATGGCCCGAGCCATCTGGGTCATGGACCGCACCGGCCTGAGGACGTTGACCGACACCAGCCACCACCCCCCGGAAGCAACCGCCAGGACCGACAGGCTCACGCCGACCACCCCGAGGAGGCGGAGGAGGGACATGGCCCGCTGCAGCGAGGACTGATCGGCGCTCACCACGGCGACACCCACGGTCTCCCCGGAGTAGTCCGCGATAGGGAAGGCGAAGTGGTTGCGCGCCGTCGAGGTGATCACCGCCCCCCCAGAGACGCCCTCGGCCAGGAGGGAGGCAGGTGGGACCCAGTCCCCCTCGCTGGACACCCGGACGAAGCGCCCCCCAACCACGGGGTATTTTGTCGGGTCCTGGAGGTCGGTGGCGAACTTGAGCAGGTCAGCGGTCATGTAGATCTGCACGTCCCCCGAGAGCTCGCCGACCAGATCCGAGTAGTTGCGCTGGACCTCCACCGTCCCGAGGTACTGCCCCGCCTCCGACTCAATCGGCGCGATACCGCGGAGGAGGAAGCCCCCCTTCCCCACCTCCAGCCCGACGATCGGCTGGTGCTCCTTCGCCATCACGTTCAGGGTGGCGCGGAACGCGGACAGATCGTCCGATGTGCGCTGATCGTCCTTCCATGCGCGCAGGAAGCTGCGCGAGGTGGGGAGGTGGAAGTGGACCCGCAGCTCACCGCCTCGCTGCCGCTCCCAGGTCCGCCGCTGGCTGGCGATGTGAGCGCGCAGTCGCCTGCGCGCCGCCTCCACGACCGGATCCTCGTCCACGCCGATGTCACCGCGATTCGCAAGGGAGAAAGCCTCGATCACCTCAGCATCGCCCGCGTAGGCCAGCGCCTGGTCAAGGGCACCTTGGGAGGTGAGCGCCACCCCCGCGTTGAGGCGCCCCTCCACCTCGCGGCCGGCCTCTTGGAGGAAGGCCTGCTCCCGTTGACCCAGGGCCACCGAGGCGAGCACCAGGAACAGCGCCCCCAGGGTGACGAGCAGTGACAGGGCGGCGTAGAGCTTGTGCAGCAGGGTCATCGGTGACCTCCGGGCCCCCTTCGGGCGCGCACGGTCCCGCCTTGAGGGACCGTGTGCCGCACGCCACCGCGAAAGGCTGCCCAGGTGCGCTACTCCATCTTCTCAAAGACCAGCGTCTCACCGGGCTCTGGCGCCCACAGGAACAGGGTCACCATCAGGCACGCCGTCTGGAGCAGCCCGATGAAGACTCCCGTCTTGGACGGCAGGACGTGGCGGAGCCTGTAGCCCTTGCGGTTGAATTCGTGGATCTTCATCTCAAGCGCCGCGCGCTTGCTGATAAAGAGGCCGATAATTCCGCCCGCGTAGAACATCGCGACCACGCGGGTCCTGATCTGAGGCTCGCCCATGGGACCTCCTCGGGGGAGCCGTCCCCCGAGGATCCTTCACCCCGCCAAGCGGGGATGTCCAGCTACAGCAGGCTGTCCAGCGCGTTCTTCATGTCGGCGAGCAGATCGTCGAGGGTCTCGACGCCCACCGCGAGGCGGACGAGACCCGCGGTGATCCCGGTCTCCTCCAGCTCGGCGTCGGACAGGCCCGCGTGGGTCATCGAGGCGGGGTGCTCGATCAGGCTCTCGACCCCACCAAGTGACACGGCGAGCGCGGGGATCTCGACGGTGTTCATCAGCTTCACGCCCGCCGCCAGCCCACCCTTCAGGTAGAAGGTGATCATCGAGCCGGGGCCCTTCATCTGCTCCTGCGCCAGCGCGTACTGCGGGTGCGAGGTCAGGCCGGGGTAAATCGCCTTCTCAACCGCCGGGTGCCCCTCGATCAGGGCGGCCATCACCTTGGCGTTCTCCTGGGCCGCCCGGACCCGCAGGTGCAGGGTCTTGACCCCGCGGAGCACCAGCCACGCCTGGTGGGGGTCCATGTTGAAGCCCCACTTGACCCTGGTGGCGAGCAGGCGCTTGAACAGGGCGGGGTCCCGCGCCACGAGCATACCGGCGACCACGTCCCCGTGCCCGTTGATGTACTTGGTCATCGAGTGCATCGCGATGTCCGCGCCCAGGTCGAGGGGGCGCTGGAGGATCGGCGAGGCGAAGGTGTTGTCGACCATCAGCAGCGCGCCGTGCTGGTGGGCGAGCTCTGCCACCGCGCGCACGTCGGTGATCTGCAGGGTGGGGTTGGTGGGGGTCTCGATGTGGACCATCTTGGTGTTGCGGCGGAAGGCCGCGCGCACCTTGTCCAGATCCGCCGAGTTCACGAAGGTGGACTCCACCCCGAAGCGCTTCAGCTCGTGCTCGAGGAGCAGGCGGCTGGGGCCGTACACGGTGTCCGACATCACGACGTGGTCGCCGCTGGCGAGCTCAGAGAGGAAGGCCACCGAGATCGCGGCCATGCCCGAGCCGGTCGCGACGCCGGACCCGCCGCCCTCGAGGGCCGCGACGTTGTCCTCCAGCATCTTGATGGTGGGGTTCCCGATGCGGGTGTAGATGAAGCCGTCCTCCTGCCCCTTGAAGCGCCGGGCGCCCTGCTCGGGGGTCTCGAAGGCGAAGGTGGAGGTCTGGTAGATCGGCGGCGCCACAGAGCCGAAGATGGGGTCTGGAGACTGCCCTGCGTGGATCGCGAGGGTCTCAATGCCGGTGTATTTGTCGTGGCTCATGTCAAGTCCTTCCTGGGCTTGGGTTCTCGTGGGGCGCCTGTATAACGCGCGGGGGAGGATCTGGACGGAAGAGGGGCAGGCGGCTATGACGTGGCCAGCATTCCCGAGGTTTACCATGCGATCTTCCTCCGCCCTTCTCGCCCTCTCCGCCTCGCTTCTGGCCGGCTGCACCGCTGGCGGAGACGCCTACTCCCCGTCGCTCACCATGCTCCGGAAGGGTGAGGTGGTGGTCGAGGAGCCGCCCCCCATCCCCGAGGCCCTCTGGATCCCCGGCGTCAACGTGCAGAGCGAGGACTACGAGATCGAGGAGTCCAGCCTCCCCATCGGGATGGACCTGTCGGCGATGCGCGATCTGGAGGACCCCGCCCCCCTCAACGAGCACGCGGCCTACGACTATTCCTCGGGTCGCGGCGCCCTCCTCGACGCCCTGGAGGCAGAGGGCGCCATCAGCTTCGACGACGTGGAGCAGGGCGCGATCGGCGACTGCTTCTTCGTGGCGGCCCTCTCCGCCGCGGTCTACTCGGACGGGGACGGCATCCTCCGCGACGGCATGATCCGGGACGTGAAGGACGCCAACGGCCTCACCACCCACTTCGTGGTGCGCTTCTACGACGCCTGGGGCAACCCGCAGGACATCGAGGTGGACGGCGACCTGGTCCGCAAGGGATCCAAGGTCACCTACGCGCGCTCCACCGATACCCGCGTCAACAACGAGGAGTGGTGGGTCTCGCTCGTCGAGAAGGCCTACTCCCAGTGGCACGGCGGCTACTCCACCATCGGGGAGGGCGGCTGGGCCGGCGACGTGATGCAGGCCCTGAGCGGCTCCACGGCGAACTACCGCAAGATCAAGTACCTCAACGACACCACGATGTACGCCACCATCCGCAGCGCGGTGGACGGCCACCGCCCGGTGGTCGCCGGCACCTTCGGCGAGGACGACGGAGTGGACTACACCGGGAAGCACATCTACGCCTTCCACGCCTACTCAGTGCTCGACACCCGCAAGGACGACCAGGGCGGCTACTTCGTCACCCTGCGCAACCCCTGGGCCGAGGTGGAACCCCCGGGCAACGGGGTGGACGACGGCATCTTCGAGCTCCCGTTCAAGGAGTTCCGCGAGCTGTACCAGGGGCTCACCTTCGGCGGCGGCTACACCGCCGACCACACCGCCCCTGCCGAGGTCAAGGACCTGCAGATCGACGCCATCGGGCCCGACTCGATCACCCTCGGCTTCACGGCCCCCGGAGACGACGGTGACGACGGCCTCGCCGCGAAGTACGACCTCCGGGTCTGCGACCACGCCTTCACCGCCGACGACTTCTACGCGTGTGACGCGGTCGCGGTGGGCGGTCCCCAGAGCCCGGGCAGCCACGAGGCGGTGCTGGTCTCAGGCCTGGAGGAAGGGAAGACCTACTGGTTCGCGATCCGCACCGAGGACGAGTCCCGAAACCTCGCAGAGGTCTCCAGCACCATCTCGGCCACGGTGCAGAGCGCTGTTGACGACGAGCCCGCCCTCCCCTGGGAGCGCTTTGTGGACTTTGAAGACGGGGACGCCGGCTGGGTCGGCACCGGGCTCTTCCACCTGGCCGTCACCGAGGCCTCGTCGGGCACCCACGCGTGGTGGTTCGGCATCGACGACACCCTCAACTACGACAACGGGGGCAGGGTCTCTGGGACGCTCACCTCGCCCAAGTACGACCTGGACGGCGTCGCCGCCCCCGCCCTCCTCTGGGAGCAGATCCTCGACGTGGAGTCCGGCGCGGGCACCGACCGCGCCTGGCTGGAGGTCTCCACCGAGGGCGGCGACTTCGCCGACTGGACCGCGGTGTGGGAGAAGGAGAGCACCTCCTCCTCCTATGACATGGGCTACGCCAGCCTGGACGGCTACGGCGGGCAGGTCATCCGCCTCAGGTTCCGCTTCGACTCGATGGACGCCAACAACAACGGCGGCCTGGGCTGGCTCATCGACGACGTGATGGCCACCGAGGAGTAGGTCGCCCGACGAGCGCCCTACGCGGCCACCCTCCGGGGTGGCCGTCTCGCTCAGGGGCCGCACAGAATGCGCTAGGCCTCTGGCCCGTGACCGCCCCTCCCTGCGGTCACCCTGCCGTGAGGAGGGCGCAGACCGCGCTCCGGACCGAGCAGCGCGGCAGGCGGCTCCGGCTCACCAGACCTCGACCAGCACCATCTCCGCGTTGTTGTCCTCGTCCAGCTCGTGCACTGATCCCTGGGAGTCCAGCAGCACCCACGAGAACCAGCCGTCCACCCCAGGGCCGCCCGCGTAGTCGAACTCCAGGTCCACCTGCTCGCCGGGATCCAGCCCCGGCATGTTGGCGTAGAGCTGCCCCAGCTCGCCCACCGCGGGCGCGTCGTTCCGGTCCTTGAAGACGTCGACCCAGTAGTCTGCCGAGGCGACCTCCCCGCGGTTCTCCACCGTGATCCAATACAGGGTGTCGCGCCCATCGGACATCGCGTCGAAGCTCACCACCGCCAGGTCGGGGAGCGCGGTGGCGCTCAAGGAAATGGACAGGGGGCCACCGACGTTGTTGCCCTCGTCGGACTCATCGACCCACCTGTCGGGGTCGGCGATCACCCAGGAGCGGTAGGTTCCGGGGCTCACCCCGTCCACCTCGATGGTCTTGGTGACCGACTCCCCCGCTCCCAGACTGGACACCCACTCCAGCCCGTCCAGGTCGTGATCCTGTCCGGGGGCGGAGGGGGAGTCCAGCACCAGGTCCAGGTAGAAGCTCCCGGCCAGCCCCTGCCCCCGGTTCTTGACCTCCACCTCGTAGAGCACGACCCCATCGACGCCGACCCCCTCAAAGCCGGTCACCTGCAGATCGGGGAGCGGCAGCACCGCCTCCTCCTCGACCACCACCACGCTCGCGTCACCCCCCATCGAGCCTGCGCAGGCGGCGTGGATCACCGCCTCGCCCGGGCGCAGGGCGTCCACCGCGCCAGCCCCGTCCACCGTCGCGGAGGCGGCGTTGTCAGAGGACCAGGCGCAGCTCCCCGCGATGTTCCCCTCTGTGCCGTCCTCGAAGCGGGCCACCGCCTCGATCTGCGCGCTGTCGCCGGGGTGGAGCTCCATCGAGGCGGGGCGCAGGGTCAACGCGGTCACCGGCGAGCCGCTCACCCGGACGTCCACCCTGGTGGTGTGCTCGGGGTCCAGGGACACCACCACCGAGGCCTCCCCCTCCTCCAGTCCCCTCCCCAGCCCGGCGCTGCTCACGCTCAGGGTGCGTGGATCGGTGCTCTCCCAGCTCACCTGATCGGTGATCACCTCAGAGGAGTAGTCCTCGTAGTAGGCCTTGGCGACAAACTGCACCTCGCCGCCCTTGGCCACCAGCGCGTCCACAGGGGCGACGCTGATCCCGAGCAGGTTGTGCTCTGGGACCACCACCTCGGGATCCTTGCACCCCAGCAGGATGAACGCAGAGAGGAACAGGGACATCGCGACCTCCTAGAGGGACAGTGTAGCCTGCGCGAGGCTTCCTATCTCCCGGACGTGCACAGGAGATTGCGCTGCGGTACAATGGGGTCCCCCCCCACCCTCCCCCTGCCCCCGGGCTCCCCCGCAATGACACCCTCCCGTCACCACGTGCTGCTGGGCACGCTGAACGGCGCCCTGGCGCTGATCCTGCTCCACCTCGCCCTGAACACCTCGGACACCTCCGCGGTGGCTGCCTGGGCTCCCCCCGCCGACCTCCCCTGGACCTCCCCGAGCTGGTTCCCCGAGGAGCAGGCGGAGGAGCTGTGGGTGCTCGAACACCTCGATGGGGACGGCACCCTAGAGGGCAGCCCCCCGCGGGTGAGGGCGAGGGCGGCCATCGTCGCGGACCTGGACCGCGGCGAGGTGCTCTACGCCTATAACGCCGACGCGCCCTACCCCGTCGCCTCGCTCACCAAGATGGTGTCCGGGCTGGCCCTCGCCTCCGCCCAGCCAGACCTGACCGAGGAGCTGTGTGTCAGCTACGAGCAGTGGCCGAGCCGCCCAGGGGCCAAGTCGCGCTTCGACACAGGGAGCTGCCACGAGGGATGGGAGTACCTAGGGGCGGCGCTGGTGGCCTCGGACAACAGGGGCGCCATGGCCTTCCCCGCCCTGGCGGGGCTCTCCTACGACGCCTTCATCGACCGGATGGACGAGGTCTCCAGCGAGCTGGGGATGGGGGCCGCCACCTGGGCGGACCCTTCGGGGCTGGAGGACGACAACATGGCCACCGCGCGCGACATGCTCAAGGCGGTGGTCGCGGTGGCTGCCCACCCCGACCTCGCCGCTGCGGCGAGCGCCCCGTTCTGGGAGATCGACCGGCCCAAGGGGAAGCGGCGCCTGGGGACCACCAACCGCCTGCGCGACCGCTGGGAGACCCTCGCCGCGAAGACCGGCTACACCGACACCGCGCGCTACTGCTACGCGACCGCAGGGCGCACCAGCTCCGGCCGGCGGCTGGGGGTGGTGGTGCTCGGCGCAAACACCAAGCAGTCGCGCTTCGACATCGCCTGGCAGCTCATCCATTGGGCGGAGCGCGATCGACCTCACGGATCCTGACTGTCCCATGGGGCGCGCCACCCGTTACAGGGGCCGCAGCAGCGAGGACGCCATGCAGCAGCACAAATTCGACACAGTGATCGTGGGGACCGGTCCCGGCGGCGAGGGCGCCGCGATGAAGCTGGCCAAGGCCGGGCAGCGGGTGGCGGTGGTGGAGCGCTACGTCCGGGTAGGCGGCGGGTGCACCCACTGGGGTACGATCCCCTCCAAAGCCCTCCGAGCGGGGGTGCAGCGGCTCCACCGGTTCGCGTCCGACCCCATCCTGTCCCGGATGTGCTCGGGATCTGGGATCGGGTTCGTCGACCTGATGCAGGCCACCACCGCGGTGATCCAGGACCAGTCCAACCTGCGGCAGACCTTCTACGACCGCAACCGCGTCACTATCATCGAGGGGCACGCCTCCTTCCTCACCCCCAGGACCCTGCTGATCACCGGACCCGATGGGGTGCAGCAGGTGGTGGAGGCGGAGAACATCATCCTGGCGGTGGGTTCCCGCCCCTGGCGGCCGCCTGAGGTCGACTTCGGCCACCCCAGGGTCCGCGACGCAGACACCATCCTCACCATGGACTTCAACCCCCGCACGATGATCGTGTACGGGGCGGGGGTGATCGGCTGCGAGTACACCAGCATCTTCCGCGCCCTGCAGGTGAAGGTGGACCTGGTCAACACCCGCGACAAGCTGCTCGCCTTCCTCGACGACGAGATCATCGACGCCCTCGCCTACCACCTGCGCGATCAGGGGGTGGTGATCCGCCACGACGAGGAGGCCGATCGGATCGAGACCCGGGACGACGGGGTGATCCTGCACCTGAAGAGCGGGAAGCGCATCAAGGCCGACGTGCTCCTCTACGCCATGGGCCGCACGGGCAACACCGCGGGGCTCGACCTGGAGAAGGCGGGGGTGGAGTACGACGCCGGTAGGGGGCGGGTCCCTGTGGGCCCCAGCTTTCAGACCAACGTGCCGCACATCTACGCGGTGGGCGACGTGGTGGGCTGGCCCTCCCTCGCCAGCGCCGCCTACGATCAGGGGCGCTTCGCGGCCACCCACATCCTCGACAACGGCGCCGACTACGCCCTGGTAGAGGACATCCCCACGGGCATCTTCACCAGCCCGGAGATCTCCTCTGTGGGTCGAACCGAGCGCGAGCTGACTCAGGCCAAGGTCCCCTACGAGGTCGGCAGGGCCCAGTTCCGCCACCTCGCGAGGGGGCAGATCACCGGCGAGACGGTAGGGATGCTCAAGCTGCTCTTTCACCGTGAAACCCGCGAGATCCTTGGGATTCACTGCTTCGGCGCGGCCGCGTCTGAGATCATCCACATCGGGCAGGCGATCATGGCCCAGAAGGGTCCGGCCAACAGCCTGGACTACTTCGTCCACACCACCTTCAACTACCCCACGATGGCCGAGGCCTATCGGGTCGCGGCGCTCAACGGGATCAACAGGCTGTTCTAGTGCTAGCGCTCTGGCTCCTGGTGACCGCCGCGCTCGGCGCCCCGAGCGTGGGGCAGGTCACCCCTGCCTCTCCTCACTACGCCCTAGAGGAGGACTACCACCTGGGGCGGTATCGGGAGGGGCTCGCCAGCTGCGAGGCGCTCCTGCGCGAGCACCCGGAGGACCCCAACCTGGCCTTCATGCGCTTCCGCTTCCGCTTCGAGCTGGGCGAGAGCGGCTTCTCTGCGGCCTCGGACCAGCGGGAGCGGCTGGCCTACTACCGGGACATGCTGGCGCAGGTGGAGGAGGGGCTCCGCTACAACCCAGGCGATCCGCACCTGGTGTTCTGCCGCAGCCTGGGGTTGGGGCGACTGGCGACCACCGAGGGGGTGATGGCCTCGCTGTTCTCCGCCGCGGAGATCGAGTCGGACCTGCTCTACACCGTAAACAGCGGCCTCCAGTACCGGAGCATCGCAGGGGAGGAGGACGTGCCCTCCCACCCGCTGCTGGCGCTGGGGATCTTCTACCGGCTGGTGCCCGACTGGTGGATCGTCGAGGTGGTCGCTGGCGTCAGGGGCGATCTGGACAAGTCGCTGGCCTACCTCCAGCGGGCGGACGCCGCGGCGCCGGGACAGATCCAGGTGCTCAAGGAGCTGGGGGTGACCGAGGTGTGCATGGGGCAGCAGCGAGACGACGCGCGCCGCCTCGCCCACGGGCTGGAGACCCTTCGCACGGTGGCGACCATGCCTGCCCGTATCCCCACGGACAGGGTAGATCTGACGCATGTCAGTTTACTCCTTCAGGATCCCTCGCGCGCCTGCGACTACTCCCGGGACGGCTACCAAGATCGGGCGCGGGCATCGCTTGAAAGCCCGGCCCCGCCCTGATCAGAGGCCCCCCCCAGGCCCACCACCTCCCAATCTTCACAATAATTGTGAGAGCATGATGTTGAGGTGACGCACCGGGAGGGCCTATGGAACGACAAGACCTGTTGGTCGTGCTGGGGGCGCCGACGCTCAGCGCGAGCTTGGATTTCGCCAGAGCGGTCGAGCGGCTGAGGTGCTGCAAGCCTCACTGGCCCCTCCAGACCGTGATCCTGGACCAGACCGCCTGGCTTGACGCCAGCAGCATCCCGTCCATGGATCCAGAGCACTTCTCGGTGCTCACCGCTAGGCTCGGGGTGATGGTGATGGAGGTGCTGCAGGGCCCGCTGGAACGCGGGGTGCGGCGCGTGTCGGTGGTGCTGCCGGCCCTGGAGCTGGCCCCGGTCTCGTGGGCGCTCCAGGAGCATTTCCGCACCGCGCACGGGCTCAGGGTGCTGCTGCAGCGCGGCAGGATCCCCCTGTCCTCTCCCCTACACACCCTGGTCTCTCACCTGTACCGTGTGGATTTCCTGCTCCCCACCCTCCCGGAGGCGATCCTGATCGACGCTGGGGCGGTGCCGGTGCTGCCCCTGGGACCTGCCGCGCTGGGCTCTATCTTCCGCAGGGCGGCGATGCGCATCCAGGCAGACGCCCAGGTGCTGGAGCCGCCGAGGGACTGGATGAGCGTCCTCCGGCAGTCGAGCCGGGTTCCGCTGAGCCCTCACCTGGACCAGCTCCGGCGGCTCAACGGACAGCTCCGCAGGCTCGCCGACGTCGCCCGCCCACAGGTGGACGCTCAGGTGCGCGTCGTGGACGGGTGGGCGCGCTCCACCCCGCGCGAGGAGAACCCCGATCTGGCCCTGCTGGCGCAGCACTGGTGGGGCCTGCTGGGGCAGTCGCAGGAGACCTCCAGGCACGGGAGCATGCGGCTCCACGACGCGGTCCACGACCGCCTGGCGCAGAAGCTCCCGGTGGGGTGAGCGCTCGCGTTGGAGCGTCAGAGAGCTAGCCCCGGGCTAGCTCCCCAGCGCCTCCAGTACCACCTCAGAGACCGCCGCGCCCTCGCGCCAGAACAGCGGGAATTCCCCGAGCGGCACCGCCAGAGAGGCGGTGTTTCCCCCCTCAAAGGCCTGCTCGGGGTGAAAGGCCCACACCCAGCGCGCGCCCTCCGGGAACACCACCTGGACCTCCTCCTCCTCGCTCAGGATCGGGGCGACAAACAGGTCGTCGCCGAGCAGCCAGTCATACCGATCCTTGGACTGGAAGCGCATCAGCGAGTATCCACCGGCGAAGGCCTCGCCCCCCTCCTCCATCAGGTAGGGCAGCAGGGCGTGGTGCAGCTTGGCGAAGGTTCGATAGATTTCACCCGCCTCCTCGTCGAACACCCACGGGCGATGCTCACCGGCGCCGCCGTTCTCCATCACCGGACAGAGGGCCCCCACCTGCGCCCAGCGGACGAAGGGCACCTTCTCTCGCCCAAGCGGGTTGTCGTCCAGGGTGCGGAAGCCGCCGATGTCCGATCCAAACGCCACATAGCCGTATTCAGACGAGTGATACATATTGTTCAGCGCAGCGCGGAGCCCTCCAAAATCTGGATCCTGGTCCCCCACCCAGCCGGCCCAGGTGATGTCGACCGGGGCGAAGGCAGCCAGATCTCCCCCTACGTCGGCGCCGTAATTGTCCACCGGGCGGGCGGTGATAAGGCGGTCCTCCCCGAGCTGTGCGCGGGTGTAGTCGAAGAAATCGCGGTAGTAGGCGTGAGAGTATTCCAGGCGCCCCACGCTGCGCCCCAGCCCCGGCGAGTAGGGCGCCAGCACCGCCGAGTAGTCCAGGCCATCGCACTTCCAGCCGTCCGGCTCGAACACCAGGGCCTTGTCGACCAGGCTGTGCCACCAGCTCACCGCCTCGGGGTTGAAGAAGTCGATCAGGCTGGCCTCGCCCTTCCAATACGAGACAACCTTTGGACCGGAGTCCGCGTTGGCCTGCATAAAATAGCCGCGCTCCGCCCCGTAGGTGTAGAGCTCCTCCACCTCCACGTTGATGCCCGGCACCACCCACAGGAGCACCCGCACCTCGCGCTGGTGCATTCCGTCGATAAATGCCGCGGGATCCGGGAACCTGGCGGGGTCAAAATCAAAGGTGTTGTAGCCGGTGGCCCAGGGCGAGTCGATGATCACCGCGCCTACCGGGATGTCGTGGTCGAGGAAGCCGTCCACCAGGGCGGTGGCGCTCTGATCGGTGCTCTCGTTCTCCCACACCCAGTGGTGAAAGGCCCACTCGGGCCAGGGGGCCTCGGGGGCCTCGACGACCTCGTCGCTGTCGGGGATACAAGCGGCCAGGGTCAGGATCAACAACAGCGCGGTCCGCATCGGTAGGCCTCCGGTGTTCAGTCCTCGTCGTCCGGCCCCAGGATCTCTGTGGGCAGGTCACCGCCCCCCAGCTCCGCCTCCTCGCCGAGCAGCTCGGTGGGCAAGTCCCCTGCCCCCAAATCTGGTAGGCGGGTGGCCTCGCGCTCGCGCATCTTCTGTTCGAGCCAGGGGCGCTCCTCGGTGAGCAGGTCCTCGTCTCCCAGGTCTCGCAGGGGTGCGTCCAAGAGTTCGTCCAGCTCCAGATCCTGCTCCAGCGCGTCCGAGGCGTCCGGGAGATCCGCCAGCGACAGCAGCTCAGTGTCCCCGTCCTCCAGCGCCTCGTTGTGCTCGTCCTCGTCCCGTCCGCGCAGCACCTGCAGGCCCGGCTGGAGCTCCACCGAGCTCTCGTCGTCCGCCCTGCCGGGCCAGTCCGGCTCCTCAAAGAACACCAGCATGCCCTCGTTGGCGTAGAAGGCCGCCAGGTGACGCAGCAGGTGCGGATCCTCTGGGTGGGCCGAGATGAGCTGCCCGTGCTGCCACATCGTGAAGCCGTGCTGCACCCGCTGGGCGGCGTCGCCGATGACCTGGGGCACACCGTAGTCCAGGACGAAGGCCCTGGTGCCCCTGTCGACGATACGGGCGAGGAATTTTCCGTCCTCGCTGGAGTAGAGGGTGAGCTGCAGCATGGTCACTCGATGGTGGCGGTTCCCTGGACATCGTACACCGATCCCCAGAGCGCATCGCTGTAGTGATACTCCAGGCCGGTGCTCCCCACCCGCCGGGCCTCGGCCAGCAGGGCGCGCGACCAGCCGCCGTCCGCCTCTGAGATCGCGTAGATGTCCGCGCCGTGCTCACCCCAGATCAGACCGCGGATCGCCGGCGTCTCCAGCGGGACCACCCCCTGACAGAGCGACTCCGGCGACATCTCGACCAAGAACACCTGCTGGCACTGGCCGCAGGTGCTCACCGCGTCGGCCCACTCGGGATCGGCGGTGATCTCCACCCCAGCCTCGGAGACCGTGTCCTCGCACCAGTCAAAGGTGAAGGCGCGCTCGCCCACCCACCGCACCGGCTCGTCCTCCACCGGGAGGCCCGTGTCACCGGTGTCGCCGGTGTCCACGGGGGTGACAGGATCCTCCAGCCACCCTGGGGGGCTCAAGGTCGCGCTGACCGGGGCGCAGCCCGCGAGGGTGAGCGCCGCGATCCAGAGGGTCTTACCAGTCAACAATGGCCGCTCCCCAGGTGAAGCCGGACCCGAAGGCCGCGAGCCCCACCCTCATACCCCGCTCCAGCCGACCCGCTGCCTCCTCCTCCGCGAGGAGGATCGGCAGGGTGGCGGCGGTGGTGTTTCCGTATCGCTCGATGTTGGACGGCACCCTGGCGGGGTCCAGCCCCAGGCGCTCCGCGACGTGCTGGTTGATGCGCAGGTTCGCCTGGTGGAAGTAGACCCGATCCAGGTCCTTGGGGGCCATGCCCTCCTCCCCGCACACGCCCTCCAGCGCCTCCTGCAGCCTGGTGACCGCGTGGCGAAAGACCAGCCTGCCGTTCATCTGGGCGTACATATCCTCGGGCGGGACCACGCCCAACCCCTCGGAATTGCGATGGATAAACGGTCGCTTTCTGATGTCCCAGATCCGCTGGGTGAGCACGTCCGCGTAGCGGCCGTCGGCGCCGAGCCTCCAGGTGCGGACCCCGCGATCGGCCTCCGTCGCCGCGATCACCACCGCGCCGGCACCGTCGCCGAACAGGGAGGCGACCGCCCTGCCGCGGGCGCTCAGATCGAGCCCGGTAGAGTGGATCTCGGTGCCCACCACCAGCACGTTGCGGGCGGCCCCGGACCGCACCATCGCGGTGGCGGTGCCGAGCCCGTACAGGAAGCCCGAGCACTGATCCCGCACGTCGAGGGCCGGGACGAAGCGCCCCGCCTGTGGCAGCCCGAGCTTCTCCTGGAGCAGCACCCCACCCCCCGGGAAGGCCCACTCTGGCGAGAGGGTGGCGTAGACGATCAGGTCGATCTCAGCCGCCTCCAGCCCCGCCTTCGCGATGGCCACGCGAGACGCCTCCAGGGCGAGATCCGAGGTCCCGACACCCTCTTCGACGAAGCGGCGCTCTCGGATGCCTGTGCGCTGCTGGATCCAGTCGTCGGTGGTGTCCACCCCAAAGTCGGTGATCAGCTCGTGGTTGGTCACCACGCGAGGCGGGAGGAAGGCGCCGGTCCCTGCGACAAAGGCGTTGAGCATCGGTTCTCCTGGCTGAAGCCTATCGTCGCGCCGCGTCCCCTACCACCCGACCGCACCGATGGCCATGATCATCGTTTGGCCCAAGGTCTGCTCACGGCTCGCTGAGCTGGCGGAGGGAGAGGGCGTTGCCAGCGCGCTGAGATCCTGATTGCCGACGGCCTTCAGGCTCCGGCAAGGGGGCTTCGCCCTCCTTCGTGTCCCCCGTTGGGGCGGTGACCGCGTCCCCCCTCCAAAGCCCCACAGGGGGTGTGCCGCCCCCTCTCCCCCTGGTTGATCGGACGCTGCGCCCGTGCGGGGACAGCATGCCTGAGCGAGACGATGATGGCACCGGTCAATCAGCCGGACCGTCTCACAAGGTGCGAATTTCAGCTGTT
>JAFGVK010000155.1 GCA_016938035.1 Deltaproteobacteria bacterium | reverse complement strand
GTTGATGCGCCAGGCGTTCAGGGAGCGCCCGTCGACGCCATGCCTGCGAGCCCACTGGCCTGCGGTCAGGCCGTGAGCTTCGGCCTCAGCGAGCAGTGCCCGCGCTTCATGTTCGTCGGTGACCTTGCGATGTGGAACCATGGGGACCTCCTCGCGGCTGGATCACCTTGTCGGGGAGATTTCGCCTCCGTGGTTGGATGATGGGTCACGCCCCGACGACGAGGACAACCTGTCCTCCTTCCACAAGGTGATGCAGTGGCGCAAGGACTACGACCCCCGCGCAGAGAACCGCGGCCTGGTCCTGTTCGGGAAGGTGGGGCGAGGCAAGACCCACCTGATGGTGGCCCTGCTCCAGCACTTCGCCCTCCACCGCGGGGTGAGCGTGCGCTTCGCGGAGTTCTCCCTCCTGCTCTCCGACCTCAAGGGCACCTTCGACCGGCGCGGCGGCTCCTCCGACCTCCTCGACCCGCTCACGAAGGTGCGGGTGCTCGCCATCGACGAGCTCGGCAAGGGGCGCAACACCGAGTGGGAGGGCACCGTCCTCGACGAGCTGAACTCCCGCCGCTACGACGCCGCCTCCACCGTGCTCGCCACCACCAACTACCCCCCGGGGCGCCCCACCGGCCGCCGCACCGACCGCCTGGCGGTGGTGAAAGACGCGACCACGCAGGTGAACCTGGTCGACCGGGTGGGGGATCGGGTCTACTCCAGGCTGAGACAGATGTGCGATATTGTTCCCTTGCTCGGGCGTGACTGGCGGGAGGTGCGGTGAGGGGGACCGTGGGTTCGGAGTCGGCCAGCGGAGGAGCCACTCTCTGGAACAGAGGTCCCCTTGACCTTCACCCTCGATTTCCCGTCGCGGAGTCCGGCCCCTGGGGTCGACGTCATCGCCGACTGGCTGACCCACCAGGGCGAGCCCTTCGAGCAGAACGGGCCCTCGCCCCTCTCCCTCAAGGCGCTCCCCCTGCGCATCCTGGTGAACGCGGCGGAGCAGACCCTCAAGGCTCAGCTCGAGATCAACCCCGAGGTCCCCTTGCAGCGGATGGTGGACCTGGTGTTCTTCCTCTCGGTGCAGGTGGGCGCCGACGTGGAGCTCCGCGGTCGCGGCACCGTGCGCCGCGCCGACCTCTGGCTGCGCCTCGCCGACGAGCAGGACCGCATGCGCATCGCCGAGGCGGGCGCCCGTGCCGGCGACCGGGGCAACCAGGAGCGGGTGTTCAAGGATCTCTGGCAGGTCATCGCCTCGACCAGCCCGGGGCGGGACGTGCGCTGGGACAACGGCCGCAGGCAGATCGTGGAGCTCCTCGAGGTGGGGGAGCCCGAGGGCATCTCGGTGGCCGAGGCCAAGGTGCTCGCCGGCCACGCCGAGGATGGCGACGTGGTGGGGGTGCCGGTGACCGAGCCCCCGCACTGCCTGGCCTGGCGCTGGCTGTCGACGGCCAACCCGACGCTGGTGGAGTCGCATCAGTAGGGGCAGCGCGAGGGCTGTCGCCCTGGCTGCCGGTCGCCGGGGGTGAGCGCGGTCGCGGCCCGTCCGGCTCACTCCATACACACCCAGCGCCAGGAGTACTCCGACGCCGCCGGATCCCAGCACTCGTTGACCTCGACGGTCCTGTCGTAGCGGTGGCCGCCCTCAGAGAAGGTGCCGTACTCCAGCAGCTCCCAGTCCTCGAAGCCCAGGTCGCAGACCTTGGTTACCGTGCGCTCCAGCCCCGAGCGATAGTGCTCCCGGTCCTTGTGGAACAAGACCTCCGCGGGCATGAAGCCGGTGTAGCGCAGCACCCCGTTGTCGTAGGCCGGGCTCCGGAGGGGGTAGTTCTCGTACATGGGGTCGTCGGCGTCGTAGAGCTCCAGGCCGTGGACGGACCAGCCGCCCCCCTCGCGCGAGGTCTGGTAGACATCCCAGATGTCCCAGGAGATGGCGCCGACCCGGCCGTCCGGGTGGGTGATGGGGAAGGTGACGTCGGTGGCGTACTGGGGGATCACGAGGCGGCCCTGGACCTGGCGGCCGGCCTCGTCGTACCAGAGGTGGAGGAGGTAGCGGTAGGTCTGGTCCTCCTTCTGGACCTTTTGCTGGGTGAGGCGGCCCTGCTGGTCGAAGAGTCGGGTGGTCTCGCCGGTGAAGTAGGAGTTGGTGATGGACTCGTAGGTCGAGGCGACGGTGCCGTCGGGGTGGTAGGACCAGCGCTCCCGCTCGGTGCGGTCGTAGCCGGAGAGTCTGTGGTACTCGCGGCTGATGAGGCGCCCGTCGAGGTCGTAGGCCCAGCGCTCAGAGGAAGACCAGGTCTCCTCGCTGGAGGTGGCGTGGAGCTCCTCCACCAGGCGCCCCGCCTCGTCATAGGTGCGCTCGTCGGTGCCTCGTGTGGAGGTGGACTCCCACTGACGGCTGAGGTGCCCGGTCGGTCCCCAGGTGTTGACGAGCTCCCTGTCGAGCTCACCGCCGAGGGGGCTGTCCTCTTCGAGGTGCAGCAGTCGGCCGAGGCGGTCGTAGGTGTACCACTGCATGCCGTCCACGCCGTTGCACCGATGGTCCACCGTGCAGGTGCGGGCCAGGCCGGTGGGGTCCCAGCTACACTGCCGCTCGTAGGAGCAGGTCGCTGACCCGTCGCGCTCATAGTACTCCTCGAGGAGCTCTCCCCAGGGGTCGTAGGTCTTGTAGCGCTCCGGCACGCCGTCGCCGTCGGTGTCCTCGCTCTCCAGGACCAGGGTGCCGTCCTCGTCGTAGACCCACTGCTCCACCTGGTCCGGGGCACCGTCACCGTCCTCGTCGACCTCGTGGAGGATGGTCCGCCCCTCCTCGTCATAGGTGTAGCGCTCCCACCAGTCCAACACCCCGTCCCCGTCGTTGTCCTCCTCCGCAAGGAGGAGCTGGCCGTCGTCCGCGTAGGTCCAGCTGCGGCGCAGGGAGAAGACCCCATTGGTCCACCTCTCCCGCAGGAGCGGCTGGCCCTCGTCATTGTACTGCCACGTGCTCACCGACCCACCCGTGCCATCGGCGCTGGTCACGACGCTCTGGACCGGCAGGCAGTCCTCGTTCAGGGTGCGCTCGATGGTGCCGAACACGCCATCGCAGCTGTAGTTGTGGGCTCTCCAGGTCCACGGTCCCTGGCCCTCGAAGTCCAGCTTGTCGAACGGACAGTCTGAGCGGTCGTAGCGGTACATCTCATCGCCGGTCGGGCCCTCCTCGCAGGGCTCCCTCACCAGCGTGAGCCCAGAGCCCCTCCCCGGGGTGCTGTCGTCGCAGTCGAGGGGGAGGGTGTCTCCCTGCCCGTCCGGGGGGCCGCAGCCGAGGACGGCCTCCGCGTGTCCGTCGCCGTAGCCGTCCCCGTCGGTGTCGGGGAACCACAGCACGTGCTCCTCGGGGGGACCCTCCCAGCGCTCGCCGTTGCAATTGCGGTCCACCCCGTCGCAGAGCTCGTCGGCGCCGGGGTAGGTGAAGGGGTCCAGCGGGTCGCAGTCGCCCCTCTGGGCCGCCCACATGACGGGGGAAAAGGTGGCGCAGCCGTCGGTGGTGACCGCCTCGTCCCCCCAGCCGTCCTGGTCGAGGTCGAGGTAGCGGAAGGCGTCGTCCAGGTCACCGTCGCAGTCGCTGTCGATGTCGTCGCAGAGCTCGACGGCCCCGGGACGGATGGCCTGGTCGGTGTCGTCGCAGTCGCCGGGGGTCTCGACCCAGCCGCGGGTGGGCAGACAGTGCCAGGTCACGGCCTGGTCCGAGTCGCCCCACCTGTCCCCATCGGCGTCGAGGTAGATGAGCCACTCGCCGTCCTCGAGGCCCTCGTCGACCGCTCCGTCGCAGTCGTCGTCGGCCAGGTTGCAGCGCTCGTCGGCGTCGGGGTGGATGTTGCTATCGGTGTCGTCGCAGTCGCCGCCCTGCTCGGCATAGCCCACGACGGGGCAGTGGTAGTGAAGCACCCGGTCGTCGCGTCCATAGCCGTCGCCATCGCCGTCGGGATGGAGCACGAGCTCCTCGCGGTGGAAGCCCTCGTCGACCTTGCCGTCGCAGTCGTTGTCGATGAGATCGCAGTCGTCGTGCCTGTGTGGGGCGACGTGGGGGTCGGTGTCGTCGCAGTCCCCCCCCTGGGGCACGTAGCCGTCCATCTCACAGTGATACCAGAGGGCCTGCTGCGAGTCCCCGTAGTGGTCTCCGTCCTCATCGGGGTAGAACCGGCGGTCCTCCGAGCCGAGTCCGTCGTCGACGATGCCGTCGGCGTCGTCGTCGAGGCCATTGCAGAGGAGCTCCGGCGTGCCCGCCTTGTCGCCGCAGGCGGCGAGGACGAGGAGCAGCAGGGGCCAGCCGAGCGAGCTCATGGGAGGAAGCCGTCGTCAGTGCAGTAGCGCCAGCCGACTGCCTGCTCGTCCTCGTCCCTCGGGAAGACAGGCTTCTCCTGTTTGTTCTCCGCCTTCTCAAGGTCGAAGCCGGGGAACTCCTCATAGATCGCCAAGCCGTCGATGTACAGCGGGAAGGGGCCCGGATTCCCGAAGACAAGCTCCATGTTGTTGTTGTCCGGGGTGTATGGGAGCTCGACGACCTGGAAGTGCGTCGAGGGCTCAAACCTGTGGTTGGAGCTCCAGTCGCCGTCCTCAATTCGGAGCCAGGAGGCGTAGGTCGGATCGGCCGCGCGGGCGAAGAAGCGCAACATGACGCGCTGGCCACACGGCCTGTTCTTTGGCAGGCTCACCTCCATGAGCCTCACCACCCCGTTCGGCAGCAGCTCCAAAGACGCCTGGTTGCCCACTGCGGGACTGAGCCCGTAGTAGGTACCTGCCGTGGCGGTGTTGTAGTCGGTGGCATCGATGTTGTTCACAAGCCAGGTGAATTTCCACTCCCCCTGGGCTTCCTCATCCAGTGTGTACTGCTTGAGCAGGCTCCAGCGGGGGTTCCACATGCAGTCGGCAGCCACCTGCTCCCAGGCCCGCTGCTCCTCGGGGGTCATGTCTTCTTTCCGGTCTCTCGCGTAGATGGAGAAGTAGGAGATGGCGGCGCCGAGGCTCTCCTCGGGGTGCCCGGCCAGGTACCAGCTCGCGACCCGCTGCACCCCACGGCCCCGGGCGTGAGCGTCCTGTCTGGAGAGATCGCCCAGCCAGAAGAGGACGGGCAGCCCTTGCTCCGCGAAGCTCTGGGAGAGGGCGTATACCATCTCCGGGTCGTCGTGGTACCACCAGGGGGCGATGGTGGCGGTGGTCTTGGAGCGCTGGTACTCGGTGTCGAGGTCTGGGACCTCGAAGGGCGAGGCCTCGCCCGAGTACCAGGGCACCCCACCGCTCCAGGGAGCGGGGTAGGTCTGGTGGCCGTTGTGGGCTTTGGTGAGCATGTCTCCGTAGTAGATCTGGCTGGTGGTGGCGCTGCTCCAGCAGGCGCCCTCTGCCTCATCATAGCCCGGCGCCTTGCCGGGCTCCCAGCCGCCGACCGGCTCGCCGTCGGAGTAGCCCATGCGCTTCAGCTCGATGGCGAGGCGGCAGTGGAGCTCCGTGAGGCGCTCGGCGTTGGAGGCCTCCGACCACTCGAAGCCCCGCCCCCGGTTGAAGCCACGGGACTCGGTGTAGGCGTGGGTGCTGTCGATGTAGTGGGGGTCGAAGAAGGGGGCGTGCTCATCCATGAGCTGGTGGAGCTGCGCCAGCTGGCCGCCGAGGGCGCCGTCGGTGATGTGTTCGTGGGCGTGGTCGATGACGTAGTCCTGCCAGTAGTTCGGGCGCTCGATGTTCTGGCCGATCCGGAGCTCGGGCGGCCCGTAGTAGTCTCTCATCTCCTCCTCGGCGGTCAGGTAGCTCGCAGGCCAGATGCCCGGGGTGAGGACGGTGTGGTAGAAGCCGTCCTCGGGGATGGGCAGGCTGGGAAAGTCGACCGAGGGGAGGGCAAGGCGGGAGGTCGGCGTCCCGTGCTCGTTGAGACCGGCGTCCTCGACGATGGCGGGGGGATAGCTCGCCGCGTAGCCGTCCACCGCCATGGTGCACCCGGGCGTCAGCCCGCGGCAGGAGGCCAGGCCCCGGTCGAAGTCCTCCACCAGGGGATAGGCCACGGTGGCGCCGAGCTCAAAGACCTCGAGGGCGTCGATCTCGAGGGCCTCCTCAAGGATGCCGTGGTGCGTGATGCGGAGGTAGTGTTCACGATCGTTGACTCCGACGTCCGCCTGTAGCAGGGGAGAGACGGCCTCGTCGGGGACCTTGAACACATAGGTCGCCCAGTCGAAGTGCTCTCCGGTGGGGGTCAGGTAGGCCTTGTGGCTGTGGTAGGGCCTCTCGTGGGGGTCGACTCCGGAGACATAGTCGATCTTGGCGGCGTAGTCGGAGAGGTTGCCCTTGCGGTTCTCGTAGTGGGCGATCGCGTCCTCGAGGTCCGGAACCTGCCTCTGCAGCCTGTCCAGCTCCGCCTGGTCTTCCGGGGGGAGTTTCTCATCATCGGAGAGCGCCGCCTCTGCGGCGCGCAGCTCGGCGAGGCGAGCCGAGAGAGGTTCCAGCTCCGTCTCCAGGGGTTCCTTGAGCGGGTCGATCTCCTCGTCGCCGAGGTAGTGGGGGAGCCTGTAGTGGAGCGCCAGGGCGTAGACGTGGCCGGGCCGGAAGTCATAGGGGTCGGTGGTCCCGGGGAGAGCGTGGCCCTCCTTCGGGTCGTGGTCGGTTGAGTAGTCCCCGCCGGCGTCGATGAAGAGCCGGAGCATGTAGCGGTGCTCTGCGCTCTCGCCGTCGGTGCCCTCACCGTAGAGATAGCCCGGGCAGCCCAGGCCACCACAGAGGGTGATGACGCCGCGCCGCTGGTCGCTGCCCGCCACGCCGTAGAGGCTGTCCCGGCAGTCGGGGAGCACCCTGGCGTTGTTCTCGTCGCTGTGGACGTAGTACTCGTCGTGGTGGGCCTCCATTCGGCTCGAGTTATCGAGCTCGTAGGTCTCGAACTCGTCGTAGAAGACGCAGTCCTTCGTCCGATCGAAGTGCAGCTGGCCCTGGGGAATCGGCACCAGGTCTCCGGCGTCGGGGTGGAAGTCCCCGTCCTCGTGGTGGGTGGTGAGGGGCACCCGCATCCCCTCGGTGAGGTGGATGCCGTCGGTGATGGCGTTGCCCAGGGGGTCCTTCAGCACCCCCGCCATGTCGGGCATGGTGACCAGCACCTCACCCAGCTGAAGGTCCTCGGGATCGACCCCGGGGGGTATGACGAAGCGTGGGGGCGGCGTCTCGTCCTCGGGCTCGCCCCACAGCGGCCGCGGCATGGGCCCGGTGAGGTCGGGGCCGGTCGAGTACATGGAGGTCTGCCCGGCGTAGAGCCTGGGGATCATCCTGAGCTGCCGCTGACGGAGGTACCAGGCCATCTTTTCGTCGAAGAAGTGCTCGTACTTCTCTGGCCAGAGGGCGCGCGCGGCGAAGAGCTGAGTGTCGTTGCTCACGTGGGTGAGGCGGTTCCACACGGTGGAGGCCATCCAGGGACCGGCCTGCTGCCGGTAGAAGGCGTCGAAGTCACTGCCCAGGTCGCCATAGGGGGTCATCTCCTTGGAGGAGGAGACCCGCAGCATGAGCTCGGGGTAGTCGAGCACCGACTTTGCCTCCCAGGTCACCAGGTCTTCCTCGGAGTGGGAGTCCCGCAGGAAGGCGATCGCCCCGTACTGGGCGGCGAGGTCCGTCGCGCCGAGGATCAGGATCTCTCGGAGCTCTGGGTTCCAGGCGATCATGTACGACTGGGGGTCGTTGCGGAGGCGGGGCTCCCAGTCCTTGAGCTCCTGGTGGGCCGCGGCGTACGGGAGGATGAGGTGAGGATACGGCTGGAGGGTCTCCCAGGAGCGCAGGTGAATCATGTTCTTCTCACCCAGGGCGCAGTCCCCTGAGGTCATTTCGCCAAGCTTCGACTCCAGGACGTCCATCTTGGGGAAGCTGTCGAGACGATCGAGCCCTGGGAGCGCCGGGAGCAGCGCGCCCCCACTCATGAGCACCGAGTCGGTCAGGAAATTCGCCAGGTCCATCGTCTCCGGGTCAGCACAGACGTGCCAGTCCTTGGTGAGCACGATCTCCTCAATCTCGGCCGGCCAGCGAAGCTCACGCCCCGGGATCAGGTGGCCCTCGGCGTCCTCAGCCCAGCTCCCGCGAGGGGTCGAGGCGACGAGGGGGGGTAGCAAGGGCAATATGGGCGAGTAGCGTTGTGAACGACATCTGGACCTCCGGTGCCTTCGTGAGCAGGTCCATGGTGTCCCAAGAGGCGGCCGAGTGTCAACAGTCAGGAGATCCGACCCTCGAGGCGGGCGTATTCAATCGGGCTGACCCTCCCTCTGCGGCCCGCACGGGAGCTTCGACCCGCCACAGGCGGCGGCAGTCGTGGGGCCACCGCCCTCTGCGATCTGTTCGGCCACAGCGCGCTGACTGCCCGGCCCGTCGCCGTCAGGTTGAGCAACTCGGGGCGCGCCCCGCTCGCACTCTCCTGGACCCGACCAGGAACGAGCCGGTTCGCCGTCAACCAGGAGCTCACCCTGTGGAGGGGCCCGGTGCCCCCGAGGCGAGGTCAGCGTCTTGCGGTCCTGCGCCACATGGACCCGGCAAACGCCTCCAGGGCCATCCCAAAGCCTGTCGGGGCGTCCCCGTCCGGGGAGGCGGGTCGCCTGTCTCGTGGTGGAGTCCCCCCGGCAGTGCAGAAGCACGGGGACCCGCATGGGTGTCCAGCCAACCGACGAAGGGTTGGCTTATGCCATGGGGTGCGGCTCCTATCATGTGACCTCCCTCAAGCCGCGCTCCGCAGGCTCAGAAGCTCGTTGTTATCGAACTTCTCAAGGTGGTTCCGCTCCAGCTCCTTCCTGGCGTGGAACGCGAGGTAGTCGTCGAGGTCACCGGACGCCTTCAGCGAGCGCAGCTTGAGCACGGCCTCGCCACCCTCCAGGCCCCACCTGGCTGACCCACGATCACATCGCGAAATCCTCCCCTTCATGCTGGAGTTCCAGCAGTGCCCGTGCGCCGCGCACGGCGGTCAGGAGCTTCTCCAGGCCGCGCCCCAGGATGAGCCATCCGGGCTCCCCGTTGGACTTCTGGAAGCCCCCTAGGCTGGCGACAGCCATCATGGCGTCTCGCAGCTTCGGAGCGCGGCCTAGCTTCGCCTTCGGGTGCTGGAGGATTCGGACCTCCAGCAGGGAGAACACGACGGACGCGGGGAGACCGAGCTCCTCGCGGGACAGCGTCCTCAGTCGCAGG
>JAFGVK010000154.1 GCA_016938035.1 Deltaproteobacteria bacterium | reverse complement strand
GCGCCGACCACCCACCAGCGGGAGAGGCGGCGCCGACCACCCACCAGCGGGAGAGGCGGCGCCGACCACCCACCAGCGGGAGAGGCGCCGACCACCCACCAGCGGGAGAGGCGGCGCCGACCACCCACCAGCGGGAGAGGCGGCGCCGACCACCCACCAGCGGGAGAGGGCGCGGAGAGAAACCACCAGCGGGAGAGGCGGCGCCGACCACCCACCAGCGGGAAAGGGCGCGGAGAGAAACCACCAGCGGGAGAGGGCGCGGGCCCACTCCCCGACCCCAACCGGGGACACGAAGGAGGGCCAAGCCCCCCCTGGCGGCGGCCATCAGGCCGGCGGTACTTAGGATCTCAGCGCGCTAGCAGTACCCTCTCCCTCCGCCAGCACGGCAAGCGGTGAGCAGACCTCGGGACAAACGACGATCATGGCCGATTCCCTTGGTAGGACAGAGATCGTCCTGCGAGGCGGTCCGGCGGACGGACCGGCGCCGCCCCCGCTTGGCCCCTCTCCCCCCCGACCAGGGGCCTCTCCACCGCGGCGCCCCCCGGTGGCCGCCGCTGGCGCCTCCAACGCGCAAGGAGCGCGTCAAGCAGGGGCGAGTGGGTGTAGAGTGGGGCCCATCGGAGGTCCCCGTGCGCCTGATCGGACGTGTCGAGCTGAGAGACGGTGTCCCCACCGCGGTCCACCCCTTCCTGGAGGACGGCCCGCACTTCGGCCCTGTCGCCGCCGAGGTGGGGGCCTGGGTGGAGGTAGAGGACGGCGCGGAGCGGGTGCTCGCCCACGCGGACACGGCCCGCGCCGCGCTCCTCGCCCTGGCCGCCCGCTACCAGCTCGACCCGCTCTTCACAGAGGCCGAGCTGGAGCAGACCCGGGCGATCCTCGCGGCCCCTGGCCTGGACGACCCCACCCTGGAGGACCTGCGCCACCTCCCCCTGTGCACCATCGACGAGCTGACCTCCAAGGACCTGGACCAGGCGCTGTTCGTGGAGCAGAGCGCCGAGGGCTTCGTGGTCTGGTACGCCATCGCCGACGCGGCCTGGTTCGTCCCACCCTGCACGCCGCTCTTCAAGCGGGCCCTCGCCCAGGGCGCCAGCTACTACCTGCCTGGGCTGGTGCTGCCGATGCTGCCCAGGGCCCTCTCCGAGGACCTGATCTCCCTCAACCCGCAGGTGGACCGCAGGGCGATGGTCTTCCGCCTCTCCCTCGACGCCGAGGGGGAGAGCACCGGCACCACCCTGCACAGGGCCCTGGTTCGGAGCCGCTCCAAGCTCCACTTCGACGGTGTCCAGGCCTGGTACGACGGGGGCGCGCCCCCCTGCGCCGACCCACAGGTCCTGACGAGCCTCTCCGCCCTGGAGGCGGTGGGCAAGCTCCGGCTAGGCCGAGAGGTGCGGCAGCACGTGGTCCGCTACCGCCGAGCCGAGGTGGAGCTCTCGCTGGGTGGCCTGGGGCTGGTGGCCCTCTCGGACCTGCGCAACGACGTGGAGCGCTACAACGAGCAGATCTCTCTGCTCGCCAACGCGGAGGGTGCCAGGCTGCTGCTCGCGGGGCGACGCCCCGAGCTGCGCCCGGTGTTCCGGGTCCACGAGGCCCCCGCCAGGGCGCGGCTCTATGAGCTGCGGGAGCGGATCAGCGCCCTGGTGCTGCTCCACCAGCTCGACCCCGCGCGCTGGGCCTGGGAGCCGGGGCAGGCGCTCTCCGACTACCTGCGCCAGCTCCCCGACGACGGCCCCTTCGCGGGGGTGGCCCGCGCCATCCACCGCCACGCCCTGCTCACCAACCAGCGCTCCTACTTCCAGGCCGAGCCTGGCGCTCACTACGGGGTGGGCGCCCCCCTCTACTCGCGCTTCACCGCCCCGATGCGCGAGGTGGTGGGGGTGTACGTCCACGAGGAGGCCTGGGAGGCGGTCGGGCTCTCGCCCTCGCGGGTGCCAGAGGGGCTCCGAGAGCAGGTGATGGAGGCGGGCAACCGCTCGCGCGAGGTGCAGAAGCGCCTCGACCGCGAGACGAACCGCATGGTGCTCGACCAGCTGCTCACCCACAGCGCGGGGCCCCTCAGCGGCACGATCATGGGCCTGACCCGCACCAAGATCCACGTCACCCTCGACAGCCCCCCCTTGGACGTCAAGATCTATCGCTTCGACCAAGAGAACTACATGGGACGGCCCCTGGTGCTCGCCCCGGACGAGGTCTCGCTCCGCGACCGACGCGGCGACGCGGTGATGTGGAGGGTGGGCGACACCGTGCGGGTGCGCGCCCTGGGGCGCAACCTGGAGCGCGATCGGTGGCAGGTGGTGATGGAGCGCTAGCGCGTCCGGCACGGCACCTCGGACGCTGGCAGCGCGCGTGGGGCGCCCCGGGACACCCTGTCCCCGCGAGGAGAGGCCCCGCGGGCTCCTCCCTGGGCAGGAGATCCGGCCCACGCGTCCGCTCCCTGCTCACGATAGCCGTCGATTCACCTTGCAGCTCCTTCGCTATCAACGACATCGCGATCATCGTGACCGTTCGGCTCGGGCTCCGCAGCCCCTTGCGTCCCCCGCCGCGCCCGTGGAGCGGCGCGCCAGGGGGCAAACACGAACGAACCACCGTTATCGACGCGGGTCTCGCTCTCCACGCCGTGCGCTGGGTCATGCCTTTCCTCGGACAAGCGGGTGGTTCCACGACGTGATGCGCTCGGACCGGATTTCCTGCCGGCGCTCCGCAGGCGCCGAGTGCCCTCCCCACCCTCGCGGAGTGGTGCTCAGCCGAGGAGCGCGCGCGCAACAGGAGCATGCCCCCCCCCTCGCGGAGCGGTGCCCGCCCGTGGCGACCGGCCGACGCGTTCGCGCCGGCGGCCCCCGCGCGGGATAGCTGTCTCGGACTGACGGAGGCCCCAATGGAAGACAGCGACCTGACCTATGAGCTAGTCTACGACGCGGTGAGAGCGGCCCTGCGCGACGCGGAGGGCGGCGACGCCCGCCTGCTGCGGCGGATGGAGGGCGGACGGGTGATCTTCGAGGACGGCCTGGGGCAGACCGTCAAGGCGGTCCCCATCGAGGCGGTGTTCAAGAAGATCACCGCGGTGCGCGAGAAGCTGCGGGTGCTGGAGCAGAAGCTCAACAACGCGGGCTGCCTCACCGACACCGAGCGGGCCGAGTTCCAGCGGCTCATCACCAAATCCTACGGCTCGCTCACCACCTTCAACTTCCTGTTCGCGGTGGAGGCCGAGCGCTTCTCCGGCACCGGGAGCTAGCTCACCTCCCAGACCTCCTCCTGGGACGACTCCCACCGCACGGGGAGCGCGAACGCGCCCCCTCCGGGGAGCGCCTCGTCGTTGAGGATTTCCAGCTCCCCGCCGAGCTCCTCGGTCTCGTCGTCCGGGGGCAGCTCCACCTCCTCCGCGAGCCCCCTGAGGTGGAGCGCGGGCGGGGTGTAGACCGGCCCCGCCACCGCGGGTCGCGCGTCCCGGAGCGCAGCCGCCGGGAGGCAGGGCCCCACCTCGTGCAGGGGCACGCCGCGGTCGAGCAGAAAGGACCGGAGGTCGCCAAACAGGCCCTCATAGTCCTCGAAGCTGAGGCAGCCGCGGATCCCCGCGTGGGCCACCTCACCCCTGCTCTGGAGCACGGTCACCCTGCCCCCCACCCCGTCCTGTACCCGCACCTCCGGCGCCACCATGACGTCGATCTCCAGCCTGGCGTCCCGCAGCTGGATCAGCCGCTCCCCCTGCACCCGCTGCGCCACCACCCTGCCCCCGGCGAGCACCACCTCGGCGGCGCGGAGCGAGCGCACCACAGCGCCCCCCTCCACGCGGAGGGTTCCCCCCGCGATGAGGTCGGTATCAGGGAGATCTCCGCGCAGGGTGAGGTCACCGGACACCGCGATCCGCCCCACCCCCGCGGGGGGCTCGTCCACCACCAGGTCGCCGTCGTAGAGCAACACAACCGAGCCCTTCTGCACCGAGAACACCAAGCCAGCATCCAGCACGCATCGGGACATCACCCCTCCCTCGCCCCGCGAGAGATCCCCCGCATATGCGCGGCGGACCGAAGTCCGCCGCGCCCCCAATCGAACGGGGTGCAGGCTCTCCCTCACCTGAAGCAGATGCGCCCAGTATGCTCGGATACGAATGGAGTCGCCATCACCCGAACGGGTGAGCCTCCGCCGAGAGGCGCGAGCCCACACCGCGCAGGGCGGGAGATCAGCAGATCCGCGGCAGCAGCTCCCCCGCCGCCATCCGCAGGGAGCGGGTGGTCCCCAGGGAGGTGCGCAACACCACGCCTCGCCCCTCCTCCACCCGCCCGATGACCGCGGCGGCCTGCCCGTACCGCGCGTCCCTGAGCACGGCCACCGCCTCGTCCGCCTGCGCTGCGGGGAGGATCAGCAGCAGCTTGCCCTCGTTCGCCACGTAGAGCGGGTCCAGACCGAGGATCTCGCAGGCGGCCCGCACAGGTCCCCGCACAGGGATCTGGGCCTCGTCGAGGGTGATCCGCACCCCCGCGTCGCCAGCGATCTCCAGCAGGCTCTGGGCTGCCCCGCCCCTGGTGGGGTCGCGCATCGCGTGGACCTCCAGCCCCGCGCCGCGCAGGGCGCGCACCAGCCCCGCGAGGGGCGCCACGTCGGAGCGCAGCTCCCCTCCCCCGAGCGCCAGCCCCTCGCGCAGGGCCATCACCGCCATCCCGTGGTCTCCCAAGGTGCCCGAGACGATCACGGCGTCGCCCGGTCGCACCAGGCGCGGCGAGGGCCTGAACCCTCCCTCCAGCCGCCCCACCCCCGAGGTGGTGATAAACAGGCCGTCCGCGGCGCCCCTGGGCACCACCTTGGTGTCACCGGCGACCACCGGGACGCCCGCCTCTGCGGCGCAGTCTGCGAGGGCCTGCACGTGCAGGTCCAGCTCCTCCAGCGAGAAGCCCTCCTCCAGGATGAACGCGGCGCTCAGCCCCACCGGCACCGCCCCCACCATGCACAGGTCGTTGATCGTCCCCGCCGCCGCCAGCCTCCCCAGGCAGCCGCCGGGGAAGACCCTGGGGGTCACCACAAAGGCGTCGGTGGTGAGGGCCAGCTCGCCCACCACCCCTGCGTCCATCAGCTCCGAGAGGGCGCTGCTGCCGAAGCGGGGGAGGAAATGCTCCTCGACCAATTGGTGAGAGAGGCGCCCACCTGCGCCGTGGCCCATCAGGATCATCACGCCTCCAGCGTGTAGTGGTAGCGCGCGGCGCAGCTCCCCTCGGAGCTCACCATACACGCGCCGACCGGGTTCTCAGGGGTGCACACCCTCCCGAACAGCGGGCAGGCGACGGGGTCGAGCACCCCCCGCAGCACCTCGCCGCAGCGGCAGCCCTTGGGCTCCACCGGCGCGGGCAGGCTCACAGGGAAGCGGAGCGCCGCGTCAAAGGCGGCGTACTTCTTTCGGAACGCGAGGCCGCTGTGGGGGATCACCCCGATCCCTCGCCAAGCGGCGTCCGCCGGCTCGAAGACCCGCTCCACCAGCGCCCGCGCCCTGGGGTTGCCCTCTGGGCGCACCGCGCCAGGGTACAGGTTGTCGACCCTGGGGGTGCCCTGCTCCACCTGGTCCACCAGGGCCACCAGGGCCCGCAGCACCTCGGCGGCCTCGAAGCCCCCCACCGCGCAGGCCATCCCGTGCACCGCCGCCAGCGGCTCGTAGGGCCCCGTGCCCAGGATCACGCTCACGTGCCCCGGGCAGAGGTAGCCCGCCAGTCCCAGGTCCTCCGCGCCCGACAGGAGCACCATCGCCTCGGGGATGGTCTTGTGAGCCGACAGCACCGAGAAATTCGCGAGCCCCTCCGCCTCCGCCTGGAGCACCGCCGCCGCGATGGTCGGGGTGGTGGTCTCGAAGCCCACCCCCAGGAACACCACCTCGGACTCCGGGTGCTCCCGCGCGAGCTGCAGGGCGTTGAGGGGCGAGTAGACCACCTGCACCCTGGCGCCCTGCGCGCTGGCCTGCTGGAGCGAGGGCGCGGGCGCGCTCCCTGGGCGGGAGCCTGGCACCCGCATCAGGTCGCCGAAGGTGGTGAGGAGCACCTCCTCACGCGCCGCGAGGGCGAGGGCGTGGTCCACGTAGCCCACCGGGGTGACGCACACCGGGCAGCCCGGGCCAGACACCAGGCGGATCGTGTCGGGGAGCAGCTGCTTGAGCCCCTGCCGGGCGATGGCCATGGTGTGGGTCCCGCACACCTCCATGAAGGTGAGCACAGGCCCCTGGTAGCGGCGCAGGCGGGCGACCAGCCGGTCGATCTCAGTCATGTCTGCCGTCCTCCTCGGCGAGCAGCGCCTCGATCCGCTGGAAGATCTCAAGGCTCTCCGCGGCCTCCTCGGCGCTGAGCTGCTGGATCGCGAAGCCGGCGTGGACGATCACGAAGTCGCCCGGCGCCACCTCGCCCACCAGGTCGAGCCCCACCTCCAGCTCCACCCCCCCACCGCGCACCCTCCCCCTTCGGCCGTCCACCTCGATGAGCTGCATGGGCACCGCAAGACACATAAGAACCTCCTCGCTACCGTTGCGCGCAGGCCGCGACCGCCGCCTGCCCCGCTGAGAGTCCACCGTCACCCGCGGGGAGCCTGGTCGGCCAGAGCGGCCGCAGCCCCCTGCGCTCCAGCGCCTCGCACAGCGCCCCGAAGAGCAGCTGGTTCGCGAGGCTCCCGCCCCCGAGCACCACAGCCTCCACCCCCGCCTGCCCCGCCGCCGTCGCCGCCGCCGCCGCGAGCCCCTCGGCCAGGCCCCTGTGAAAGCGGGCCGCACGCACCGGCGCTGGCGCGGGGTCGTCGAGCAGCGCCCCCACCAGCGCCGCGCTGTCCAGCACCCCGCCGTCCAGAGGCAGCGGGTAGGCGCCGCGCTCGTGCGGATCGGCGGCGGCCTCCAGCAGGGCGGGCGCCTCGGCGTCATAGGCCTGCCGGGTGGGCGCGAGGCCCAGCAGGGCCGCCACCCCATCGAACAGGCGCCCGGCCGAGCTGGTGAGGGGCGACACCGCCCGGACCGCGCCAACCTGCGCCAGCGTGGGGTCCCAGAGGGGGTGCTCCCTGCGACCCGCCAGCTCCAGCAGGGCGCTCGCCATCCGCCGCGGCTCCCGCGCCGCCTGGTCGCCCCCCGGCTGCGGGACCAGCCGCAGGTGCGCCGCGCGCTCCACCCGGCGGTAGCCCCCTACCAGCACCTCGCCACCCCACACCGTGCCGTCCGGGGCGTAGCCCAGCCCGTCCAGGATCACCCCCACCGCCCGGTCCTCTGGGCCCAGCCCGTGCTCGACCATCACCGCCGCCATGTGGGCGTGGTGGTGCTGCACCCGCACCAGCGGCAGGTGGCTGAGCGCGGTGAGCGCGTGCTCGGTGGAGAAGAGGTCCGGGTGCTGGTCGCAGGCCACCACCTCCGGCTCCACCCGCCCGAACGCGAGCATCCGCTGCAGCTCCGCCAGCCACGCCTCCTCGGCCAGCGGGTTGTCCAGATCGCCCAGGTGCCGCGACAGGACCAGCTCCCCCCGGCAGAGGGTGGCGAGGGTCACCTTGAGGTGAGCCCCCAGCGCCAGCACCCTCACCGGAGGCAGCGCCCTGGCGTCGAGCGCCTGAGGGACGTAGCCCCGCGCCCGGCGCAGGAGCACCGGCCCCCGCGGCCCCTGGCGCGCCACCGAGTCGTCCACGCCTACCGCGATCGGCCGGTTGTGGAGCAGGAAGGCGTCCGCCGGCAGCTCGGCCAGCGCACGCGCCGCGTCGGTGAGGATCGGCTCCTGCGACCTGTTGCCGGAGGTCATCACCAGGGCGTCGAGGCCGTCCTCAAAGAGCAGCTGGTGGAGGGGGGTGGTGGGGAGCATCACCCCCAGGGCCCCCACCCCGGGGGCGAGGCGCTCGGCCAGCTCCAGATCGCGCGCCGGGGCGATGACGATCGGCGCCGCGGGGGACAGGAGCAGCGCCTCGGAGGCGGTCTCCAGCGACACCAGGGCCCTGGCCTGCTCCAGCCCGCGCACCATCAGGGCGAGCGGCTTTCGACCCCTTCCCTTGCGGGATCTCAGCAGGGCCACCGCCGCGGGGTCGCGGGCGTTCACCGCCAGGTGGAAGCCTCCCAGGCCCCGGATCGCCACCACCTCGCCCGCGAGGAGCGCCGCCCTGGCCCCGTCGATCCCCACCGCCGGGTCGTCCGGCCGCGCGGGCGCCTCGGGCCCATCCCCCGGCCGGGCCAGCCAGGCCCAGGGGCCGCACACCGGGCAGGCGATAGGCTGGGCGTGGTGCCGCCGGTCGAGGGGGTCGCCGTACTCCCGCGCGCAGTCGGGGCAGAGCGCAAAGCCCGCCATGGTGGTGAGGGGGCGGTCGTAGGGGAGCCCCTGGACGATGGTGTAGCGCGGCCCGCAGCGGGTACAGTTGACGAAGGGGTAGCGGAAGCGCCGGTCCGAGGGGTCGGCCAGCTCCTCCAGGCAGCGCCGGCACACCCTGCCGTCCGCGGCGAGGGACATCGAGCGCTCGGAGGAGCCGCCGCTCTCGGCGATGTGGAAGTCCCGGAGCTCGGGCTGCACCGCCGCCTCCGCCACCTCCACCCGCTCGACCCGCCCCGGGGGCTCCACCTCCACCGGCAGCCGGGCCTGGAACCGGCCCACCGAGGCCTCGGGGCCCTGCAGGGCGATCTCCACCCCGCGCCCGTCGTTGAGCACCCACCCGGAGAGCCCCTCCTCACGCGCCAGCCGGTAGACGGTGGGGCGGAAGCCCACCCCCTGAACCGTCCCGTACACCTGGAGCCTCAGGTGGATCATCACAGGTCCCCTTCGCAGGCGCTCCTATATCCCACCAGCGCGACGGCGTCGGGCAGATCGTGTCAGCCCTCGCGACGTGCGCCGGCTGGCCCTCAGTGGAGGACTGCTCCCCCGCCCACCGTCTGCGGCGTCGGGGCGCCGGGCCTGCGCCCGGGTTCCCCCAGGGGCCCCGTCGCCAGCGCGGCGATCAGATCACCAGAACCGTCGCCCGTCGGCTGCCCTCGCCCCCGGCACGCGGTCCATCCCACGCTCGCGCCTCCGGAACCGGGCCTCGCCCCTCGACCTCCACGGGCGGGCCTCCCTCGATGTGCTCGGTCCGGACGGCCCCTTCGAGGCTCTAGCCGGCCACCACCCCAAGCCGCTGCCCCACCCGCACCTTATCGCCTGGAGCCACCCCCAGGTCCCAGACCCCCGGCGGCAGGCTGAGGATCACGGTGCTACCCAAGTGAAAGACCCCCAGAGGGTCGCCCCTGTGCACAGAACGCGGCGCCACGTCGCGGGTTCCGCCGGCCTGCCCGGCGTTGGTGAGCAGCTCGCAGCCCTCGAGGGTGATGCGGCCCACCCCGAACGCCCCCACCAGCACCGCGTCCACCGGACCGCGCGGGGTCTCCAGGACCACCGCCACCCGCTCGTTGCGGGAGAACAGCCCGTCCACCCGGCGCAGGGCCGCGGGGAACACGGGCCAGAGCGTGCCGGGGGTGTAGGTCCAGCGCACCAGCTCACCGTCCACCGGGACGTGGACCCTGTGGTAGTCCTGCGGCGACAGGTAGAGCACGATCACGTCGCGCTCCCCGTCCAGCTCCCGCCCCAGCAGGGCGGCCAGGTCCAGCGCGCGCTCGTCGGTGAGCGGCAGCCTGCCCGCCCGCGTCCTCCCCAGCGCGGCCACCCTCCCGTCTACCGGGGAGCAGACCCCGCCGGGGCTGTCGTCAACCGCCCGCGCGCCCTCCTTGAGGGTCCTGGTGAACAGGGCCTCCAGGGTGGGGTAGTCAGCGAGCGTCCCCTCCGCCTCGGAGAGATCGATGCGGTAGGCCCGGACAAAGAGCCTGGTCACCGCCCGCGACACCCTGGTCCTGGCGCCCCAGCCCATCGCCCGCGCCCCCCGCTTGCGGGGGAGCACCGAGAGGGCTGTGACGATCAGCGCGTCCTTCACCGTCGACCTCGCTCAGGTCCGCTCACGCCGGATGATCGACCGCTGGTTCGAGGCGAGCACCTTCTTCCGCAGGCGGATGAAGTTCGGCGTCACCTCGACCCACTCGTCCTCATCGATAAACTCGATGGCGGCGTCGAGGGTCATCTGCCGGGGGGGGCTGAGGATCAGCTTCTCGTCCGCGTTAGCCGAGCGGATGTTGGTGAGCTGCTTGCCCTTGACCGCGTTGACGTTCAGGTCGTTCTCGCGGATGTGCTCGCCGAGGATCATCCCCTCGTACACCTCGACCTGCGGGTTGACGAACAGGGTGCCGCGGGGCTGCAGGTGAAACAGGGCGTAGGCCGTGGTCTTTCCGGTGCGATCTGAGACGATCGCCCCGTTGCTGCGGGAGCGGAAGTAGCCGGCCTGCTTGTCCCAGCCGTCGAAGGTGGCGTTGAGCACCGCCTCGCCGCGCGAGTCGGTGAGCAGCTCGGAGCGGAAGCCGATCAGGCCGCGGGAGGGCACCCGGTAGACGAGGCGGGTGTGGCCAGAGCCGTCCTGGTCCATCTCGCGCATCTGCCCCTTGCGGGCCGCCATCGCCTGGGTCACCGGGCCGACGTACTGGTCGGGGATGTCGATGGTGACCTCCTCCCAGGGCTCCAGGGTCTCGCCGTTGGGGCCATCCTTGAAGACCACCTCGGGGCGGGACACCGACAGCTCAAAGCCCTCGCGCCGCATCTGCTCGATGAGGATCGCGAGCTGCAGTTCGCCGCGCCCGTAGACCTTGAAGGCCTCGCCCACCTCGGTCTCCTCCAGGCGGAGGGAGACGTTGGACATCAGCTCCCGCTCCAGGCGCATGCGGATCTGTCGCCCGGTGAGGAACTTGCCGTCACGCCCCGAGAAGGGGGAGGAGTTGATGGTGAAGATCATCCCGATGGTGGGCTCGTCCACCAGCAGGCGCTCCTGTGCCACGGGGTTCTCGCCGGTGGCCACCGTGTCACCCACGGTGATCTCCTCCAGGCCGGCGATCGCCATCACGTCGCCCACCTCGACCTCCTCCACCTCGCGGCGGCGCAGGCCCATCCAGGTGTAGAGGAGCTGGGCGCGGACCTTCTTGGTGCGCCCGTCAGGGCCGAACCAGGTCACCATCTCGCCGCGCTTGAGGTTCTGCCCCCGCAGGCGGCCGAGCCCGAGGCGCCCCACGTAGGGGTCGTAGTCCAGGTTGGTGATCAGGACCGAGGAGCCCTTGCGGTCGTCGAGGCGAGGCGAGGGCATCTTGGCGATGATCGTGTCGAGCAGCGGCCTGAAATCGGTGCTGTCGTCGCCCAGCTTGTAGTGGGCCACGCCCTGCTTGGCCCAGGCGTAGATGACCGGGAACTCGAGCTGCTCGTCGTCCGCGCCCAGCTCGATGAAGAGATCGTAGATCTCGTCGAGCACCTCGCCGATGCGCGCGTCGGGGCGGTCGATCTTGTTGACCACCACCATCAGCTTCAGCCCCTCCTCCATCGCCTTTCGGAGCACGAAGCGGGTCTGCGGGAGCGGCCCCTCGCTGGCGTCTACCAGCAGGATGGCGCCGTCCACCATCCGCAGCACCCGCTCGACCTCACCGCCAAAATCGGCGTGGCCCGGGGTGTCCATGATGTTGATCTTCACCCCATCGTAGAGCACCGCGGTGTTCTTGGACGTGATGGTGATGCCTCGCTCGCGCTCCAGGTCCATGGAGTCCATGACGCGGTCTGCCACCGCCTCGTGCTCCTGAAAGGCGTGGCACTGGCGGAGCAGTCCGTCGACCAGGGTGGTCTTCCCGTGGTCGACGTGGGCGATGATGGCGACGTTACGAAACTCCATGGGGTCCTCACTTCGGGGCGCCACCATAGCCGGAAACGGGCCATTTGCAAGGAAATGCCTAGCCGGACAGCCGATCGGTCCCAGCCGGAGCACAAAAAAGGGCGCCCCGAGAGGCGCCCGCTGGCTCCGCGGATCCGGCCAGGATCAGAGGACGAAGGGGTAGGTGACCTTGGAGGGCGGCCCGTTGAACTCAGGGAAGGTGAGCCCGCGGATGGTGCGAGAGAGGCAGCGGTCGAGCTCCGAGCCCTGGAACTCCCGATCGGTGATCCCCGCGGCGGAGACCGCGCCGCTGGGCTCCACCGTGAACCGCACCTTCACGTTGGAGGGGAGCGACCCCACCGCCTTCATGTGGGCGAAGAAGCAGCGCTTGATGTCTACGTTGTTGCGGAGGATGATGTCGATCACGTCCATCGAGGGGGACTCCACCGCCGCCGCAGGGGGGGCGGAGGGGGGAGCGCTGGTGCCCCCGCGCGAGCCCACCTGGAAGCTCTCGTCGGGCAGGTCGAGCTCGTCCGGCTCGTTGAGGAAGGCGAGGTCGTCCTGGGGAGGTGGCGCGACCCGCGCCGGGGCAGCGGGGGCGGAGGGCTGGGTCCTCGCGGGCGCCGAGGGCGCCACCCGCACCACCACCGGGGGCTCGGAGGGAG
Source organism: Deltaproteobacteria bacterium (assembly GCA_016938035.1). Classification (GTDB taxonomy): domain Bacteria; phylum Myxococcota_A; class UBA796; order UBA796; genus JAFGVK01. The sequence goes on along the minus strand of JAFGVK010000154.1, from coordinate 9,634 downwards.
TGGAGACCCGCGCCGGCTCTGCGGGCTCGGGCCGGGGGGGGCTGGCGACCCTGGCGGGCGGTGTGTGCTGCACCGGCCGCGCGGGCGCGGCCTCCTTGGGTGCCGCGACGGGCTCGGCAGGAGCGGGCTCTTCAGGGGGGTCCTGCCCTCGCTCCGGCATGGCGACGTCTGGGGTCCCCGCGGCCACGCGCTCCCCCGACGAGGCGAAGCCCGAGAGGGCGAAGGGCAGGGCGCCGGACACCAGGAGCGCCACCAACACCCCCAGCACCGAGGCCGCGGCGAAGGACATGAACCTGCTGGCCTTGCGGCGCCCCCTAGCGCCGGTGAGGATCACCAGCACCGCCAGGAAGCCGCCGGTCATCGAGATCACCAGGCCGATCCCCACCACCACCAGGGCTAGGCCGCCCACCCCTGGGGTGGTGGCGGGCACCAGCCCGAGGATGAAGGCGCCGGTGATGGCCCCCACCGCACCGAGCAGGGCCAGGACCATGTCTCCGGCGGGGTCCGGGTGGAGCTGCACCTGCGTCGGCGCCGACGAGGAGGACATAGACTCCTGCGGCGGCACCGGAGGCTGGGTGCGGGGCGACTCGGACTGGGTGGTGGGGGAGGCGGGGCGGGGCCCGTCCGCCGCGGGGGCTATGCCCCCCGGATCGAAGCTGCGATCCTTGGAGAGCGCCGGCGTGCCGTAGCGCTCCATGGGGTCCGGCGTGGCGCCCGGCGGGGTGAAGCGCCCGGGCAGGGTCTGGTCGTCCTCCACCGGCGCCTTGGCCCGCCCAGGGGCTGGCGCAGGGGTGGGGGGCACCGCGGTGACGAGGGTGCGCTCCTCGGGATCGGCGTCCTTGCGCGGACGCGGGATCAGCATCCGGTGCCCACAATTCCGGCAGGTCGCCTTGTTGACCGGCTTGACGAGCTTCTCGTCCGGGATCTTGTAGACGGCCCTGCAGTTGTCGCAGACTACCTTCATGCTCGCGTCCCCGATGCAGACGGTCCTCGGTGGGAGGCCCCTGGTGCATCTGGCAATCTAGTTTGTCGTCGCGATCCGCGTCAAGACGCCGATCGCGACGAGGTCACTTCCCCCCCGCCGCAGGGGGACGTGAGCGTCTGCCCTGAGCGCGGGGGCGAGGCCCCAGGCCCCCCAGCGGAGCGCGCCCGCTACAGCACCGCCTCCACCGCCCGCTGGAGCTCCACCCGGTCCACCCAGTCCTCCAGGTAGTCGGCCTTCTCGGTGTCCCACACGATCTTCGGGCTGGCGTCCCACCCCTCCATCCAGTCCTCGTACAGGGCGTTCAGGCTGCGGAGGTAGGGGGCGGGGATGTTCTGCTCCGAGGGCCTGCCCCGCTGCTTCACCCGCCTGCGGATGGCCCGGACCGAGCAGCGCAGGTAGATCATCAGGTCTGGGGGCTGGAGGCTCGCGCGCATCGCGGAGTACAGCTCCTGGTAGGTCTGAAAATCGCGGTCGCTCATCCGCTTGCTGCGGTGGAGGTAGGTCGCGAAGATCTCGGCGTCCTCGTAGATGGTGCGGTCTTGGATCAGGGTGCCGCTGTCCGCCTGGAACTCCCGATGAAGGCGAAACTTGTGGGCGAGGAACCAGACCTGGGAGTGGAAGCCCCAGGCCTTCATGTCCCTGTAATAGTCATCGAGGTACGGGTTGTCCTCGAAGGGTTCAAAGACAGGCTTGATCCCGTAGTGTTCGGTCAGGAACCGAACCAGCGTGGTCTTCCCTACCCCGATATTTCCCGCCACCGCGATGAAGCGCTCGGCCACGTTCCGACTCCTGACACTGCCGCTCACCCTAGCGCGAGCCGGGCCGGTGCGCTCCCCCACCGGATGGGGCCCCCTACCTTGTGCCCCTGCAACGTCGGGATATGTGGCCCGACCGGAGGCTGATCTCATGGCGATCCTCGACATCATCACCGTGCCCCACCCGGTGCTCAAGCAGCGCGCGCGCCCCCTGCGCCCCGACGAATTCGGGCCAGCCCTGGCGCAGCGCCTCTCCGACATGGCCGAGACCATGTACGCAGCCCCAGGGGTGGGCCTCGCCGCGCCGCAGGTGGGCGACAGCCTGCGCTACGTGGTCATCGACCCCTCGGAGGGCGACGAGCGGGGCCGAGGCCTCACCAAGATGGTCAACCCCGTGATCGAGGAGCGCACCCGCGAGAACCAGATCTACGGCGAGACCTGCCTCTCGGTCCCCGGGCTAGAGGTGGACGTGAAGCGCTCGCTGGGGGTGCGGGTGAGCTGGCAGGACCCCCTCGACGGCGCGCGTCAGGAGGCCTGGTTCGAGGGCTACGACGCGATCGTCATCCAGCACGAGCTCGACCACCTGGAGGGCGAGGTGATCCTCAACAAGGTCAGCGCCTTCCGCCGCAGCCGCTACCTCAAGCGCCTGCTGCAAGAGCGCTGATCCACCCCCCACCCCACGGAGGCCCGATGCGCGTCATCTTCATGGGCACCCCCGATTTTGCGGTCCCCACCCTCAACGCGCTGGTCGGGGCGGGGCACGAGGTGGTGCTGGTGGTGGCGCAGCCCGACCAGCCGGTGGGGCGCGGCAGGGTGCTCACCGCGCCGCCGGTCGCGGCCCGGGCGGGGGCGCTGGGGCTCCCGCTGGCCCAGCCCCGCGCCCTCCGGTCCGGACCCTTCCCGGAGCGCTTCAGGGGCCTTGGCGCCGACGTGGCGGTGGTGCTCGCCTACGGGCGCATACTCCCCCTTCCCCTGCTCCAGGCCCCGCGCCTGGGGTGCGTGAACGTCCACGCCTCGCTGCTCCCCAGGTGGCGGGGCGCCGCCCCCATCCAGGCGGCGCTCCTGGCCGGCGACCTGGAGACGGGCGTCTGCACCCAGCAGATGGAGGAGGGCCTCGACACCGGCCCGGTCTTCTTGGAGGCCCGGACCGCGCTCGCCCCCCGCGAGACCGCGGGCACCCTGCACGACCGCCTGGCGGCGATGAGCGCTGAGATCGCGGTGCAGACGCTCTCGGAGCTGGAGCGGCGCACCCCCACCCCCCAGGGGAGCGACGGCGTCTGCTGGGCCCCCAAGATCGAGAAGGCCGACGGCAGGGTGGACTGGGCCCTGCCCGCCGAGGCGCTGGACCGGCGCGTCCGGGCGATGACCCCCTGGCCGGGGGGCTGGACCCCCCTCGCCAAGGGGCCGCTCCGCCTGGCGCGCGCCCTGCCGGTGGAGGGCGCCGGTGCGCCAGGCGAGGTGCTCAGCCTCGACCCGCTGGTGGTCGCCTGCGGGGAGGGCGCGCTGGCGCTGGAGCGGGTGGTGCCGCCTGGGCGCAAGGAGATGGACGGGGCGAGCTTCGCCCGCGGACAGCGGCTCACGGTGGGTGAGCTGCTCGGAGGTGACGCGTGGCGCTGGTAGCCCCCTCGATCCTGTCGGCCGACTTCGGGCACCTGGACCGCGACATCCGCGAGGTGGTCTCACTGGGCGCCGAGTGGCTCCACGTGGACGTGATGGACGGGCATTTCGTCCCCAACCTCACCCTGGGTCCGGTGGTGGTCCAGGCCGCCGCGCGCGCCGCCGGTCCCGCGGTGGTGGACGTCCACCTGATGATCTCTGAGCCCGACCGGTACCTCAGCGACTTCCGGGCCGCTGGCGCCCAGGTGATCACGGTACACGCCGAGGCCACCCACCACCTGCACAGGTCCCTGCAGGCCATCCGGGCCACCGGCGCCCTGGCGGGGGTGGCCCTCAACCCCCACACCCACGAGTCCACCCTGGACTACGTGCTGGACCTCTGCGATCTGGTGCTGGTGATGGCGGTCAACCCGGGCTTTGGCGGGCAGTCGATGATCGAGGCCAGCCTCCCCAAGATCGAGCGGCTCCGGGAGCGGATCACCGCCCTGGGGCTGCCGACCCTCCTGGAGGTGGACGGCGGGGTGAAGCCAGACAACGCCCACCGCTTCACCAGCGCGGGGGCGCAGGTGCTGGTCTCCGGCTCCGGGGTGTTCGGCGCCGCCGACCGAGGCGCCGCGATCCGGGCCCTGCAGCGGGCCTGAATTCCCCAACACAGCGCCCTCACAGGGGCTATACTCCCCACGTCGCGAAGGACCCAGAGGCCGCCGACCCGATCATGCGTCTCCCTATCGACACCCAGGCGCTCCCCCTCTCCACCAGGTGGTCGCTCTACGCCCTCGGCTCTGTGGGGGGCAGCCGCATCAACAGCCCCCTCGACCAGGTGGCCGCCTGGGTGCTGCGGACCCACCCCGAGCTGACCCCCCTCTCCACCAACGAGGCCCTGGGCGGCATCCGCACCCGCACCCACCTGATCGACGCCTTCATCCTAGAGGAGGCGGAGCGGGCGAGGCTCGAGGGGCGCACCCTCAGCTTCTGGTCCTTGGGGAGCGGCTTCGACGCGCGCTGGTGGCGGCAGCTCCCCCACCTCGACGACGTGATCACCCGCTACATCGAGGTAGAGACCGCCTCTGTCCTCGCGATCAAGGACCTCCTGCTCCGCACCTCGCCCTTTGAGCTAGCCTGGAGCCAGGTCTCGCTGCGCGAGGAGGACCTTGAGCAGTGGTGCGCCGAGCCGGAGCCTGACAACCGCGCGCTGATCGTCGCGGAGGGGCTCCCCGAGCGGCTGGAGCTGGAGGAGATCGCGGAGTTGCTCCAGCGCCTCCACCAGCATGTGCCCGACGCCACCGTCATCCTTGACGCGCCGATCAGCAGGGTGGCGTGGTCGCGCGGCCTCCTGAGGACCCTGGGCTGGACCGTCGCGGCGGAGCACCACCTTCGCCCCTGCGCCCCGCTCATCGCCCGGGACGGCCGCGAGATCTGCCCGGGGGTCCACCCGGTCCGCCTGCAGCGGCTAGTACCTCACCGCGGGTGACGGGCTAGACGCTCTCCACCCCCAGGAGACGCCATGTGGTTGCTCGCCCTCACCGGCTGCCTGATCAACGCCGACCTCCACGACCAGCGGGCTGATGCCCTGATGGACGCGGATCAGGACGGCTTCCTCTTCCAGGACGACTGCGACGACGAAGACCCCGCGATCAACCCCGACGCTGCGGAGGTCTGTGACGGCGTGGACAACAACTGTGACGGCACCATCGACGTGGACGCCACCGACGCGCTGGACTGGTACACCGACTTGGACGGTGACGGATATGGCACCGGGGAGACCATGGGCTACGGCTGCGAGGGCGCAGAGGGACAGAGCCCTGCCGATGGGGACTGCAACGACGCCGACGCCAGCGTCCACCCCGACGCCGACGAGTGGTGCGACGACCTGGACCACGACTGTGACGGCCTGTTCAACGAGCCGAACGCGCTGGACGCCCAGGCGTGGTACCGGGACGGGGACCTGGACGGGTACGGCTCCCCCGATCAGGTGGAGCTCGCCTGCGCCGCGCCAGAGGGCTACGCCGACAACGACCTGGACTGCGACGATCACGACGCCACCCAGCCCACCACCTGGTACCCCGACGCCGACGGGGACGGCTACGGGCGGGACGCCGCGGGGCTGCTCACCTGCGACCCGGCGGACAGCTACACCCGCACCTCCGGCGACTGCGACGACGCGGACCCCCAGACCTATCCCGGCGCGCTGGAGCGCCTCGACGGGGAGGACAGCGACTGCGACGGGCGGGGAGACCTGGACGACCCCGACGTCATGCGGCGCGTCCCCAAGGGCACCTTTACGATGGGCAGTCAGACCGACGAGGTGGGCCGCTTCGCCAGCGAGAACGCCCACCAGGTGGTCCTGACCCACGACGTCTGGATCTCCAGCACCCCGGTCACCCAGGCCTTCTACGAGCAGGTCATGGGCGTGAACCCCTCGGGCTACGGGGCCTGCCCCACCTGCCCGGTGGACCAGGTGAGCTGGACCGACGCGGCCCTGTTCATGAACCAGCTCTCGACCGACGCGGGCCTGCCCACCTGCTACGCCTGTAGCGTGACCGGCGGAATCACCCTGTGCGTCCCGGGCCTCGCCCGGTACGACTGCGAGGGCTACCGCCTCCCCTACGAGGCAGAGTGGGAGAAGGCGGCGCGCGCCGGCACCTCCACCGCCCTCCACCAGGGCAGCCTGCCCGCGGGCGCCCAGGGAGAGTGCGTCCAGCGGATCGCCCTCACAGGGGGCTCGGTCATGCTCGACGAGGTGGCGCGCTACTGCTACGACGGGAGCCCCCAGCCCCAGCCCGTGGCCACCCTGCGACCGAACGCCCTGGGCCTCTACGACATGGCAGGCAACGTCTTTGAGTGGACCAACGACGCCTGGACCTTCACCCTTGGCGACGAGACAGACCCCAGGGTCTGGGCTCTGAACCCGGACATCACCATCAAGGGGGGGAGCACCCGCTCGGAGCCCAAGGAGTGCCGCCACGCCTGGCGCAACAGCATCCCACACGCCGAACCAAGGGAAGACCTTGGCTTCCGTGTGGCCCTCACCGCGGACTGAGGCGCGTCGAGCACGCCGCCGGCGGGCACAGGGCGGGAGGGCACAGGGGGGCGGAGCTGCGCTGGGCACGAGATCCCCAGGCGGGCCAGCGCGCGTCGCGAAGGCCGCTGTTCCCGCACAGCGCCTCGGGATACGGGACCGGCAACCCGGAGGTCTCGTGTCCCGTCTCAAGAAGCTGCCCCGCAGAGGCACCTGGGAGGTGGCCCTCTTCGCCGCCTACGACCCCAACACCCTGAAGACCGGCAGCCACAGCATGCTGGTGATCGTCGAGACGAGCACCGGAGCGCTGCGCCGCAAGCTCCTCGTCAGGACCGGCGCCGACCTGGGTGCGGAGCTCATCGCGGCCACCGCCGCCGTCGCCTCTGTTCCCGCGGGCCGGCCCAAGACGGTGGTGTGCGCCCCAGCGCTGGTCCCTGTCCTCGGGGAGGCCATCGAGGAGCTAGGCGCCCGCCTGCGGACCGCAGAGGAGCAGCCCTCGGCGAGCGCGGCGTTCAGCGCGAGCCTCGCCAAGATCCCCCTCGCTCCTGCTGCGTTCGGCGTACCCGACCCAGAGGACTGGCGACCGGTGCTGCTGCGCCTGGCCGAGGAGGTCCCTCCGGGGGACCGCTACGACCAGCTGTGGTTCGAGCTGGAAGGAGCGGGGATCCTCCCAGGGACGATAGGGTTCTTCTCCAACCCCATCGAGGACGCGCCCGGCGTGGTCATCGTCTCCAACAGCGGCGTGACTAAGGCGCTCTCGTCGCCGAAGCCCCTCCCCCCCGCCCTCCCAGAGGGGCAGAGCCTCACGATGGTCAGGCTCGTGCCCGAGGAGCAAGCGAGCGTTCGACAGGTGGAGTGGAGCTGGGCGCACAAGCTGACCGTGCAGGGGATGGTCCCGCAATTCATCCACGCCAGCGGCGACACCAAGGGGCTGTGGGGCGAGACCTCCGCCCTCTACAGGACCGCCACCAGCGCGGTGCTGGAGGTGTGGAGGCGCCATGGCGCGAGCCTGTCCCTCCACGCCACCGAGACGGTCCTGCCGACCCTCAGCGGGCCGCTCACCGTGCGCACGACCACCTCCGACCACCGGGCTGCCGCCCTTCTGTTGGAGGACCCATCGCTCCCTTTCGACCTGTATCCGTTTCCACCGAGGCTGATCTTCCCGGTCACCAGGGAGGAGGCTCCTCGCGTGACCCGGCTGGTGGAGCGCTGGACCTCGGTGGACTTCTCCCTCCAAGGGGAGCGCCTGGTGCTCACGGTGGGGTACGCCGACGACTCAAGTCGCATCCTTGGAATTCTCCCTGCGAAGGAACTGGACCTGCCACTGCGTACCGGGGAGATCTCCCTGGAGATCGCGCTCCAAGACGGTGACCTCTCCGAGGAGCCAACCGCGTTTCGAGTCCCCCTAAGTCCCTTCAAGACCATGGATTGGTATCACGGCGCGTGGCACATCAACTCCCTCTACGAAGGCTCGTTCGACAGCTGGCCCGACGCGATCGGGGTGCTGTGGGACTTTGGGAGCCTCGAGGACATCTGGGACGGGCAAACAAAGCAGGCGGAGGAGGCGCTCAAGACGTTGGTCGCGGTGTGGAACGCGGTGGTGAGCGCCGATGTGCTGGGAGACAGCGCCCCCCTGGAGGTGCTGGAGCGCACCTCCACCGGGCAGGGCCTCTCCCCGGAGCGCATCACCCGGCTGATTCAGCGGAAGCGAGAGTATTTCGCCGAGGACACCCGCATTGTGAGGCTCAAGTAGAGGCGTTGGGTCGGCGGGATCTGGCTGCCGACAAGGAGCACCTGGGCGCTGTCAGCTCCGAGGTGCCCTTGAGCGCGCCCTGAGTCATCGCGGCCGACGGCTCACCCCCTCGGCGGCCCACCCCGAGCCGCCAGGCTCATCGTCTGGCCCGCGCCCGGCTCACAGCGCGCGGTGCTGGGGGCGGCGACAGGTGCCGCCCGCACGCTGAGAGCCTGGTCTCCGACGGCGTCAGGGCCTCCGCTCGGGGCGACCTCGCCCTCCTCAGGGTCCCCGGCGGGGGCCGGGGAGCGGGCCCACGCCGCAGGGCGGGCGCCACAGCCGGAGGGCCCTCCCGGCCCCCATCGGCTCCCCCCGCCCGACCGCTGCGGAGCCGCCGGGTTACCCTCTCCACCCCTCACCCCGCGAGCCCCTATGCAGCTTCTCCGCCCCGAGCCCCTCCCGCGCCAAGGCGCCAAGCCCCTCTCCGCAGAGGCCTCGCCCGATCGAGCGGTGGCGCGCCTGCTCGCGGGGGAGCACCTGCTCCTCACCGGCAGCTACCGCGAGGGGGTGGCGCTGCTGGACCTGCTGCGCGCCCGCCTGGGCCCCCCCGGGGAGGACAACCCGGCGCGGAGGGCCTCACGGCGCGCGTGGCGCGAGGTCTCAGGCCGGCTGCTCGCGCCGGTGCTCAACCACCGCGTCGCGCTGGACGGCGCCCCGGTGGTGGGCTTCCTGGCCGAGCTGTACCCGGAGGCGCGCGATTTCGCCCTCCCCCTCGCCGAGGTGCAGGACCTGAACAGGGCCTGGAACCGCTACAAGCGCGGCACCCAGATCGCGGCCCTCGGCTACAGGATCCACCCCTTCTACGGCGTCTACGCGCCCTCCCGTGCAGAGCACCTGGAGCTGTTCGCCACCTGGCTCAGCGGCTACAGGGGGCCGCGACAGGTGGCGGTGGACGTGGGCACGGGGAGCGGGGTGCTCGCCCTGCTGATCGCCAAGGCCGGCTTCGCCGAGGTGCTCGCCACCGACCTCAACCCCAACGCGGTGGAGGGCGTCCGCCGGCAGCTCGCCCGCGCCACGGAGCCGCCCCCGGTCTCGGTGCGCCAGGCCGATCTGCTGGGCGGCGCCGGCCCCCTCGCGGACCTGATCGCCTTCAACCCGCCCTGGACCGAGGGGCCGATCGACACCCCCCTCGACGCGGCCCTCTACTACCCCCCAGACCTGTTCCCCCGCTTCTTTGACCAGGCCCTGGCGCGTCTGAGCCCCGAGGGGCGGGTGGTGCTGGTGTTCTCGGACGTGATCCGGCTGGTTCAGCCGGACAGCCCCCACCCCATCGACGCGGAGCTGGCGCGAGGACGCCTGCGGCTGGTGCAGAGGCTCCGCCGCAAGGTCCATCCCCCCAAGGGGAGCCGCACCCGCGAGCGGGTCGAGGTGTGGGAGCTGGCGAGGGCCTGACGCCGCCGCGGCTCGCTCCGCCCAGACCCGCTGCCCGTCGCCGCGGCTCGCCCGGTCCTGCCGGACGACGCGCG
>JAFGVK010000153.1 GCA_016938035.1 Deltaproteobacteria bacterium | reverse complement strand
GGCTACGGCAACACGGGCGGCTACGGCAACGCGGGCGGCAACACGGGCGGCTACGGCAACACGGGCGGCTACGGCAACGCGGGCGGCTACGGCAACGCGGGTGGCAACACGGGCGGCTACGGCAACACGGGTGGCTACGGCAACGCCGGTGGTAACGCGGGTGGCCAGGGCACCAATGGAGGTCGCGGAAACGCTGGCGGTGGCGTCTACCCCATCGTTCAGAACACCCCGGACATCAGCTTCCAGACCCCCTTGGATCAACTGCTCTCCGGGACCGACGTGCTCCCCAAGCACATCCTTGGGGCGGAGCAGAACTTTCGAGACTCTGGGCTGGACGCGCGCGACTGGGTCTTTGCCAAGACCCCCCACGCCGGGCGCCTCATCTTTGAGGTGCGGGGCGGGATGGGCATCGGCGACGTGGATCGCTTCGCTGACGTTCGCGTCAACCTAGATAATGACGAGGCGTGGTTCCAGGAGGGGCCGCGCGAGAGCAAGCAGGTCCGGGGCGCTGTGTACATGGGCTACGCCCCGATCACCTTCCTCGACGTCGGCGCCCTTGTGGGTCTCCAGTATGGCAGCAAGGGCCTCACCTACGGCTGGTACGGGGGCGACAAGGAGCCGTACGCCTCGGACCCCCAGTCGGTGCAGGCGGTGCAGATGGTGCTCCAGGGCCGCCTCCGCGGCTACATCGCCCACCTCGGCCCCGCCAAGCCCTACGTGGTCGTGGGCCCCGAGGTCAGGCTCTTCGACGGGTACCACATCGACTCTCCTGACACCATCGTCTACCCCGATCCGGGCGCGGGGATGGTGCCCGGCGTCTTCGGCGGGGGGGGCCTGATGATCGACCCCGGTCCAATCGTGGGCTTCTTCCTGGAGGGTACCTACTCCCGGTATTTCGGGGTGCTCTCAGACGCCTCACAGGCCCCTGGTGTCACGTCCCCTGCGGACGCCCCCGAGGTGGTGCCGGCAAGCCACCAGCTCATCTCTGCGGTGGGCGGGGTCCAGTTCAGGCTCTAGACCGCTCGCCCGCGGTGGTCGCCGCCGGGGTTCCGATGGGCATGGCCGCGTCGCCTGCGACCGCCGCGCCCACCGGTTCTCTCGCCCGTTGTGTGATGTCACGTCCCGCCCAGTGGCACTGGTTCGGGGCGCGGCGCCTCATGCCAAATGCTGGCCTCCGGGATCCGGTCGATCGGGCGGCGTCCTGTCCTCTTGGCAGGTCGGACCCGAGGGCTGCGCTTGCGCCCCTCGTCCTCTGTGGTGCTCGCTGCCCGCGCGCCGCTCGAACCGGTGTCTAGCCGCCTGAGAAGAGCCCTGTGTGACGACTGATCTCGGTCTGTTTCCCTGTCATCCTTAGCGTACATCCGTAACTCTAGCGCCCCAAGAGGGCTGTCGCGAGGGGCTCGGGTGTGGGCTCACGCGTAGCGACAGCCGTCGCGCGGGTGAGGGGCAGTGTCTGGGCCCACTCTCCCCGCGCGGGAGGTGTTCGGGGCCCCCGAGCCGCTCGACGGGTCCCAGGTGTCAGAGCCCCAGGTCGGCCCGGAACTGGTCCAGGGTCGCAGCGATCCCCTCGTTGAACCCCACCCTCGGTGCCCAGCCCAGCTCGCGCTGCGCCAGGGTGATGTCAGGGCGGCGGACCCTGGGATCGTCCTCAGGGAGCGCCTCGAACACCAGGTCCTCCGGCCGGCCCACCTGCTGCAGGATCGCGCGCGCAAGCTCCCTCACGGTGAGCTCGTAGGGGTTCCCCAGGTTCACCGGCAGGGAGTAGCTGCCCTCCATCAGGCGGATCAGCCCGTCCACCGTGTCCGTGACGAAGCAGTAGGACCGGGTCTGGCTCCCGTCGCCATAGACGGTCAGGGGCTCGCCGAGCAGGGCCTGCACCGCGAAGTTTGGGATCACCCTCCCGTCGGCGTGGCGCATCCTGGGCCCGTAGGTGTTGAAGATCCGCGCGATGCGTGTCTCCAGCCCCTCGTAGCGATGGAAGGCCATGGTGAGCGCCTCCGCGTACCGCTTGGCCTCGTCGTACACGCTGCGGGGACCGATGGAATTCACCTTTCCCCAGTAGCCCTCTGGCTGCGGGTGGACCTCAGGATCACCGTAGACCTCCGAGGTCGAGGTGAGGAGGAAGCGCGCCTTGCGCCCCAGGGCGAGGGTCGCCAGCGCCCTCGTCCCGTCGCTGCCCGCGTAGAGCGTCTCGAAGGGGCGCTCCAGGTAGTCCACGGGCGAGGCGGGGGAGGCGAGGTGGTAGACGCGCTGCAGGGGGCCGTCCACCTCCAGGGGAGCGGTCACGTCGGCCTCCATGAAGGTGAAGAGCGGGTGCCCCACCAGGTGCGCGAGGTTCTCGGGCCTCCCGGTGCACAGGTTGTCCACGCCGACGACGGTGTGCCCGTCCGCGAGGAGCCTGTCGACGAGGTGGGAGCCGACGAAGCCGGCTGCGCCAGCGACCAGGACGCGCATGATGATCCCCTGGGTGAGGGGCGAGCATAACGCACCTCCGGATGGTCCCGCGAATTCCTCCCCGAAGCCGCGGGGCGGCAGGAGTTGGCAGCACCTTGGCTTGTGCCCACCGGGGTGGGGGTGGTATGCGAGATACCTAAGATATCCAGGGAGATCCTGTGGCCCCCAAAAAGAAAGACGATCTCGACGCCGCTGCTGACTTCTTTGGCGATGACCCTGATTGGCTGGACGATGAGGAGGAGGAGGTAGAGGAACTGCTGACGCCGCTATCACCACCGCCGGCGTCCGCCGCTTCAGCGGAGCCTTTCGGGGAGGAGGACGAGGAGGAGGCGCTTACCGAGATCGCGCCGGTCCAATCGCAGGCGTCGCTCACCCCCGAGGCCTCCCCCGTGCCGGCGCCGGGCGTCGAGGTCACCGCGGTCTCTCCCCAAGACATGCAGGCTGGGGAGCGGATCGTAAAGGACTGGGCTCCGCAGTCGGCGTCGCGCGCCGCAGCCGCCCAGGAGCCTGAGCCCCTGGACGCGTTCGAGGCGATCGGTGAGCTTGAGGCGCTCGATGCGTTCGAGGCCCTCGACGAGGTGGAGCCGCTCGAGGAGGTGGAGCCGCTCGACGAGGTGGAGCCGCTCGACGAGGTGGAGCCGCTCGACGAGGTGGAGCCGCTCGAGGAGGTGGAGCCGCTCGAGGAGGTGGAGCCGCTCGACGAGCCAGCGGCCCCAGACCTCACCCGCTACGAGGTGCAGGACAGCGCCCCCGCGGTGGACAACGGCCCCTCGGGGGTGAGGGAGGATTGGCGCCTCGACGACGCCGAGATCGGCGCCGCGGGCCCCCTCGACGACCTTGACGCGCGGGTGCAGGAGCGCATGGCCTTGTCGGTGGAGACCCCCGCGATCGCGCCGCAGCCCATCCCCAACGCGGCGACGCCGAGGGTGAAGTATCAACCCCCTGGGCAGCGAGACCGCTGGGCGGCGGCGCTGCAGACCCTCGCGGCGGAGGCGGACAGGGCGCCGGAGCTCGCGCCGACCTACCGGCTGGAGGGCGCCGCGATCTCCTACCTCGCTCTGGAGCGCTACGACGAGGCCCGCGCGGTGCTGAGCGAGGCGTCGCCGCGGCCCCGGTGGGCTACGCGGGCCCTGCTCCAGCTGTCGGATGGTGTGGACTGGGCGGCGCAGCTACAGGTGTGGCAGCAGCTCGCGGCGGAGGCCGAGGGGCGCGAGGCGGTGGAGGCGCTCCTGTCCGCGGCGCACCTCGCCTGGGCGCAGGGCGCCGCGCCGCGCAAGGCGGCGGAGCTGCTGGAGCGGGCGCTGGAGCTCGCCCCCGGGGACTTTGAGGTCTTCATGAACCTCCGCGAGCTCTACGCCGCGCTCGAGGAGCACGACAAGCTCGCCGGCCTGCTTGAGACTGTGGCCAGCCGGCAGGTGGGGCGGGTCGCCGCCGAGTTCTGGTGGGAGCGCGGTCGGCGTCAGCAGCGCGGGGGGCGCCACCAGGAGGCGCTGCGCTCTTTTGATGCGGCGCTGGAGGCGGACCCCTCCCACGCTCAGTCCTTCTTGGCGCTGGAGGAGATGGCCCTCAGCCTGCAGGAGGGCGAGAAGCTCGCCTCGCTGTACGAACAGCAGGCGGCGCGCGCGGGGCAGACCGACAGGGCGTGGTGGCTGCTCAAGGCCGCTCGCCTCCACCGCGAAATCGACGCGCCGGAGGCCGCGGACTCAGCCTACCGCCGCGCGATGGTCGAGGTGGGCTGTGGCGTGGCTCACGAGGTGCAGGCTTGGCTCCAGCGGCGGGGGGACGTGCAGACCCTCCTCGCCTCGATCGAGGCAGAGGCGCGCGGCCTGAGCGTGGAGAGCGGCCAGGCGTTTGCCCTGTTCCGCCTCGCGGAGGTGCGAGAGCGGCTGCAGGGTGACGCCGAGGGCGCCCTGGCGCTCTATCGGGAGGTGCTGGCCCTGGACCCGACCTCGCTGCCCGCCGCGGACGCGGTGGAGCGCCTGCTGGCCAAGTTGGGCTTGCACCAGGAGCGGGCGGCCGCGCTGCGGGCGCGCCTGGAGGTGGCCTCGTCCCCTGCAGAGCGCGTCAGCCTGTGGTTCCGGCTGGGTGAGCTGGCGGAGCGCACGCTGGGCGATCTGCCCGGGGCGCAGGCTGCCTGGGAGGCCATCGTCCGCGACGAGTCCCCTGGCTTCCTCCCGGCGGTGGAGGGCCTGCAGCGGATCTACGCCCGGACAGGCCAGTGGGCGGCGCTCGCGCGGATCCTGGCTGGCAGGGCGGAGCAGACCGACGTGGCGGATCTGCAGGTGGAGTACCTGTGCCGCGCCGGACAGGTGTCCGCGCGGGAGGAGGGCGTCGCGTCCTCGCCGGTGGGGGAGGCGGCGCTGGGCTGGTACCTGCGCGCCCTCGATCTGCGCCCCGCACAGCGCTCGGTCTATGACGAGGTGGAGGCCTCGCTCTGGGCCGCAGGCGCCCACGAGGAGCTGGCGGCCCGCGCCCTCGCAGCGGCCAGGGCGAGCGGCGACGAGGGGTGGTCCACCTGCCTCTACTACCGCGCCGCGAGGCTGCTTGCGGAGCAGCTCGACCGCCCCGACGAGGCGCTGGAGGCGCTGGAGCGGAGCCTGGAGCTGTCTCCCGGCTTCCTCCCCGCGCTGAACCTCCTCAAGGAGCTGGGCAACGCGGGTGTGGGGGCGGAGCTGGCGGCGGGGGTGCTCGCGGCGGAGGCCTCGGCGCTGCAGGAACCCGCAGAGCGCCTGTGGCGCAGGCTCCAGCTCGCGAGCATGCAGCCCGACGACGATCTGCGCGCCCTGGAGGGGCTGCTCGACGAATTCCCCGGCCACCCTGCCGTGATGGCCGCGGTGGAGCTGGCCGCTCATCGGGAGGGCAAGGTCGGCTCGCTGATGCGGGTCTACCAGCACGCGGTGGAGCACGGGCGCGACCCCGCTACACGCGCCTGGGCGGGAGCCAGGCTGGTCGACCTCTACCGGCACCGCTGGGACGCTGGCTCTGCGGCCGAGGTGCTGGCTGGGCTGTCAGGTGGGGACGGTGGCGCGCTCCCCGCCAGGGCGCTCGCCAGGGTCGCCGAGGGCCTGCAGCTGCTTCCCCAGGCGGTGGCCCTGCTGGCCGGCCTGGCGAGCGAGGAGGATCGGGTCGAGCGCGGCAGGCTGCTGCTGGCGATCGAGGGGGGCGCCGCCGAGGGGATCGAGGTGCTCTCCGGGCTGCTGGGGTCGGAGCACTTCGGTGAGGTCTCCGCCCTGCTGCTGTCCCGAGTGGCCCGCGGGGCCGACGATCGGGCCCTGATGCGTCGGGCGTGGTCCTGGCTCGCAGAGGGCGGCAAGGACCCGTCGGTGCGCGCCGCGCACGCCTTCTGGCTCGCGGGGCAGCTCGAAGAGGACGGTGAGGACGGCGCGCTCCCCCTGTACCTCCTGATGCTCCAGCTCTACCCCGACTCCTGGGAGGCCTTTGACGGGGTCGAGCGGATGATGATCACCGGGGCAGACGCGGACGGGCTCAGGCGCCACTACGGGGCCTTCGCCCCAGACGATCCGCGCGGTCTGGCCCTCGCCCTGGAGGCGGCGGGTGGTGACGGCGCAGCGGCGGTCTGGGAGCAGGTCGCGGCGGGCAGCCAGGCGAAGCTCCCGTACCTGCTGCGGGGCGAGATCGCTCTCTCGCAGGCTGAGGACTGGGCCGGTGTCTACCGCCTCGTCTCGGACACCCTGCCGCTGCTCCGCGACCCGGAGCAGCGGGCTCAGGCGGAGGCCAAGCGCCGCTGGCTGCTGGCCGAGAAGCTGTCGGAGACCGACGAGGCCTGGACGCTCTACACTCAGCTCCACGAGGAGCACCCCGAGGACACCGAGGTCACCGAGGCTCTGGCCCGCATCGCCGCGGCGCGCGGAGAGGTGAGCGTCGCGGTGGGCTTCCTACAGGAGCTCTCTGCGCAGGCGGAGGGGCCCGAGGACCAGGCGCGGATCCAGCGCAGGGTGGCCGAGGCCCACGAGGCGGTGGGGGATCTCTCCGCGGCCAGAGACGCCTACGAGGCCGCTATCAACGCCTTCCCTGCGGACAGGGACAGCCTGCAGGGCCTGCGTCGCCTCGCCGAGGTGGAGGGGGACTGGGAGCGGGTCGCCCAGGTGCTGAGGCGCTCGGCCACCGCCCTCGGGGATGCCCAGGCGGTCGCCGCGCTGCAGGAGCTCGCCGCCCTGCTGGAGGGGACGCTCGCTCGCCCGGAGGAGGCCCTCGCCGTGTGGCAGGAACTGTCGCGCCGCGATCCCGGCGACCGTCAGGCGGTGGAGAAGATCCTCGCCCTCGCCGAGGCGCAGGCGGACTGGACCCTGTACGTCGAGCTTGGCAGCCAGCTGCTCGACGGGATGGACCCGGCAGCCAGCGCGGCCTGGGCCTGTCACCTCGGCCAGCTGGTCGAGGAGCACCTGGGCGGGCTGGCCGAGGCCGAGTCCCTGTACCTGCGGGCGCTCCAGGCACCGGAGCCGCCGCTGGACGCCCACCGGCGCCTGCTTGCGCTCGCGCTGGAGCGGCGCCAGTGGACCGGCGCCCTCAAGCACCTGGACGACCTGGTGGGACGCTCGGAGGACGCGGACGAGAAGCTGGCCTCGCTGCTTGAGATCGCCCGGATCCAGCATGAGGAGCGGCACGATCGCGACGAGACCGCCCGCGCCTATGAGCTGGTGCTTGAGCTCGATCCAAACCACCTCGCCGCGCTCAGGTTCCAGGCCAGGTATCTGTTTGACACCGGCGCGCTGGAGGCGGCGCTGCCCGTCTTTGAGCGGCTCGAGCCCCACCTAGAGGAGGACCAGGACACCGATGACTTCGACGTGGCCCTGGAGATGTCTACCTTCTACTACCAGCTGGGCGAGATGCTCAGCCAGACCGAGCGCATTCACGACGCCATCCTCCGCTACGAGAAGGCGCTGAACCTCAACCCCGCACACCTCCCCTCCCTGCGGTCCGTGGGCCCCCTCTACTTCGAGGCTCAGGCTTGGAAGCAGGCGGAGCGGGTGTTTCGGCAGCTGCTCCAGCTCACAGGGGGGCAGGGGGACAAGGTGGAGGTCGCCGAGATCTACGCCCGGCTGGGCTACGTGGAGCAGGTGCTCGGCCGCGAGGAGAAGGCCTACAAGCGCTTCGCAAAGGCGCTGGAGCTGCACCCCAACCACCTGAGCGCCCTCAAGGGCATGGCGAAGGTGCTGGAGGCGCGCCAGGACTGGCCGAACCTCCTCAACATCTTCAACAACATCATCTACCACGCCACAGTGCCGTCGGATGTGGTGGTCGCGTACATGACCAAGGGGCGCATCCTCGATGAGGAGATGGGCCGGCCCGACAAGGCGGCGCAGCACTACGAGCGCTCGCTTGCCTTCGACGCCAACCAGCCGGTCGCGATCCTGCGGCTCGCCGAGATCGCGGCCCGGCAGGGGCAGTGGGCGCAGATCGTGGGCCTGGTCAACAGGGGCACCCGCCTGGCGGGCAGCACCCCCGAGGTGCGGGCGGACCTCCACGCCCTGGCGGCGGTGGCGCGCCACGCCTCAGGAGACGTGGCCGGCGCGCTGGCAGCGTGGGAGCTGGCGCGGGTCGAGGTGCCCGAGTCGGCATCCCTCTACGATGAGGGCGCTCGCACCGACGCGGGGGCCTTCCTCAAGGCGCTGCGGGAGCGGCTGCCGAGGTAGGCGCTGCGGCTGGCCGTGCTGGGAGGCCGTCGCCGCTCCCAGCTTCGGCTGGCGGCGGGGCGAGGTGGCCCACCCTTGAGCCCCTCGTAATACGTCCCAGCGATGCGCTGCCTTTCCCAAAACGCTAGTTCGTTCGTAGCCCGTCGCGACGAAAATCGGCGTTCTCCCGTAGTGCTGGGTGCCTTGCCACTCGTAAAGGGGGTCCTTTGGGGCCATCGCGCCATAAGGGATTCACTTCACGGGTCATGCTCCTCGTCCACCGAGCGCCGAAACAGGCTGCAGCGCCTGCTCTGGGACATCTGGGCTGCGGCGTAGGATCAAGGTTGTTCCAGTCTAATCCAAAGCCAGCAGTCGTCGATACTGGGCCGCGGTCAACGGCCTGCGCGGGGCATCAAGAGGTCTACTTGCTCTGCCAGGGACCTCGGCCAAGGACAGGCATCTTCACATCGCAAACGACGGTAGAAGGCGGCTTCTGGTACTCGTGGTGCCGACCGCCAGGGGGGCTTGATCCTCCTCCGCTGGCTCCCGGGATCGACATCGCCGCGTCGCCGTGGTCTTCTAGGTT
>JAFGVK010000152.1 GCA_016938035.1 Deltaproteobacteria bacterium | reverse complement strand
GTCGGTCTCCCCGTCGCAGTCGTTGTCCACCCCGTCGCACAGCTCCTCGGCGTTGGGGTGGATGTCGGGGTCGGCGTCGTCGCAGTCCCCCTCCACCCAGCCGTCCTGATCCAGGTCGGTGGGCTCGGGCTCAGCGACGGTCCGACAGCCGAGCAGCGCGAGAGAGAGCAGGACAGCGAGGGGGAGAGAGCGCATCACAGCTCCAGGCCAGGAGAGTTTGGGGGCCATCATATCCCGAGATCCCTCCTCTGGTGACATCGGGTTACAGCGCCCGCCAGGAGGCCGCACCGCCCATGAGCTCCCTCGGTCAGCTCTCGTTCCTGCTCGCGCCGCTCATCTTGGGCGGCGTCTCCAATATGGTGCTGGTGAAGCTGCCGGTGCTGACGTCCCTCAAGCAGCCGATGGACGGCGGCAGGGTGCTGCGCGACGGCCAGCGGCTGTTCGGCGACAACAAGACCTGGAAGGGCTTCCTGGGGATGATCGTCCTCACCGCCGGGTGGTTCACCCTGACCTGGGCCCTGGTGACCGCGCTCCCCGCACTCCAGCCCCTCGCGCTGATGCCCTTCGAGGAGTACGGCCCGGGGGTCGCGGTGATCTTCGGCGCGTGGTGGGGGCTGGCCTACGTGCTTGCGGAGCTGCCCAACTCCTGGATGAAGCGCCGCCTCCACATCGCGCCGGGGAAGCAGCCGCCAGGGGCGCGCAGGGCGCTGTTCGCCTTCGTGGATCAGGCCGACTCTGCGGTTGGGTGCCTCGTCGCGATGCTGGTGTTCTTTCGCCCCTCCGCCGTCGACTGGCTGGCGGCGCTGGCGCTGGCGATCGCCTTCCACTACGGCCTCAACCTGCTGCTGTTCGCGGTGGGCCTCAAGCGAGACGCGGGATGAGCCCCTTCCGAGCCATTTTCCGTCACAGAGGGGCGGTGCTGGCGATCTACGCCCTGCTGCTCCTCGCCTTCGCCTTCGCCGCCAGAGGGGTGCGGATGGACTTCTCTGCCGAGCAGTTCTTCCCCACAGGATCTCAGGCGAGGCGGGACTACGACGAGTACAAGGCCTCCTTCCCCAAGGAGGACACGCAGGTCGCCCTCTTCTGGCAGGAGCGCGACGGGCTGAGCGCCGCGGTCTTCCAGGAGATGCGCGCCGCGGTGGACCTCTTCGAGGCCCAGGGCCTGTATGACGTGACCTGGTTCGCCAACGCCCCCGCGGTGACCGAGGTGCGCCACAAGGGGCAGCAGAGCCTGCGGCTGGACGTGCTGGTGGAGGATCAGGCGCCCAGCGACGCGCAGCTTGATCTGGTGCTGGCCTCCCACCGGCGCGATCCGCTGCTCAGCCGCAGGGTGTGGAGCCAAGACCAGACGGTGTTCGTGATCGCGGGCTACCTGCGCCCGGACCAGAACACGGACACCCGCCGGAAGGAGGTGGAGGGCGCCCTCACCGCCGCGCTGGCCACCCTCGAGGCCCCCGGGCGCGCGCTGGTCCTCAACGGCATCCCCATCCTCAGGTCCCGCTACCTGAAGATGATGGCGACCGACCAGGCGGTGGTGCTCGGGGTGGGCTTCCTGCTGGCGGGGACCCTGCTCGCCCTGGTGCTGCGCAGCAGATCGCAGGTGCTGTTCGCCCTGAGCTCGGTGTTGCCCGCCTACGCCCTGGTGGTGGCCCTGATGGGCCTCACCGGCAAGCCGATCACGGTGCTGTCCTCGGTGCTGCCCCTGATCCTGGTGGTGATCTCGCTCTCCGACAACATCCACGTCCTGGTGACCTGGCGCGCGCTGCGCGCCGGGGGCGCGGGGGACGAGGACGCCCTCGACGAGGCGATGCGGCGGCTGGCGCCCTCGTGCTTCTTCACCTCGCTCACCACCGCGCTGGGCTTCCTGTCGCTGGCCTGGACCGGCATAGACATCATCGTGGACTTCGGGATCTTCGCCGCCATCGGGATCATGGCCTCGTGGGTGTCCTCGATGACCCTGCTCCCCGCCCTGCTCGCCTTCCAGCGGGCGCGGCGGGACCCCAAGGGGCTCCACGCGGGCTGGCTCACCGCGCCGCTGGCGGTGGCGGAGGCCCTGCCCAGGCGCCACCCGCGCGCGATCCTCGCGGCGGCCTCCGGGCTGACCGGGCTCGCGCTGTACGCGGCGACAGGACTGCAGATCGACGCCAAGATGATCGACGACATCAAGGAGAACACGCCGCTGGTGCAGGAGATGCGCTGGGTGGAGGGGCAGGGCTTCGGGCTGTTCCAGGCCAACCTGCTGCTGCAGGGAGGGGGCGACACGCCGGTGTACTCCCCCGAGAGCCTCGCCTGGATGGAGCGCTTCCAGCGACAGGCAGAGGCCTCACCGCTGGTGCTCAAGACCCTGTCGCTCGCCGACTACCTCAGGCCGGTGCGGCGCTCCTTCGCCAGAGACGGGCAGGAGGGATTGCCAGAGACCGCTGAGGAGGCGGCGCAGCTCCTGATGGCCGCGGACGCCACCTTCCCTGGCCTGATGGACGACGTCTACGATCCCTTCGGTGACACCGCGCAAATCGTCCTGTGGATGGAGGACGCCGGGACCCTCGCCACCGCCCCGCTGCTCGCCGAGCTGCACGCCACCCTGGAGCGGAGCCCGCCCCCCGTAGAGCGCCACGCCCTCACCGGCACCATCGAGCTGGCGCAGTCCTCCTTTCAGAGCATCCTCGGCAGCTTCGAGGCGAGCGTGGTCTCGGTGATCGCGGCGATCGGCCTGCTGATGATGGTGCTGTTTCGGTCGGTGCGGACCGGGCTGATCGCCCTGGTGCCCAACCTGATCCCCCTCGCCCTGCTGCTGGGGGTGATGGCCCTGTTCGGGTACGCGATCAAACCCTCCACGGTGATCGTGTTCTCGATCTCCTTCGGCATCGCGGTGGACGACACCATCCACATGCTGGTGGCCCTGCGCGAGGTGCGCCGCGCTGGGGGAGATCCCGAGGGGGCGCTGCGCGCCACACTCCACCGGACCGGCAAGGCGGTGGTGCTCACCACGGCGGTGCTGGTCGCGGGCTTCTCGGCGCTGATGGCCTCCTCTTTCGAGGTGCTGTTCCTGATCGGCTTCCTGACGGTGACCGCCCTGATCTTCGCCCTGCTCACCGACCTGCTGGTGCTGCCCGCCCTGCTGCGGGTGCTGCCCGAGCGCCGCTGATCCCGCTGGAGATCCCGATGTTTCTAGGCTACCCGAACCTTCCCAACGCCCTCACCCTGACGGGGCTCGCCCTCGCGATGGGGGCGGTGCTGCTGAGCCTGTCGGGCAGGGTCGAGCTGGCGCTGATCGCCCTGATCCTGTCGGGGCTGCTGGACCTCTTCGATGGGGTGGTAGCGCGAAAGATGAGGCTGTCGGAGGCGGAGCGGTCCTTCGGCATTCAGATCGACAGCATCGCCGACATGGGCTCCTTCGGGGTTGCGCCCGCGCTGATCGCGTGGGGCGCTGGCGCGTCGCACCCCTGGGACGTGGCCCTGGTCCTGCTGTACGCGGGGGCCGCGGCCACCCGCCTGGCGTGGTTCAACACCCACACCGCCACCGCGGCGGGGGCGAGGGTCTACACCGGGCTTCCGGTCACCTTCGCGGCGCTGGTGATGCCGCTGGCGTGGCTGGCGGCGAGACCGGCGGGGGCCCAGCTCGCAGCGATGGAGCTGAGCCTGGGGGTGATGGCGCTCCTGTTCGTGAGCAGGCTCCCGATCCGCAAGCCCTCGGGGGTGGCCTACCTGATCTTTCCCCTGCTCGCTGCGGGGATGATCGCGGCGCTCGCGGTGATCGGCGGGTGAGCCCGCCCGCAGCGTCCCAGGGCCGCTCGCGCTAGCGGCCCAACGGCGCTGGGGTGCCCTCGTCAGTCCAAGTCCAGACCGTCGGCCTGTCGAAATGCCGCTGTCGGTCCGTGCTGCCGCCGCCCCCCCCTGTCGGAGGCCGTCCGCCCGGCCAGTGGAGACCGTCAGCTTGTAGAGGCTGTCGGAGCACCGCACCTGCGATCCCATCGGAGCGGAGGGGGTGTCAGGACCGGACCCCGCGCGCCAAGGTACAGGGGGGGTGGAGCTGCGCCGGGCGAGCCCCCACGAGGGTCAGGCGCGGCCTCGCGCGCCACACGCGCTCCCCACCCTGCTCCCCTGCCTGACCAGGCTCTCCACCCCCGCTGCAGAGGCGCGGCGGATGTCCTCGTCCACCTCCGCCGCGCCTGGCCCCAGCAGCACCACGATGCTGGATCCACCGAACAAGAAGTAGCCCTTCTCCTCCCCTCGCCGCACCTCGGCCTCCCCCCGCTGGTGGAGGACGATCCGCCCCACCGCCAGCGCGCCCACCTCCACCCACACCACCCTCCCCAGGTGGGCGGTGTCGAGCACGCAGAGGGTCCGCTCGTTCTCCGCCAGCGCGTCCACCCCCTCCCACAGGGCGAAGGGGCTGACTGAGTGGAGCGGACCGTGCAGGGCGCGCACCGGCCCCTGCCGCCCGTCGTCGAGGTGGATGAAGCGGTGGAGGTCCACCGGCGCCAGCCGGTAAATCAGCGCCGTGCCCCCCTCCATCGAGGCCACCAGGGCGGGATCGCGGGTGAGGCGCTCCAGAGTCCAGGCCCGGCCCTTCACCGGCACCACCGCCCCGCCCCGGATCGGCAGCGCCAGCAGCCTGCCGTCGCAGGGGGCGATCAGCGCCGAGGGGGACCCGTCCACTGGGCGCGCGTCGGGACGGACCTTGCGTGCAAAGAACTCGTTGAAGGTCCTGAAATCATCTATCCCTTCAACCAGCTCCGAGAGGTCGATCCCGTAGCGCGCCGCGAAGGGGCGGATCCGGTCCCTGCTCCAGGGGAGGTCCATCCGCCTCCCGTACCAGCGCGAGAAGGCGTGCCGCTTGAAGATCAGGGCGGTCAGCGCCCGCCCCAGCCTGGTGCCATAGGCGAAGTCCATGAAGGCGCGCTCGAAGACCTGCTCGTCCTCGCTGCGGCCGGTCTCGCGGTTGTAGAGGGGGATGCGGTCCAGTGCCATACGCACAGACCTATGTCCGGTCCTGCGCGCCGTCCACCCGCTGGGTCCGGAGCGCCACCCAACGACCACTGGGCCTGTCCGGCTGGCGCTGTGGGACGGCGCGCCGCCCCTTCGCCACCACAACCATCCCCTCTTGGTGCGAACCAGGAGGTCCGTCCGGTGAGAGGGCCCAGTCACCGCTCCAGGTGGCACAGCCGCCGCCCAACCACCGGCAGGACGCGGTGCCTTGGAGCTCCTACGGGTGGAGCGCCGAGGTCGAGGGCTAGGAGGAGGGAAGCGAACGCTCGTTCGCGACGGACGCGGTGAGCACCGCGAGCACCGCGAGCACCGCCAGCGCCGCCAGCACCGCCAGCACCGCGAGCACCGCGAGCACCGCCAGCACCGCCAGCACCGCCAGCACCGCGAGCGGCCGACAACGCCCCCGGCGCCCTGGGGCCAGCGATCTGGAGCCCGTGGGACCACCTTGACCTGGGCCCCGCGCGCGGGCAGTGTCAGCGGGAGGAGTGTCCCATGCGCGTTGTCCCGATCCAGTGTGGAGGCCCCGGCGGAGCGGCCTTTGTCGAGCTGCCCTGGCGGATCTACCCCGGCCGCACCCCCTGGGTCCCCCCCCTGCGGGAGGCCACGCGGCGCGAGCTAGGCCCCGAGAGCCCAGCCCTGACCCGGGGCGAGCTCCAGCTGTTCCTGGCGCTGGACGGGGAGGAGGTGATCGGACGGATCGCGGCCTTCACCGACCGCCTGCACAAGGACCGGGGCACCACCGGCTTCTTCGGCTATTTCGAGGTGGTGGACCGCCAGGACGCGGCCACCGCCCTGCTGCGCGAGGCGGCTGCTTGGGTGAGGGAGCGCGGGGCGCGGCGCCTGGAGGGCCCGGTGCAGCTCTCGATCTTTCACGGCTACAGGGTCCAGACCAGGGGGAACGAGCGCAGCCCCTTCCTGGGGGAGCCCCGGACGCCCGCCTACTACCCGCGGCTGCTCCGCGACGCGGGCTTCACCGAGGCCGCGCGCTGGCACAGCTGGGATCTGGACCGCCCCCAGATGGAGGGGGTGCTCTCCGCCTGCGAGCAGGGCGTCAAGCGCCTGCGCGGCGCGGCCCCGTGGCGGGTGGAGCGGGTGGACCTGAGGCGCTTCGACGAGGAGCTGGTCCCCATCCACCGGGCGGTGATGGGGTCCTTCGCGCCCAACTTCGGCTACAGCCAGATGAGCCTGGAGGACTTCGGGCGCGCCCTGGCCCCGCTCCGCGCGGTGGCGGTGGAGGAGCACTTCTTCAAGGCGCTAGACGCGTCAGGGGAGGTGGTTGGCTTCGCCTTCTCGTTCCCGGATCACGCCCCAGCCTTCCAGGCGATGGACGGGGAGGCCTCCGCCGCGCTGCTGCGGGACGCTCTGCCGCGGAGGCTGGTGTTTCACTCCTTCGGGGTGCTCCCCTCGCACCAGCGCACGGCTGTGGCCTACGATCTGGGCGTCCACTCCCTGGTGGCGGCGCTGGAGGGGGGCTACGAGGCCGCGATCGGGGCGCTGATCACCGAGGGGCGCAATTTCCTCGACAGGGTAGGCCCGCCTCAGCGGAGCTACGCGGTGGTGGCGCGAGGCTGTCGGTAGCGCCTCGAGCGGATCATCCGGCGCGAGCACCGCGCGGCGGGGTCATCCGGCGAGACCTGATCCCGGTGCCAGAGCCCCCTGGATGGATGGGACAGACGACGGGCTGCCCCCCGGACCAAGCGCCCGATGGGCGGCGGGGGTGACCCGCGGATCGCCGCTCCAGGCGGACCACAGGCCCTGGTCAGCGGGCCGCAGCGGCGGCCTCGCCGCATGGGGACGGCGCGCAGCAGCTAGGCGCCGCCGGTGGCCTTCCGCATGTTCTTGGGGGGGGTGAAGTCCCCAAACAGCACCGTCAGCTCAGTGCCGAACAGGGCGTAGACCCCCCCGCCGATGTCGTTGACCTCCACCCCGTCCGCGTTCCAGAAGCGCTGCTGCGCCGGCAGGTTGTACTGACCGTAGAAGGTGAGCTGGTAGGCCCGGGTGTTGTCGCGGATCAGCGCGGATCCCTCGACGCGAGCCGGGTAGTAGGGGCTCTTGAGCACCGAGTCCCCATCACCGCGCCAGCGCGCCTGCCCCACCCCAAGGCCGCCCCCCGCGAGGAAGTCCATCGCGCCGGTCTGGGTGACGTAGTTGTACTTGAGGATGAGGTGGTAGTCCAGATACCCCCGACCAAAGCCCATGTTGGCCATCGCGAGGGTCCTGGTGTGGCCGTCCACATAGTAGACCGCCTCGCCCCCCAGCGACAGGTCGTCGCGCACCTCGCTGAGGGTGTCGTTGCGATCCACCGTCTTGGGGAACCGGATGGGGTAGTGACCGGGGATGACGATGGTCCCGATCTGCGGCCCCACACCCCACATGTAGGCGTCCAGGGCGAAGGCGGGCAGGGAGGGGAGCAGCAGGGCTCCCGCGACGAGTAGGCGGCTCAGCATGTGAGGGACCTCGTGTTGAGGAGGACAGGATAGCCTGAGAAGGAGCCGGCGTCAGCGGGGCTTGAGCAGGGCCTCGCACAGGGCCGCCCCCACCCTGGCGTGCCCCTGATCCGACAGGCGGCCCCCGTCGAGTGTGAGCCCGGCCCTGGCGGGACCAGACCTGGGCCAGTCAGCCCACAGGTCCACCAGCTCCACCCGCTCCATGCCGCCGGTGAGCTGGGCGAGGCCGGCGTTCCAGCGGTCCGCCTGGGCGTCCATCGGCGCCTGGTCCGCCACCGCGGGGGCGACGGGGCCCACCACGAACACGCTGGGGCCCCCCGCCACGCTCAGCGAGAGCAGCAGGGCGCTCACCTCCCCTGCCCTGGCCTCGTCCCAGGGCCCGGTCACGGACAGGGTCACCACCGCCCTGGGCGAGAGCCCGCGCACCTCGGCGACCCGCCCCACCTGGACCTCAGGGCTTGCGCCAGGCTGGGTGCGGTCGAGCACGGTCCACGGCTCGGCCGCCTTCTCTTGGAGGCAGTCGGCCATCACCATCTCCCACACCGGCTCACCTGCCTCCCGCACCTGCCCCGGCGGGGTCATCACCGGGCCGTCACCCAGCGCCACCACCTGCGCGGGAGCCGCGAAGGCGAGCGCCGTCATCCACCAGAGGGACATTCCAACTCCTTGAGAGGGTCGCGTGAGCATAGCGCGCCGCGGACCGCTTTGGCACACCAACACGCGCGGGCGGGTGCCCGTTCCCCCCCGAGGTGAGCGCGGGGAGGATAGGCGTTGAGGCACCCAATCGCCGGCCTCTCGACGCGAGTCCTTGTGTCTGCGCTCGTCGCGCACAGCGGGCCCCCTCCTCCCCAGGGAAGGGCTGCCACGCGCCGACAGGCCCAGCGACGCTGGCGCCCGCTCACACTCTGGAAGTTATGACGAGCAGCTTCATCCGATAATTCCTTTGGAATGACGAAGCGCGCGCTGTGAGACTGTTCGGCTGATGGACCGGCGCCGCCGCTGGTCCCCGGTCAGGTCCGCGCCCTGACCAGGGCCGGAGGGAGCGCGCGCTGCGCGATCAAGGGTAGCAGCGCCACTCCTGGCTCGACGACTCGGAGCTAAACCAGCTGCTGGCCCCGTCGTCGTCGGTCCAGCTATACTCCTCCCAGCTCCGCCCTAGTGACCCGATGCGCCCGCCGCCACCGGTCTCGTAGCACCCCTGGTCGACGTCCTCGTCCATCCGCTCCAGCAGCCCCCCCGGGTAGTACCAGCGCTGGATCAGGAGGTAGTCCCCCAAGCCCCAGCGGACGGATCGAGTGTAGCGCAGCGCGCCATCGGCGTAGCGGGTGCTCCACGCGTCGGAGTGGCGGGAGTCACCACTCCCAACGACCAGGTCCTGCGTCCACGACGTCCCCCCCTCCCGCGAGACAGACAGGTGGTGGCCCGTCCACCGGACCTCCGCGCCGCGCCCCTGGGCGTTCTTCAGCGGCAGCTCGCCGCTGAGCCCCGCGTCGGGCAGCTCAAAGCGGAACAGCACGCCCTCACCCGCCTCGTCATAGAGCCACCACTGCCGGGTCCGCTCGCCCGCGACCTGGTCCGACCACTCGTTGACCGCCGCCACCGTGCCGTCCGGCCGGTAACGGGTCTCGGCCGCGGCGTCATCGGTGAGCTGGCGCCACAGGACCAGCGCACCGCTGGGGGCCCACTCCCAGGACTCCTCGCTGATCCACTGCGCGCTCCGCTCGACGTTGTCGTGCACCGCGTAGATCAAGCGCCCCAGCCCGTCGTAGCTGTAGTCCGTGATCACAGAGGACCCTCCCCCGTACCCGGTCACCCGCTCCTCGCTGTGCAGCAGCTCACCGGAGGGCCCCCAGGTCCACAGGCGCTCCTCCTCTAGCGTCCCGTCACCGTCGTCATCGAGGGCCTCCCGGATCACCCTCCCGGCCGCGTCCACCTCGGTCTCCTTGGACCACCTCAGCGACCCGGACGCCCCGCGCTCGCAGCGCTCCACCAGCCCCGGCGCTTCGCACCACCGCCAGTCCTCCACGGTGCCGTCGCCCCGCAGGTCCCGCTCCCACGACAGCTCCTCACCGTCCGGGCCCCAGGTCCAGCGCTGCACCTCCAACACGCTCCCCGCCGCGTCGCGCTCCACCGTGCTGTTCAGCCTCCCAGCGCCGTCGTAGGTGTAGTCCTGGATCCACTCAACATGGCCCGCTGGGTTCCGGCGCTCCACGCTGTTCAACCTGCCGTCGCTGTCGTAGCTGTTGTCGTAGGTCCACACCTCGCCCTCCAGAACCACCTCCGTGAGGTTGCAGGCCTGATCCCATGTCTGGAGGTCCTCCCAGGAGCCGTCATAGTGCGTCTCGACCACCCTCCTGGTCCACCTGCCGCTGTCCGTGGCGCAGTCGAGGTCATCGAATTCGTAGTCAGTCTCCTCGTGGTCGTCCCACCCACTCCAGCGGTGGTGGCCGCTCAGGTAGCGCCCCGCAGCGTCGCGCACCCAGGTGGTGCTGCTGAGGTCCGCGCCGCTGGACATGGTGCTCCACCCGCCGCCGCTGCTCTCCTCTACCTCGTCCCACTGCGCCCCGGGGTCTGTGTCGTCGCAGTCCCCCGAGAACAGCGAGGCGCCCGGCGCTGGCGGCTCACAGGCGACGATCGCGTCGCTCCCCCAGGCGCCCATCCCGTCCCCGTCTGCGTCCACGTACCAGCTCCGCACGGTGGAGGGGGGGCCCTCCCACACCACCCCGTCACAGTCGTGATCGTTGCCGTCACAGGCCTCCTCTGCCCCTGGGTGGGTGAGAAAGTCGAGGTCGTCGCAGTCACCGCGTGTCGCCGTCCACAGCGGCCCCCCCGCGTCACAGCCCTCGGACACCACCTCGCCGTCGCCATAGCCGTCCCCGTCCAGGTCGAGGAACCACGGCTGGTCGCCCACCGCGCCGTCGCAGTCGTGGTCTACCCCGTCGCAGCGCTCGAGGGCGCCGGGAGAGACGGTAGCGTCCGCGTCGTCGCAGTCATCATCGCTGGTGGCGTAGCCGCTGAGCTGGCAGGTGTGGACCACTGCCCGCTCACCCGCCCCGTAGCCGTCCCCGTCGCGATCCTCGTACAGGGCGAGGGGGAGCTGCCCCAGCCCCTCGTCGATCAGCCCGTCACAGTCCTGATCGACCGCGTCACAGCGCTCAGCCCGCCCCGGAAAGCGCGACGGATCGAGGTCGTCGCAGTCCCCGTCGGCCAGCGCGTAGCCGCTCAGGGCGCAGCTGTGGAGACGCGCCGGCGCGCCCGCGCCGTAGCCGTCCCGGTCCAGGTCCTCATACAGCGCCACCAGCGCGTCGCTCGTCCCCTCGTCCACTAGCCCGTCGCAGTCGTCGTCCTGGTCGTCACAGAACTCATCCGCCCCTGGGTGGCGCGAGGCGTCGGCGTCGTCGCAGTCCCCAGCGACCGGGACCCACCCCTCCCCCTCGCAGCCCCACCGCGTGAGCGCGTGGTCCCCATAGCCATCGCCGTCCCCGTCGCGGTACAGCGGCCCCCCGTCCTCGTCCACCGCCCCGTCGCCGTCGTTGTCGATCCCGTCGCAGGGGTCCTCGCCGTCACCGACACAACCCACCAGCAGCAGCGGCCACAGCGTCCAGAACGCGCGCATCTCAACCTCCCTGGGTGCTCCCAGGGTAGCCGCCCGCGCACAGACTCGCGCCCCCAGATCGCGGCCTGGGCCGACGATCCGCCAGCGCCGGTCAGCCGGTGATGCGCATCGACAGATCCACCCAGGTCGCCTGGTGGATCACCCCGCCCACAGAGATCACGTCCAGATCCAGGTCGCGGATGGCGCGGATGCGCTCGGGGTTCATGTTGCCGGAGGCCTCCAGGGTGACCTCAGGGCGCAGGGCCCTGGCGAGGGCCACCGCCTCCGCGAGCTGGTCGTCGCCCATGTTGTCGAGGAGCAGCACGTCTGCCCCGGCGTCCAGCGCCTGCTGCAGCTCGTCGAGGTCGGTGACCTCCACCTCCACCTTGAGGAGGTGGTGGGCGGCCCGCCGGACCGCGGCCACCGCGTCGGCGATGCTCCCCACCGCGGCGATGTGGTTGTCCTTGATCATCACCCCGTCGTAGAGCGCGCGGCGGTGGTTCACGCCCCCCCCGCAGCGCACCGCGTCCTTCTCCAGGTCGCGCAGCAGCGGGGTGGTCTTGCGGGTGTCGACCACCCTGGGCCCGGTGGGGCCCGCGGCGTCGACGTGACGCCTGGTGGTGGTTGCGATCCCCGACAGCTTCATCAGCAGGTTGAGGGCGAGGCGCTCCCCCACCAGCAGGGTCGCGAGGGAGCCCTCCAGGTGCGCGATCTCGTCGCCCATGCGGACCGCGGCGCCGTCCGGCACCAGCGGCAGGTACCGCACCTCCGCCCCCATCCGCTCCGACAGCCTGGCGAAGACCCTGCGGGCCAGCTCCTGCCCGCACACCACCAGCGCCTGCTTGGCGACGATCACCCCGCGCCCCTCCCTCGACAGGGGGACGGTCGCGAGGGTCGTCACGTCGCCGGGGCCGATGTCCTCGTCGAGGGCGGCGTCGATGAAGGCGAGGGTGTTCATCAGAGGGCCTCTGCGAGCCTGGCGCGCGAGGCGCGCAGGGTCTCCATGCGGACGGTCGCGGCGTCCAGCTTGCCCTTCACCTCCGCCACCACGTCGTCGGGAGCGCGGTCGACGAAGCTGGGGTTGGAGAGGCGGCGGCTGAGCTGCTGCACGTCCTTCTCCACCTTCAGCAGCACCTTGTCCAAGCGCTTGACCTCCTCGGCGAAGTCCACCACCCCGTCCAGGGGGATGACCAGCTCCTCGCCCCGGATCACCGCGGTAGCGGCGCCCGCGGGCCTGCCCTCCAGCGCGCCGAGGGTGAGCCCGGCGAGATCGGCCAGGGAGCCCGCGTGGCGCGAGAGCTGCTCCAGGAGCGCCGGAGAGGCGACCAGGGCCGTCAGCTCCACCTTGCGCCCCAGCTCCATCTCGCCGCGGATGTTGCGGATCGCGGTGATCACGTCCTGCACCAGGGCGACCTCCTCCAGCACCGCGGCGTCCTCGGGGAACTCGCTCGCCTTGGGGAAGGGCGCGACCGCCACGAAGCCCTCGGTGCCCGGCAGGATGTGCCAGATCTCCTCGGTCAGGTACGGCATCATCGGGTGCAGCAGGCGGACGATGGCGCCCATGGTGGTGAACAGGGTGTGCTTCACCGCGTTCTTGCGCGCCTCAGAGCTGTCCTGGCTGTACAGGGTGTTCTTGGAGAGCTCGATGTACCAGTCGCAGTACTCGCCCCAGGTGAACTGGTAGATCTCTGCCGCCGCCTCGTTGAAGCGGTAGCCGTCGAGGGCCTCGCGCACCCTGGCCACAGCGGCGCCGGTGCGGGCCTGGATCCAGCGGTCATAGGGCCCGAACTCCATCTCCCCCTGCGCGTCGTAGCCGTACTCGTGGAGGAAGGAGAAGCGGAGCGCCTGCCAGATCTTGGTGGTGAAGCGGTGGTAGCCCTCGACCCGCTTCTCGTCCCACAGCACGTCGCGCCCCTGGGCGGCGAAGGCCAGGAGGGTGAAGCGGAAGGCGTCCGCGCCCCACTGATCGATGACCTCCAGGGGGTCGACCACGTTCCCCTTGGTCTTGGACATCTTCTGCCCGTCCTTGTCCCGGATCAGGGCGTGGATGTACACGTCCTTGAAGGGCACCATCCCGGTGAGGTGGATGCCTGCGAACATCATCCTGGCGACCCAGAAGAAGATGATGTCGAAGGCGGTGACCAGCACCGAGGTGGGGTAGAAGGCCTGGAAATCGGGGGTCTTGTCGGGCCAGCCCATCGTCGAGAACGGCCACAGCGCCGAGGAGAACCAGGTGTCGAGCACGTCCTCGTCCTGGGGAACCACCGCGTGACCACAGGACGCGCAGACCTCGGGGGCCTCGCGGGAGACGTGAACGTGGCCGCAGGCCTCGCAGTAGTAGGCGGGGATGCGGTGGCCCCACCAGAGCTGACGCGAGATGCACCAGTCGCGGATGTCGGTCAGCCACGAGAAGTAGGTGTTCTCCCACTGCTTGGGGATAAAGTTGGTGGCGCCGTTCTCGACCGCGGCCCTGGCCGGGCCGGCGAGGGGCTTCATGCTGACGAACCACTGCGTCGAGAGCATGGGCTCCACCACCGCGCCCGAGCGCTGGGAGCGCCCGATGGACATCGCGTGGTCCTCTCGCCCGCGGAACAGGCCCAGCGCCTCGATGCGCGCCTTCACCGCCGCGCGGGCGTCCAGCACCGTCATGCCCTCGAAGGGGCCCCCCTCGGCGTTGATGGTGCCGTCCACGTTGAGGATGTTGATCATCGGCAGCTTGTGGCGCTCGCCCGCCGCGAAGTCGTTGGGATCGTGGGCGGGGGTGATCTTCACCGCGCCGGTGCCGAAGCCCACCTCGACCATGGTGTCGGCGATCACCGGGAATTCCCGGTCGAAGAAGGGGTGCTTGAGCAGCTTGCCCACCAGGTGCTGGTAGCGCGGATCCTCGGGGTGGACCGCCACCGCGGTGTCGCCCAGCATGGTCTCGGGCCGGGTGGTCGACACCACGATCTCGCCGCTGCCATCGGCTAGCTCGTAGGCGAAGGACCACATCTCACCCTTGGCGTCCTCGTGGATCACCTCCAGGTCCGAGAGGGCGGTGCGGTCCGCGGGGTCCCAGTTGATGAGGCGCTGGCCGCGGTAGATCAGCCCCTCCTCGTACAGCCGGATGAAGTGCTCGGTCACCGCCTTCTGCAGCATCGGGTCGAGGGTGAAGCGCTCGCGGCTCCAGTCCGCGGACACCCCCAGCCGCTTGAGCTGCTCGACGATGCGACCGCCCTTCTCTGCCTTCCACTCCCAGATCTTCTCGACGAAGGCCTCGCGACCCAGGTCTCGGTAGTCGATCCCCTGCGCCTCGAGGTTGCGCTTCACCACCCACTGAGTGGCGATGCCGGCGTGGTCGGTGCCGGGGATCCAGAGGGTGTTGAACCCGTCCATCCGCTTGTAGCGGACCAGCACGTCCTGGAGGGTGTTGTTGAGGGCGTGCCCCATGTGGAGCTGCCCGGTGACGTTGGGCGGGGGGATGACGATGGTGAAGGCGGGGTCGTTGCGCTCGGGGTCGCCCTTGAACAGCTCGGCCTCCTCCCACTTGGCGGACCAGGTGCTGGCGGCGGTGTGGGGGTCGTAGCGGCTGGGAAGCTCAGTCTCGGTCATCGCGCTCGTCCTGTGGTTCGATCTTCGGCGCGGCGACTAACGCAATCTGCGCCGCGAGGCCCGTGATCCCCCCTCCCCGAGGCGCTATACTGCGGTCCTTCCCAGGAGTCTCCGTGCACCGTTGGGCCCCCCTCCTCCTCCTCGCAGCCTGCTTCGGCTCGGTGATGCCCCTCTACGAGAGCTCCCGCGACGACGCGCTCGCCGACCCTGGCCCGGCCCCCGCCGCGTGGCAGCCGGACGCGATGCTCCACCTCAGCTCCGGGCTGATCCGGACGCTGGTGGACGCCACCCTCTCGGAGGGCTCCCCCCTCAGCGGCACCCCGATCGCCCTGGGGCGCATGGGCACGGTCACCCCAGACCTCCAGCTCAACCACCTCCAGGTGCAGTCGACCGACCGGTGCGAGGACTGCCTCGGGGTGAAGGCGCGCCTCGGGGGGCGCCTGGGCTGGGAGGTGCTGGGGCAGCAGGGGGGCATGCCCGCCGCCGGCACGGTGGACATGGACTTCTCGGTGCGGGCGGTGCAGGACCGGGGGCAGTGGACCGTCGCCATCGCGCCCAAGGAGGTGCGCGAGGTCCAGATCAACCTAAACGGCACCGCCATCGCCCGCGCCGAGGGGCAGCTCGAGGGCTGGCTCAAGACCCGGCTGATGGAGGGGGTGCCCCCCTACGAGCTGGGTCCCTTCGGGGACGAGAGCCTCCCCCTGCGCGGCCTGCGCCTGACCCCGGCCCCCTCGGGGGTGCGGATCGCGATGCTCACCACCGCCCCAGACGCGGCGCCGCTCCGGGTGAGCGCCCTCAAGGGGAGCGAGGGCTTCCGCTTCGACGTGTCCCAGTCCGCCCTGCTCGCCCTCGCGCGCAAGGCGGCCTTCCTGGGCGAGCCCCTGAGCCACGGGGTCATCGCCGAGCCCACCTCGCTGCTGTTCATGCCCAACCGCTTCCAGCTCGGCCTCCGCCTGTGGCGCCCCCAGGGCAAGGGCTGGTGGCGGGACTACCAGGTCAGCGGCGAGATGGCGGTGAGCGACGGGCGCCTCAAGCTGCGGCCCAAGTCGGTGGACGAGGGCGACAAGTCGCAGGGCGCGGCGGTGATCGACCCGCTGGCCGCGCTGGGCGAGGGCATCATCCTCCAGACCATCGAGGAGGCGCTGGCGACCAGCTTCCCGGTCCACAAGGCCACCACCGTGTCGTCCTTCCAGGCCAAGGTGGCGGTACGCACCGTGGTGGGCATCGATCAGGCGGTGCAGGTGAGCGGCGACGTCACTTTGGAGCCCGCCGGGAGCCGCGGGCAGCCTCGCCCTGGCACCAGCCGTCCCGCGGGGGGGGACCGCCCCGCCCAGGGCGGGATGAACCGGCCAGCCGGGCGCTGACGGGGCCAGCCGCCGGATAACCGCAGAGGACGCGCATCCTCCTTCCAGAGGAGCCGTCAGAGGAAGTCGCTCATCGCGTCTTCCAGAGCGTAAACGGGCACCGAGTCGCCAGGAGTATCGGCGTTTGACCGTCACTCCCTAGGGCGGGAGCGCACGCTTGTTGGCGTCGAGCGCAGGAACGAGGACACGCGTCGAGGGGCGCCCGAGTCGGTGCCATGGGCAGCGATCGGCGTCGGCTCCTTCGGCTTGACAGGCGGGTTTAGCGAGGTCGTGCTAGACAGAGTGAGTCCGGCACGGTCTGTAGGGGGTGCGATGCTGAAGTTTCTGGTTCTCCTGCCACTGCTCGCGGCCTGCGGCGGTGACCCCGCCGCCCCACCCGCGGTCTGGCTGGCGCCGCTCGCGGGGCAGACCGGGGTCCCCACCGACCTCCCCCTGGTGGTCCACACAGGGTCCCTCCGCATCCCGCCCGACTACGCCCTGCCCGACCTGATCCGGGTGGTCGATCTGGAGACCGGCGGCTTCGTCGCCGGGAGGGTCGATGTTCTGGACGACACGGTGCACTTCGTGCCCACCGCCGGCTGGCGGGCAGCGCGCGACTACGCCTGGACCTTCGACCCCGCCAGAGGCGTACCCCACGGGCCGGAGCTGGACATCCCCGACTTTGGGGGCAACGCCCCCATCTTCTCCACCTCCTCCCGCGTCGACCTGCTCGCCGCCTCGCTCGACGAGGAGGGGCGGGTCTGTGTCATCACCTCGCGCCCCCTCACCGGCGACGACGAGGGCGTGCTCCGCTTCACCGCGGACGAGGTGGAGGTCGACACGCTGTGGGTCGAGCTGATCCCCCAGGTGGAGCCCTCCACCGAGCTGGAAGACGGAGACCCCGGCGTGAGCGTGCTCTGCGCGACCCTCTCCACCGAGCTGGGCGCCGGCGCCGAGCTCGCCATCCGCTGGGGAGAGCTGGGGGCCTGGCGCCTGACGCTGCTCGACCTGCCGCTCACCACCGCCCTCCAGGACCTCAGAGGGGGTGCCCTGTGATCCGCACGCTCGCGACCGCCTCCCTGCTCTCGCTCTCCACCGCCGCCCTGGCGGTGGACGGCAACCGCATCCACGATATGCAGCCGGGCACCGGGCTGGGCCTGGAGCAGCGGGTGGTGACCGGGCGCGACGGGGGCACCGACGTGACCCTGCTCAAGGGCAGCTTCGCCGTCGACGACAAGATGGCCTTCTCGCTCGCCCTGCCCTACGCCACCTTCCGGATGCCCGATCCGCTGGCGCGCAGCACCGCCCTGGGCAACCTGCTGCTGGGCGGCTGGTATGTGCTGAGCCAGGGTGAGGACGGGAGCGCGACCGCGGTGGGCTTCGAGGCCCACTGGAACCTGGGCTCCCGCGCCTGGACCTGGGCCAACGACGCGGCCGAGCTGTGGCCCGGCACCGGCGTGGACGCCATCTACCAGGTGCGCACCGGCGGCGACCTCGCCCTCACCTGGCGCGCGGTGGGCGGCCTGCACTACTCCCGCGACTACGAGCCTTTCAAGGGCGCTTGGCTCCGCCTCGGAGGCGCCGCGGGGGTGGACTACACCCTCCACCCGCTGGTCAGCGCCCTGGTCGAGGGCAGCTTCACCTGGTGGGACACCTCGCCGCTCGAGGTGGCCGCAGTGCTCCACTCGGAGCCCATCGAGGGCTTCCAGGTGCGAGCCGGCTGGGTGTGGCCGCTGGCGGTGTGGGCCGGCGCGGCGCCATCCAGGCCCAGGGCGGGGTTCTCGGAGTCCACTCTGATGCTGGACCTCCGTATGACGCTCTGAGCTGGGCCGCGGTCCCTGGCGGACCGAGGGGGAGGGCAAACGCCGGGAGGCAGGGCCCGCTTCGTAACCGTTCAGCCCCCCCTTACGCCCTGCCCGCAGCTGAGCGTGGTAGGGGATCAGGTACTCCGAACGCCCAGGTGAACCTGGGGGTTATGTAGTCCGGGAGCGTGGTCCCGACGTTCACGCAGGCGGTCAGCTCGCCTGCGGCATTGGCGTGACCTCCGAGTCCAGGCGCTCCCCAAGCTCACGCCGAGCCACCTCAAGCTCGTAGTGCGCCTGCATGTTCATCCACCACTGCGGCTCCACCCCGAAGAACCGCCCGAGCCGCAGCGCCGTGTCCGCCGTGATGGAACGCTTCTCCTTGATGATCGCAGAGACTCGCTGGATCGGCATCCCCGTCGCCTTCGCCAACCGGTACGCACTGACCCCCATCTCCGCCAGGAAGTCCTCCCGCAGAATCTCACCCGGATGCACCGGAGGGAGCTCTTGGAGTGCAACGCAACAGCAGGCCTGCCGCTCTGGACTGGCTTCCTGACGAGGGAAGGGCCCTGGCGGTGGTGGAGGTGCGTGAGCTGGAGCCTCCCGAAG
This sequence comes from Deltaproteobacteria bacterium, assembly GCA_016938035.1. Lineage (GTDB taxonomy): Bacteria > Myxococcota_A > UBA796 > UBA796 > JAFGVK01. The sequence goes on along the minus strand of JAFGVK010000152.1, from coordinate 1,752 downwards.
ACGAGCCGCCACTGGCTCCTGTGGACGACGCTGCCGGTGGACACCGAAGAGCAGATCTCGAGGGTGGTCGACATCTACCGGAAGCGCTGGCTCATCGAGGAGCACTTCAAGGCGCTGAAGACCGGGTGTTCCTTGGAGAAGCGTCAGGCTCGCAGCCTTGGGTCCTGGCTGAACACCGCCGCCCTGCGGATGCCCCAGGCCTGGCGGCTCCTGCGCCTGCGGCTGTTGTCCCGCAAGGAGCACGGCCTCCCCGCATCAGTGGTGTTCTCACCGCTGGAGGTCCGCATCCTCCAGCAGCTGGTCCCAAAGGCGAAGCTACGCCGCGCTCCGAAGCTGCGAGCGGCGATGCTGGCTGTCGCCAACCTCGAGGGCTTCCAGAGGTCCAATGGGGAGCCCGTATGGCTGATCCTGGGGCGCGGGCTGGAGAAGCTTCTGACCGCGGCGCGCGGTGCGCGGGCCCTGCTGGAACTCCAGCGTGAAGGGGGAGATTTCGAGATGTGATCGCAGGTCAGACCCGCCGCCCCCGATAATACACCCAAGACCCCACCAACATAGCCAGAACCCCGCCGGACATGATCGACGCCACCAACTTGGTGACCCAGTCGATCAACGGATCTGGATCCGCGGTTGCGCCCCACACCTGAAACAACCCCAGACCAAGTACAAAAACTGGAACAACCAGCCACCCAAAGCGCCCACGGGCGATGGCGATGGCACTGTAGGTCATCGCCAAGACTCTCACTGACACCCCAACCACCTTTCCAGGCGACGACGAATACTCCAAGATTCCGTCAAATGCATTCCCTGGCCAGTACAGCCAGAGAAACACAACGAGGAAAAGGAACCACCTTGAGACCGTGAAGGGACTCCGCCAGCGCTTCACTTCGCCGTCCATCCAAGCGCCCGCCATCTGCTCCCCTGGCGTCGCAAACCCAGCCCGCTTCGAGAACACGACATGGTAGCCGATAACCACCACACTACCGATCAGATACATCAAGATTATGCCCAGGGCGACCAGGCCAAGGATAGGATCCTCCCCACGCGTGGCCTGCGACATCCCTGTCACTGACAACCCAAAGGCAATCGGAATCATCATCAGCGTCGGTGCTAACCAGAGGTCGTACAGTGCAGCTAGCACCTGGTGCCGCGCAGCCACTCGATACCCCGGTATCGTCAACTCCTCAGTCACGTCCATCCCTCCTCTATCAAGCAAAACAGCGATCCTGGACCCGACCACGAGAACCTGAGCCACCTGGCCACGAGAACCTGAGCCACCTGGCCACGAGAACCTGAGCCACCTGGCCACGAGAACCTGAGCCACCTCCAGCTACCCGAACTCGCTACCGTATTGGTGCAAATCAACTTCGGAGCGACTGGAGATGCTGAAGCTAGCTCAGGTACATGCGCTTGTCTACCACCTTCCGCCCCGAAACCCCGAACACCTAGACCGCTCCGACCATGTGGCAGGTGTCGGATCACGCCTGGAGCCCTGACGACAGTCAGTCGGTGCAGCGCAGTGACCGATCATCGAGCACCGGAGGCGCGTCCCCAACTTCGCGACTACCGACCCTCGGGCACGTCTCGCGGCCGCTCGCTCGGGCCTGTGGCGATGAATGTCACCATGGCTCGCCTGGGCCGGGAGGACGACGTGGACATCGGGATGCTACCCACTCGATCCGATCCCATCAAAAACCAGTTTATACCTACATTATTCACGCACTGCACACCAAACACCCCGCTCGCCCCCCCATC
>JAFGVK010000151.1 GCA_016938035.1 Deltaproteobacteria bacterium | reverse complement strand
TCCTCGGCGTTGGGGTGGATGTCGGGGTCGGCGTCGTCGCAGTCGTGCTCGGTCCAGCCGTCCTGATCGAGATCGGTGGGCTCGGGCTCGGTCTCAGTCCGGCAGCCGAGCAGCGCGAGGGTGAGCAGGGCGGTGAGTGTGCGCACGGGGACCTCCGGGGAGCAGGGAGTATAGCCCCTACTCCCCGCCTTGTCCGTGCCCTACCGCACCAGCAGCTCCACCTTGTGGGCGCCCCCGTTGGGCGCCGGCTGGCAGGGGTTGGGCTCCCCACCCCAGCAGTAGGTGGTGCCCACCGCGTAGTACCAGTTGGTGGACGGGGTGATGGTCCCGTCCAGCAGGCTGTACTCAGGGCGCGCGCTGTGCTGCAGGCCCAACGACCAGCCGTTGCTGGTGTAGGGGATGTGGAGGCCCGCGTAGCCGGTGGGCAGGGCGCCCGCCGCGTCTGTGACCGGGTTGGAGACCTGGCTCCACTGCATCTCGTCCGTCCAGGTGCCGTGGTCGGGCCAGCGCATCAGCAGCTCAAACTCCCCGTCCCGGCGGAACTCACCGAGCAGGTTGAGGATCGCGTACAGGCGCGCCTCGGGGTCCTCGGGGTGCGCGGAGGTCTGGCCCACCTCGAAGAAGCGCGGCTCCCCGTCGGCGTAGTCGGTGGAGTCCTGGTAGTAGAGCCTGGTCCACCCGCCGCCCCTGGTGCCCATCTCGCACCACACCGTCAGCTCGGTGCCGCTCAGCGCGGTGGTGATGGCGTAGAGCCCGCTCGGCGCGTAGGGAGAGGCCGCGCGGATGTCCTCGCAGCTGTGAGGGGAGCCGCAGCCCTCACTGCCGAAGAACACGGTGGGATCGGTGTCGTCACAGTCGGTGCCACCCAGCGCGACCGAGAGGGCGCCGTCTCCGTCCCGGTCGGTGCCGTCGAAGCCGTCGCAGTCCTCGTCGACCCCGTTCCCCACCCAGTCGGTGGCGCCAGGGTGGATGGAGGGCGCGCGGTCGTCGCAGTCCGACCCGCCCAGGGCGGTGGCGTCGTACCCGTCCCCGTCCATGTCCGGGTAGAGGTTGGAGCCGCAGCCCCAGGGGGTGTCGAGCGCAGCGTTGAGGATGAAGAAGCTGGTGGTGCCCCCCCACCGCAGCCCCTTGACGGAGGCGGCGTGGTTCCCCCACAGCAGCCCGTCGCCGCCGATGGGATCCTCGCAGATCCCCGCGGCGTCGATGGACTCCAGGGCCTCCACGTCGCCGTTCCCCAGGTCCACCGCGACGAGGGTGCCGCTGCGAGCGGTGTAGAGGCGCCCGTCTGCGGCTGGCACCAGCAGGTTGCCGTCCACCGGCTCGTTCGACACCGCCTCCGACAGACCGGTGGCGGGGTCAAAGACCTTGAGCCGCAGCTCGGTGCGGTTGGTGTACCAGATCCGGTCGTCCCCCTGCAGGCGCAGACCGCCGATGATCCCCTCCTCGACCAACAGCGCGCTGGTGGCGCCGCTCACCGGGTCCACCTCCCAGATCCCGTCGCCGAACACCAGCACCGTGTCGGTGCCGAAGTCGTAGAAGACCTGGTGTACGAAGTAGCCCAGCGACTCGGTGAGCACCTGGACCGTCAGGCCGTCAGGGCTGACGGCCGCCAGCCCCCCGTAGCTCCCATCGCCGAGGGGGTCGTGCAGGCCCGCGTAGACCGTTCCGTCGGGGCCCGCCGCGGCGTCGATCAAGCCGGTGCCGAGCGTGGCGGTCCACAGGCGCGCGCCGGTGTCGCGCCGGAGGGCGATGAGGTTGCCCGAGGAGCGCTCCGGCACATAGACCGCGAGGGGGGTGTCGCCGTCAGCACCGCAGTCGTTGTCGACGCCGTCGCCGGGGATCTCGTCCGCCGCGGGGGAGACGCTGTCGCGGTCGTCGTCGCAGTCCTCGCCGTCGAGCACGAAGCCCCCGGGGCGTTCGCAGCGGGTGAGCGAGGTGCCCGGGTCGCCGTAGCCGTCCCCGTCCCCGTCGAGGTACCAGACCGTGTCCGGGCTCAGGGTGGCGTCGGTGTCGTCGCAGTCGCTCGCGTCCAGCACATGGCCCGCGGGGGCGAGGCAGCGGGTCTGCCGCACCAGGGGGGCGCCATAGCCGTCCCCATCCGCGTCCGCGTGCCACACCGTCTCGGGGTTGATCTCAGGGTCGCCGTCCTCGCAGTCCTGATCGTCGAGCACGTAGCCCTCGGGCTGGGCGCACTGCCCCAAGGTGAGCGAGGGCGCGCCGTAGCCGTCCCCGTCCCCGTCCGCGTGCCAGAGGGTGTCGGGGTTCACGTCGCCGTCCGTGTCGTCACAGTCACCCCCCGCCCGGACGTAGCCGCCGCTCAGCGCGCAGCGGTGGACCAGGGTGGCGTCGGCGCCGTAGCCGTCCCCGTCCCGGTCGAGATACCAGGCGGTCTCCGGGCTCAGGGTGGGGTCCGCGTCGTCACAGTCCTGGTCGTCGAGCACGAAGCCCTCGGGGGCCTCGCACTGGACGGGGCCCTGGCCCTCCGCGCCATAGCCATCGGCGTCCGCATCCGCGTGCCACACCGTGTCAGGGTGGAGGGCCGCGTCGGCGTCGTCGCAGTCCCGGGCGTCGAGGGTGTAGCCGTCGGGCTCAGCGCACTGCACGAGGGTCTCCTGCGCGCTGCCGAAGCCGTCATCGTCCCGATCGGCGTGCCAGAGGGTGTCGGGGCTGATCGCCGCGTCCAGGTCGTCGCAGTCGCTCGCGTCCTCGACGTAGCCCTCTGGGGCCTCACAGGCGTCGACGTGGAACCTGGCGCCGCCGTAGCCGTCCCCATCGCTGTCGGCGTAGTAGGTCCTCGCGTCCAGCGCGCCCACGTCCACCGACCCGTCGCAGTCGTCATCCAGGCCGTTGCACCGCTCATCCGCGCCAGGGTGGACCTCCGCCGCGCCGTCGTCGCAGTCGTCGGCGCGGCGGGCGTAGCCCTCGGGCAGGGCGCAGGCCTCGGTGGTGAGCAGCGGATCGCCGTAGCCGTCGCCATCGGCGTCGCCGTACCAGGTGTCCGCGTCCACCGCCCCCACATCCGCCGTCCCGTCGCAGTCGTTGTCGATCCCGTCGCAGACCTCCAGCGCGCCGGGGTTGACGCCCGCGTCCCCGTCGTCGCACTCCTCACAGGCGGGGAAGCCGTCGCCGTCCGCGTCGGCGTAGCCCACGCTCCCGTCACAGTTGAAGTCCTCGGGCACCGCGCAGTCCTCGGGGGCCCCTGGGTGGAAATCCGCGTCGCCGTCGTCGCAGTCGGTGGCGTCCTCCACATAGCCCTCGGGCTGCAGGCAAGACATCACCGCCACCACCTCGCTGCCGAAGCCGTCGCCGTCCGCGTCGGCGTGGAACGCGCTGGCGTCGAGGGCGTCCTCGTCCACCGCCCCGTCGCAGTCGTTGTCGATCCCGTCGCAGACCTCCGTAGCCCCCGCATTGACCGCAGCGTCGAGATCGTCGCAGTCCTGGTAGGAGAGGTAGCCGTCGCCGTCCGCGTCCTCCTCCTCCTTGCGGCAGCCGGTGGCGAGGATCAGGGCGAGGGCGAGGGGAAGACCTAGGCGCATCGAGAGACTCCGGGGCTTGGGGTGGTGCATCGTAGCATCAAACGGGCTGGCACGGCTCGGCCTTGGAGCCTTCGCCTGCCGTGCGCAGCGTTGGTGGGACCACGAGGGCTTCTGGGGCATGGACCATGACATCTGCTGGGATGGCGAGGCGGATGGGGTTGGAGAATTGGGGCCGTAGAGCTCGTCACTCACCTGTCTTGTGGCCGAGGTGGAAGAGGAGTACGAGAACCGCCAGCCCACCTCCTGCGAGGGGCGCCCGCGGCCCTACGACGCGGTGCGCTACCCGAAGTACATCCCGGCGCGGGACCACCAGCGCTGCTGCGACGGGCTCTCCTGGGTGCACGGTCCCTCGGCTGCCTCCACGACACACCACGGCAGCCCCTACGACTGGATGCGCTTCCTGTGGGACGCCACCACCGATGCCGACGCCTCTCTGGAGGAGATCCTGGCGATCTACGCCCTCGCCAGCCAGAGCACCTGGGAGCCGGAGGAGGACCCCGCCGACCAGGGGGACTACCCCGCGGCGCGGATGAACGCCGCGGCCTGGCAGGTGCTCGATCCGGTGCGCGCCCGGGCGTGGCGCACCCAAGGGGACCTCAACGGCATCAACACCCACCTCGAACGCTGAGCTTGCCATGCTGATCCTGGCCCTGTGGGCCTGTGGCCTCTTCTCCTCTGACGGTCCCGTCCCTGACGACACCACTCTCAACAATGAGCCCCTCGTAAATAGTCCCACCGCTGCGCTGCCTCTCCCAAAACGCAGGTTCGTCCGCAGCACGTTGCGCCAAAAATCGGCGTTCTCCCGTGACGCCGCCGGCCTTGCCACGCCCAGAGGGGGTTCTTACAATCGGCTCACCCTTGTCCACCACCGCCTGCGCCACGCCAGCCCGAGCAGCGCCAGGGGCCAGGCGATCCCTCCGCCCACCAGGCCACCGCTCGCGCAGCCGCAGCCGCCCGGCGCCTCCTGGCCCTCGATGAAGCCGGCGCCCGTGTCGTCGTACATGCAGTCGCCCCAGGCATAGGAGCCGGTCTCGGGGAAGCGCTCCTCGGCCCCGTCCACCTCCACCGAGAAGTAGTAGCTGTGGCAGGCGGTCTCCACCTCCACGTCGGCGCGGTAGATGCCGGAGGCCTCCACCCCGTAAGCCAGGACCATCTCGTGGGCCTTGCCGTCCAGCACCACCGTCAGGGAGTCGGGAGCGTTCCCGGTAGGGTGAGCGTAGGTCGACCAGAAGGTCGCGATGCCCACCGGCAGCTCAGGCTCGTGCACCCCCATCGCCAGGCGACGGGCGACCACCCCGTTCATCCCGAAGTCCTGAGTGTGGAGCGTCCCCACCGCCCCGGTGCCCAGCTCCTCCCACGCAGGGTACATGATGTTCTCGCGGTGACCGTGGGTGGAGCACATCCACCCCTCGAAGACCGCGGCGTAGACGTTGGGATATCCAGAGGCGATGTTCTCGCCAAAGCCGTTGCCGTCATAGAAGCGCTGGAGGCGGGCCTCGAAGGAGGTGCCGTCGCAGCTCTCGTGGGCGAAGCACCCGTTGTCGTACATGTCCTGCGAGTGGAAGCGCGCCGCCTTGTTCAGGTCCAGGTTCCACATCACCGGCGCCTTGGGGGTCTGCTCCTCCACCGAGAAGTCCTCGTAGAAGGAGCAGCCGCCTGCGTTATACTCGGGCTCGAAGGCCTCGGGATCGACGCGCGCGGCGCTAGTCCACAGGTGCATGTCGCGCTCAGCCCAGGTAGGGTACCCGTCCACCGCGTCGCCATACCCGGCCATCGCCAGGCTCATCGCCATCATCCAGAACATCCGGGCCTCCTCGTGTAATGGCGGCCCCCCTAACCCACTCGCACCCGCCCCGCGCCGCATTTTCAGCGAGGGTCCCCCTGCTCTACACACTGTTCACCGCCCTCGCGCTGGGCTCCCCCGCCCTCCCCGCCTCGTCCCCGCCCTCTGCCTGGGACGCGGAGGACCTGTCGCTGACGGTGCGCCTGCTGCCCGAGGCGCGCGCGGTGGAGGGGAGGGCGATCTGGACGGTCTCGCCGATCTCTCAGCTGAAGGGCCCCCTCACCCTGCACCAGGAGGCCCTCTCGGTGCGCGAGGTGCTGGTGGATGGTGAGAGCGCCGAGTGGGCGCTGGGCGAAGGGACGCTCACCGTGCCCCTCTCGCCCGCGCCGCACAGGGTGGAGGTGCGGTGGGACGCCACCCCCGAGACAGGCCTGCACTTTCGCCTGCCGGTGGACGGGTACCACACCGAGGTGTGGAGCCAGGGCGAGCCGGAGGACCACCGCTACTGGTTCCCCCTCTGGGACCAGCCGGGCGACAGGTTCACCGCCACCCTGATCGTGACCGCCCCCGCCGACCTCAACGTGGTAGCGAGCGGGGCGCTGGTGGGGGTGGAGGCGCTGGGGGACGAGCGGCGCTGGACCTACCGCTCCGAGGCGCGGCTGGTGAGCTACCTGGTGTCGATCGCGGCGGGGGACTACGCCCTGTGGTCCGATCGGGCTGGCCGCACCCCGCTCGAGTACCTGGGCGACGCCTCGATCCCCGAGGCCGAGCTGCGGACGCTGCTCTCGCCGGTGGCGGACGCGCTGCCCTGGATGGAGGCGCGGCTTGGCCCCTTCCCCTACCCCCGCTACCGGCAGGTGGTGGTGCAGGGGCTCCCCTTCTCGGGGATGGAGAACAGCGGCAACACCTTCCTCGACGACCGCCGCCTGCCCGCCAACGCCCCGCTCCGGGTGGAGGACCGCGAGGCGCTGGTCGTACACGAGCTGGCCCACCAGTGGTTTGGCGACCACCTCTCGATCGCGGGGTGGGAGCACCTGTGGCTCAACGAGGGCCTCGCGACCTGGTGGGCGAGGCGCTGGCTGGGCGAGCGGTGGGGGGAGCCGATCGCGGCCCTCTCGCGGGAAGAGGACGGCCTGCGGGCGCTGGGCGTCGCCCTGCCGCTGGTGGTGGGCGAGGACGAGCCGCCGCTGACCTCGTGGGTGCCTCGCTTCTACGCCAAGGGGTCGATGGTCATCCACCTGCTGGAGGTCTCGCTGGGGCGCGAGGCGCTGGAGCGGGGCCTGGAGCGCTATGTGGCCGACAACGCCGATCAGATCGTCACCACCCAGGACCTGCGTGAGGCGCTGGAGGCTAGCTCGGGGGAGGACCTGTCGTGGGTCTTCGACCAGTGGGTGAGCGGTGAGGGCGCCCCGCGCGCTCGCTCCTCCTGGGGGTGGGAGGACGGCACGCTCACCGTCCAGCTGGAGCGCGACGAGGCGCTGCCCTGGACTCTCCCCGTGGAGGTGGAGGTGGGCACCTGGCAGGAGGCAGAGCGCTACCGCCTGCGCCTGGACCAGCACCAGCAGACCCTGACGCTCCCCCTCGCCGCCCCCCCCCTGTGGGTGGCGGTTGATCCGCAGCGAGGGAGCCTGACCGGCTGGGACCAGCGGCAGGACGAGGCAGCCTGGCTGGCGCAGCTCGCGCGCTCCCCCTCCTATGACGCCAGGCTCGACGCGATCCGCGCACTGGAGACCGGAGCGCCCACCGAGGCCGCCCTGCGCGCCCTGCGCGGGGTGCTGCTGGACCGCGAGACCCCTGGGCCCTGGCGCGCCAGGGCCGCCCTGGCCCTGAGCAGGCAGCGCGCCGCTCCCCTGCTGCTAGAGGCGGCAGAGGACCGCGACCCGGTGGTGCGCGAGGGGGTCTGGCGCGCCCTGGCGATGATCCCCCCCAGCGCACCGCCGCTCCTGTTCCCCGCCCCCGCCGCTGAGCCTGAGCCCGAGGTGCTCGCGGCCTGGCTGCGCGCGGGCGCGGTACACCACCCCCACCAGGTGCTCGGCACCGCCCGGCGCTGGGCGCGGGGCGAGCCCCCCATGCCCCAGCTGCTCGCCGCCGCCGAGGTGCTGGGGGCCCGAGGCCACGGGCGGGACGCCCCCCTGCTGCGCGGGCTGCTCACCAGGACCGCCCCCGTACAGGTCGCGGCACTGAGCGCCCTCCCCCGTCTGCACCAGCGGGAGCCTCTGACCCCCAGGAGCGCGAGCCTCGCCGCGGCGCGGGCCCTCGCCAGCGCCCCAGACCGCAAGGTGCGGCTGGCCGCCCTCAGGGCGGTGGGGAGCCTCGACCGCGACCCGCGGTGGCTCCAGGCCTGGGCGGCAGGCAGCGAGGTGCGCGCCGACCGGGAGCTGGCCCTCACCCTGGCGCAGGAGCTCCTCCAGCCGCCACCCACCGGGGGGGCGGCGCCGCGAAGGGCGGGCCCGCGAGCCCCGCCCTGACCTGGCCGATCTGCCTCAGCCGCCGGCGGCGCGCCGCGGGCACCTCACCGCGGTGCACGCGCCCGCGCGCTCCTGCCCCTCCCTGCTCCGAGCGCCGCGCCCTGGGCGCCTGCCGGGACCTCCCCCTCCTCCCCGCCCCTAACCAATCCACTCCGAGAGGATCGACGGCGAGGTGGTCCGCCAGCCCACAGGGCACACGCTGACGGTCTCCAGGGACCCGGCGGGGGGCCTCCGAGAGGGGGGCGGCGCCAGCTCGGACCGACAGCCTGTCGCGTCGGGCAGACGGTCTGGATGGGGTATCAGACCCCAGCCCGCCGAGGGAGCGCCGCCGCAAAGGGCAGGCCGGCGAAGCCCACCAACGCGCTGACCAGGAAGGTCTGTCGCAGCCCCACCCTGTCGGCCACCGCACCCACCAGGAGCACCACCAGCGCCCGCAGCAGAAAGCTCACCAGCATGAAGATGCCGTTCGCAGCGGCCGGGCTCCCAGGCGCGTGCTCCTGCACCAGCGCCAGCAGCACCGGGTTGGTGGACAAGCCCACGAAGCCAAACAGGAGCACCGCAGGGAACAGGAACCACCCGCTCGCGGCGAGGAACAGGAGCAGCAGCAGGGGCGACAGGACCATCACCCCCATCAGCACCGTCCGCCTTCCCAGGTGGTCCGAGAGGGTACCGCTGGTGGCCACCCCCAGCGCCCCGGCCAGCTCCACCGCCGACAGGGCCCCAGAGGCCAGCCACAGCCCTCCCCCCTCCTGCGTGAGGAGGGTGGGCAGGAAGGTGGTCATCGCCGCGATCATCGCAGAGCGGGCCGCGATGATCCCGGCGATGGGCAGCATCACCCCCCTCACCTCGCCCCAAGCGGCCCGCACCCCGGCCCCTCCCCTGGCGGGGACGGGCGGCAGGTGGCGCAGGCGCCACGCCAGCAGCGCCGAGGCCACCATCGCCAGGGGCAGGGTGCGCCAGATCCCCTCCAGCCCCCACAGCGACACCGCGCCGATCGCCACCAGCGGCCCCACCGACCGGGCAAGCTCCCCCCCGAACATGAACAGGCTCATCCCCCTGCCCACCCTGGCGCCGGCCACCCGCGCGATCACCACCGGGGCGGGGACGTGCCACAGGCTGTTGTTCACCCCGACGAAGAGGAGGAGCAGGGCCAGCGCCGCGTAGCTGGGCGCCACCCCCAGCAGGCTCATCCCCAGGGCGGTGCCCAGCGGCGCCAGCGCCAGCCCCCACCGCAGGGGAGCGCGCTCCAGCCACGCGCCCAGCAGCGGGTTCGCGAGCGAGGGGAGCTGCTGAAAGACCTGCAGCGAGCCCGCCTGCGCCAGCGACAGCCCCAGCTTGTCGATGAGCAGGGGGAGCAGCGGCGCGAGGTAGCCGGTGAACACGTCGTGGACGAAGTGCCCCGCGGCGATGAGCCCGACGCCGACCTGTCTGTTGCTGCTGTCCGCTGCCACGAGCGCCTCCGCGCGGCCGGGAGGACTATCCCACCGGCGCGGGCATGAGGGTCGGGGCGGTCGATTCTTGACACACCCAGGCGCGGGCTGGGTACAGTGGATCCGTCGGCAGCGAACCCTCCGGCACGATCAGGGAGCTCCACCATGACGTCGATCCTCACCCTCCTCGCCCTCAGCGGCACCACACAGGCCACTGAGATGGTCTTGGACGCCACCTACGACCTCGGCCCCGAGCAAGAGTTCGCCTCCGGGAACTTCTATCCGCAGGGGCTGGGGGTGGACGAGGACGCCGAGGAGCTGCTCTACGCCCAGAGCTACTACCAGTACCTCTCGCGCACGGATCTGACCGGGAACCCGGTGGGCAAGATCGCGGCGCCCCAGAACCACATCACCGCCGTCGCGGCCTCGGCCACCCACTACTACTTCACGGACTACACGGGCAACTCCGGCGGCATGGACCTTTACCAGGTGAGCAAGAGCGACGGGGCGATGAGGGTGGTAGGCGCCGACAAGCTCGGCTACGGCGGCTACCCCATCGACGTCCGGGGCACCACCCTGTACCGCACCGAGACCTCCACCAGCTACAGCTGGTCAAACCTCGATCAGCTCCGGATCTCGGACCTGTCCTCCCCCGACACCATCACCACCACCCTCACCCTCGCCACCCCGCGGGGCATCGGCGACATCGGGGTGGACCTCGACCGCGGCGTGCTGTGGGTGCTCGAGTACCAGGCCTCGGCGAACATCCTCGAGCTCGACCTCTCCACCGGCGCGCTGCTCGCCACCCACACCCTCGGCATCGACGGGCTGCACGCCGGACTGACCTACTACAAGGACAAGGTCTACTACTACGACTGGAACAACGGCGCCTCCACACTCACCGTGTGGAACGTCGACAACGACGTCGACGACGACACGGTCCCCAACGCCGAAGACAACTGTCCCGAAGTCCCCAACACGGATCAGGCGGACGAGGACGGGGACGGCCTGGGCGACCTGTGCGACATCTGCCCCCACGACAACCCCGACGACACCGACGGGGACGGCGTCTGCGACACAGACGACGCCTGCGAGGGCTTCCCCGACGCCCTCGACGACGACGGCGACGGCACCCCTGACGCCTGCGACCTGTGCCCAGGAGAGCGCGACAGCGACGACGCGGACGGGGACGGCACGCCGGACGCCTGCGACACCTGCCCCGACGACGCCCTGGACGACTCGGACGGCGACGGGAGCTGCGACAGTGACGACCTCTGCCCCGGCTTCAACGACGCCTTCGACTACGATCGCGACGGGATCCCCGACGCCTGCGACGCCTGCCCGGTGGACGCCACCAACGACTCCGACGCCGACGGCGCCTGCGACGGCGCGGACCGCTGCCCGGGCTTCGACGACGCCCTCGACGCGGACGGCGACGACATCCCTGACGGATGCGACGTGTGCCCCGACGGAGACGACCGACAGGACTTCGACGGAGACGGACGCGCCAACGCCTGCGACCCCTGTCCCCTCGACGCCACCAACGACTCCGACGCGGACGGCGCCTGCGACGGCGTCGACCGCTGCCCCGGCTTCGACGACGCCCTCGACGCGGACGGCGACACCATCCCCGACGGCTGCGACCTCTGTCCCGCAGGCGATGACCGACAGGATCTCGACGGA
>JAFGVK010000023.1 GCA_016938035.1 Deltaproteobacteria bacterium | reverse complement strand
TCCACCACCGACAGGGCCATTCCCTCGTCAGGAAGCCAGTCCAGAGCGGCAGGTCTGCGGATGGTGACGGTGGTCGCTCGCAGCGAGCGCTGGGCGAGACGTCCCCAGCGAGGAGGATGCTTCTTCCGTCTCTTCGGCGCCTCTGCCCCCTCGCGTCGAGAGAGCGGCCCATCACGGGTCATACAATAGCTGAGCTCGCCGAGCGCATCGGACACATGGCCCTTCCGTCGAGCAGAACCCGGTCGTGCTGGGCGCGGAGGACGAAATCCTGCCCACCTCGTCGGATGGCATCCCACAGCGGGTACTTGTCGCTCTCGGCGTCCATGACGTGGATGGGCGCGAGTCCCTGTTGCGTTGCACTCCAAGAGCCCCCGCTCGTTGCACCGAGGCTGGCACAGACCCCTCCCCCCAGACACCCCGAAGGGCAGGCACTCGCCAGGCCCTCCTGCCTCAGGGGAGCCGTCGCCGTCCCGTCCCGACCTCCACCAGGCCGGCGTAGGCGCTCACCTGGTCCGCCAGGGTGCGGCTGACCCGGACCATGCTCCGCGCCTGGTCCTGCAGCGGCCCCGAGGGACCGTCGGCGTGCACCGTCGTCAGCACCGTCGTCAGCACCGTCGTCAGCACCTGGGGCAGCGCCTCCAGGAGCGGGCGCAGCCCCCTACGCGCCTCCCAGCGCCATCCGCAGCTCCAGCCCCAGCACCAGCTTCGCGTCCGCGTCCATGGTCAGCACGCCCCCGAGCAGCCCCTCAGAGGCCGAGAGGCGCCGCATGGAGTCGGCGACGCTGAGCTGGAGCGTCAGGCGGTCGCTGAGCCCCTGACCCACCGCGATCCGCGGCCCCCAGTCGGGGAGGAGCACCTGGTTGGTGCTCTCGTGGGTCAGGTCCAGGGCGTGTTGGGTCCAGCTCCCCGAGGAGCGGTAGAGGTACCCGCCGCCGTACAGCCCCAGCTCCACCGAGCGCGGCCGGCGCGCGGCGCCGCGCCAGGCGAGGGCGAGGTGGGCGTGGAGGTGGGCCTCGAAGAGCCCGCCGGTGCCCTCCGTCTCGCCGTCGATGTAGCCCTGCCCAGCGCCGAAGAGCCCCATCGACAGCCCCGCGGTGGGCGTCCACCCGCCAGGCTCGCCGAGGTCGGTCGACACCCTGGCCCAGAGGCCGTTCGTCGCGCCCCCAGCGGCCAGGTGGAAGCCCATGTCCACCGCGTCAGGGGAGAGAGCGGGCGTCGCCGAGGCGAGCCCACACCAGATCAGTGCCGCTGGGATCATGGGTAGAGCTCCTGTAGGGACGCCTCGAAGACCAGCTCCGCGGCTTGCATATGCGCCGAGGGCACCAGGGTGGTGTCGACCTCCAGGCTGGGGTAGCCGCGCGCGGTGAGCTGCTCCTCGAGGATCGCCACCGGCTCGATCATGGTCGGGCCCTCCAGGCTCCCCACCCCCATCATCAGGCTGAGGTTGAGGTCGTCGCGCCCCTGGGCGAGCAGCCGCTCCGAGACCAGCAGGTCGCCCTCCGCCCACCAGATGGAGGGGCTCGCCGCGACGATCACGTCGAAGGGGCTGTCGTCAGGGCCGAAGACCAGCGCCTCGGAGAGGGCGAAGAGGCCCCCCAGCGAGTGCCCCATCAGGACCCGCTCCCCGCCGGCGCCGTCGAGGCGCTCGTCGACGGCGGGCATCAGCTCGCTCACCAGGGCCTCGCGGAAGCGCTCCCCGCCCCCGCCCACCGGGGCGCCATCGCGCGTCACCTCTGGCCAGGTGAGGTCCGCCTCTCGGCGGGTGACGATCTCCATCAGGTTCGCCATGGAGTCCGGCGGCAGGTCCTCGTAGCCCACCCCAACCAGCACCAAGGGCTCCAGGTCTCCAGAGCGCGTGCGCCTCGCGACGTGCCGGGCCAGGGCGTCGAAGTGGTAGTAGCCGTCGATGACCCACACCACCGGTGTGTCCTCCGTCGCGCCCCCCTCGGGGACCAGGAGGTCCAGGGCCATGCTGTGCCCGGTCGCCTCTGCCTCAACTACCAGCCGCTCGGTCTCGGGCGGCGCGCAGGCTGAGAGCAGCATCGCGCCCCCGAGTATCGCGCCTCGCGGGGCGCTCCGTTGGAGCTTTATCAAACTGTCACCTTGTGTTTTTGTGGGTGCGGCCAGGGCGGAACCGCCAGCGCCGCGCAGACCGCGTTCGTGGGACCACAGCCCACGGGGTGCCGGTCCGGGGGATCCGCTCTCCCTGGCGGAGCGGCGAGGATCGCACAATGCGGCGCCGGCGTCTCGTGCCATGAGGGAACGCCTCGGTTGTGTTAGATCATCCTGGACGATCGTCGTAGGGTCCGTTGTTGAAACAGGCGGGGCGAGGTCCGCGGGGGGGCCTTGGCGTGGGGTGGGGGCAACGCCCATGCGGCGCCTAGTGGCGCTCCACCAGGGCCGGGCGCGAGGCTCCACTGGGGGCGAGACCTACCAGGTGGCAGAGCACCTTGTCGACAGCGCTCTCACCACCGGCCCCCCCGACCTGGGGACGGGGGGACGTGGCCGAGGCCCTCCTGCGGGCAGCCTCCCTCCTAGAGGCCGGGGGGTGCGAAACCCTCCGCGGGCTCAACCGGTGCCTGTTCGGGATAGCCGCGGTGGGGCGGGTCCGCGCTCCGGAGCTGCGCCTCCCGCGCCGCGTCGCCCCCAGGTGCCTGATCCGGCTGGCCTCTCGGGTGCACAAGGGCCCGCCGTGCACCTGCGTCGCGCGCGCTCTCGACCTGCGGTGTCGGGCGGACAACCGCGGAGCAGCGAGGTCCTGGGCACCCGCGACCGCCCGCTGGGGGGGACGATGGGCGCGCCCACAGGATCGAGGCCGGCGGCAGCACCCGCCGCGCGTCAGCCTGCCGGCGACCTCACCGCCCAACCTCACGCGACATCGCCTCGCTCCCCGCGTAGAGGGCCGCCGCCGCCCCCGCGAGCCCCAGCGCCGCCACCAGCAGCTGCACCCCCACCCCCTGCGACAGCAGCGCCGAGAGCAGGGTCCCCGCCAGGAAGGTGACGAAGAACATCGCGAACCACACCCCCTGCTGCGCGGTGCGCACGTCCCGCGACAGCCCCGACACCGCCGCGCAGATCGCGGCGGTGAACAGGCTCCACGCCGGGCCTCCCAGCAGGAAGGCCACCACCCACGCTGGCGAGGGCGGCAGGCTGTCGCGCCAGGGGGCGGTGATCGGGAGCGAGGCCGCCAGGATCGAGGTGGCGCCAGAGAGCGCTAGGTACAGGACCAGCGGCAGCGCCACCACCCCCAGTACCTTCCCGGCCATCAGCTCGACCCGCCGCACCGGGGCCAGGAGCAGGAAGGGCAGGGCGTTCGTCTGCCGGTCGTGGAGCACCGTGTGCCCCGCCAGCACCCCGACGATGCCGAGGAGCTGCGTGAAGATCAGCCACGAGAAGGCGGTGACCGTCGCCTGGACCAGGGTGGCGTGAGCCCCCTCTCCGGGGAGCCAGCCGCGCAGGGCCTCCGCCGCGACAGGATCGCCCTCGGCGGCCTGGAGGAGGAGCAGCGCCCCGCTCACCAGCAGGGAGATCAGCAGGAACAGCCCCCCGATCATCGCCAGCATGGCGGGCTGACGCGACAGCTCCCGCAGCTCACGCCACGCGATGAGCCGCACCCGGGCGATCATCGGTCCCGCTCCGCGCCCAAGACGCCCCACCGGTCCCCGTCAGGAATTGCGACAGGTTCCCCTGCGGGGGCCCGACCGCCGCCGACCGCGCTCACAGCGCCTCCCGGTACAGGCGCAGCAGGCGCCCCTCTGGGGGCAGGGCGCGCTCCCCCGTCAGCGCCTCCTGACGCAGCACCTGACGCCGGAGCAGGGCGACCCTGTCGCAGATCGCCTCGGCCCCCGTCAGGTCGTGGGTCACCAGCACCACCGCCACCCCGCGCCCGGCGGCCTCGCGCACCGCGCGGTGCATCTCGCGGCTCCCCAGCGGGTCGAGGTTCGCGGTGGGCTCGTCGAGCAGGAGCAGCGAGGGGTCGAGGAGCAGGGCGCGCACCAGCGACAGGCGCTGCTGCATCCCTGTGGACCACCCACCGACAGGGCGGTCCATCGCCTCCGTCAGCCCCGTCCTGTCTAGCCATGGGGCGGCCTGTCGGGCGACAGCCTGTCGGCTCAGGCCGTACAGGCCAGAGAAGAAATGAAGGTTCTCCCATCCTGTTAGGAGAGGATACAGGCCGGGGCTTGCGGTGATCAGGCCCACCGCGCCGGTGCGCCGCTGGGCGAGCTGGTGGGCGGGGTAGCCCAGCACCGTCACCGCGCCCTCGGAGGGGCGCAGCAGGCCGGCGAGGAGCATCAGCAGGGTGGACTTCCCACCGCCGTTGGGGCCGATCAGCCCCAGCACCTCGCCATCACGCACCGTCAGGCTGACGCTGGACAGCACCTCTCGCCCGCCGATCCGGTGGGTGAGCTGCTCCGCCCTGGCGACACCGCCCACCTAGCCCGCCAGGGTGGCGACGTAGGCGTCCAGGTCGGCGAGCTCTTCGGTAAATGGAGCTTGAATGGGCGGGAAACGGAAGCCTGTCGAGGGGTCCAGGTCGAAGGCGGTGACGCGGAAGGAGATCGCGAAGCGCTCCCGCTTCCACTGGGCGCCCACCAACAGGCGGATGAACTTGCGGATGTGGGCGGCGAAGGCGCGCGGATCTTCGCGGTAGTGGTCTTTGAGCGAGGGCCACAGCACCTTGAACACGTCGAGGGGGTCGCGCCCGCACTGCACCACCTGCTCCATGAGCTGGTCGAGGATGAAGAAGGGCATCAGGTCGTCCTCGTCGGTCTGCCCCTGGTCGGGGGGCCGCAGCTCCGCGGTGGCGGGGGTGGAGAGCACGCTGTCGACGGCGTGGTAGCCGTGCATGTCGCGGGCCCAGCGCAGCCACAGGTTGACCAGGGACTTGGGCACGTCCGCGATCGGCGACAGGCCCCCCGAGGTGTCGCCGTCCATCGTCGCGTAGCCCACCGCCGCCTCGGATTTGTTGGAGGTGGCCACCAGCAGGAAGCCCCGCAGGTTGGCCATCAGCCAGATCATCGAGCCGCGCAGGCGCGCCTGGAGGTTCTGGAGGGGGATGTCGTGGGTGGGCTCCTCCCAGGACAGCTCCACCCCGGTCATCTCGGCCAGGATGCGGCGGTGCTCCTGGACCGCGCCCTGGATGGCCCCGTCGTAGTGGGTGGCGCCGAGCTCCTCGGCGATCGCGCGCGCCGCCTCGCGGGTAGCGGAGGAGGAGTGGTCGGTGCCCATATAGGCCGTCAGGAAGCGGTCGTGGACCAGCGCGGCCAGGGCCTCCTCGTCCAGGTCGGGGTTGTCGTAGCGCCACATGCGGTGGAGCAGCAGGGCCACCATCGCCGAGTCGCGACCCCCCGACAGGGCGAGCGCAACCCCGGGGATGTGGGCCTTGGCCAGGTACTCGCGCAGGCCGATGGCCAGGGTCAGCTCCAGCTCGATGTGAGGGATGTCCCTCCGCTCCAGCGGGCGGCGCAGCAGGCCCGCCTCGTGCAGCCAGGTGAGGCTGGGATCGGGGGGCTCGTCTTGCAGGCCGCGGGTCCAGTAGGGGATCGGCGCCTCTGGGGGGGCGTCGGTGCGGAAGTCGCCCGCGATCTTGATCGTGGGGGGTACGGGCCCGAAGTGCCCCGCCTTGAGCGCCTCCGCCTGCTGGCGAAAGGAGCCCTCCTCGACCCTGTGGTGCTCCAGGGCGCCCAGGTCGACGATCTGGTCGATGAGCTCGTACTCCTCGCGGAAGAGGAAGCGCCTGCCCTCCCTGTGGAGCTGCCCGGCGGAGGCGATGAAGCTGGCCCCGTCGAAGACCAGCCTGGTGGCGTCGCAGCCCAGCAGCGAGGTGTAGACGTAGACCGAGTGGTCCTCGCGCGAGATCTGCTGCACCATCCGGCGGCGCACCGCCTGCTTCCCCAGCACGAACCAGCTCGCGGAGGGGTTCACCACGATGTGCGCGCCGGCGAGGGCGTAGACCGATCCCGGGCGCAGACCCTTCCAGCCGTCTTCGCAGATCTCCACCGCGAAGCGCCCCATCCCCGAGGCGTCGAAGAGCATCGCGCCGATCGGGATCTCTGTGCCGTCCGCGGCGGTGTAGACCTCGATGTCGCCCCGGCTCCAGCCTGAGAACCAGCGGCTCTCGTACTCCAGATCGCCGGTGGCGAGGTTCTCCTTGCAGACCAGCCCCGCGATCTTCCCGTCCGCGACCACCGCGACGGCGTTGAAGAGCACCCCCTTGTGGCGCACCGGCAGGCCGAGCGCCGCGATCATCCCGTGGGTGTGGGGGACCAGGCGCATCAGCGTGGCCCAGGAGCGCTCCACCGTGCCCGCCATCAGCAGCCTGTCGCCGAGGGAGTAGCCGGGGATGCACATCTCCGGGAAGCCGATCAGCCTCACCCCCCGCGCGCGGGCGAGGTCGAGCACCTCGCGGATGCGGCGCGCGTTGCCGGTCCAGTCGCCGACGGTCTGGTTGAGGGTGGCTGCGGCGACGTGGGCGGTGCGAGGGTGCATGAGGGCCTCCGAGAGGGCCGGTCTCTAACGCGGGCCCCTCGTCTGCGCAGGGGAGGGCGCGCGCGGGGTGCAGGTGAACCCTGCGAGGAACGCGGCCCCAACGGGTCAATGAGCGTTGTCGTTGCGTTGAAGGGGTGACAGTGCGAGGGTCGCCTGAGCCTCGCAACCCGCGCGCCCGAGGGTGCGCGTCGCGGGTCTCTCAATCGGGAGGACCTATGCGTTGGATGACCTGGACCGCGGCCGCGACCGCAACCTCCTTCTGCTTGGCCTGTGGGGGAGGCAGCCCGCTGGACTCCGGGCTCCTCGTTCAGCGGGAGGCGGACGAGGTAGAGAACCCCACCACCGTCCGCAGCGGCACGCCGGGGATCGAGGCCCTCAGCGGCACCCGCATCTGGATCAAGACCAGGGTCGCGGCGCCCTCCAAGGACTACTGCGCGATCCTGGCTGACAAGGGGCTGGTGGTGGAGTGCGACTATGGCTGGGAGGCGAGCGCCGAGGTCGCCGTGGACAACGTGATGCTCAAGTGCGGCACCCTGCCCGACAACACCGCCGCGCTGCTGGTGGACGCGCTGGAGATGAGCGAGCTGCAGCAGTGGGACTGGCGCGCGGACCCCGACTACGGTGTGGCCTACTGCGGCGAGATGGACGCGATCACCCTGGAGATCGCCTCACCCTAGCGGGGTCGAGTCCAGCGTCCGGACAGGTGGAGCCGTCGCGCCGCGCGCCGCTGCCGGTGAGGGCGCGCGCCCGCCTCCGCGGTGTGGAGGGGGCACTCGTAGCGGCTGGCGTCGCGGCGATCCGCCCCGCGTCTAGCGCGTCACGCCAGGTCCATTCCGATAGGAGCCCGGGAGAGGGGGGCCGACAGCCTCAGATATACAAGCTGACGGTCTCCACTGGCTGGGCGGACGGTCTCCGAGAGGGGCTGCGCCAGCTCGGGCCGACAGCATTTTTGGCCTAAATCATCGTTTCGCCCAAGTGGCTCCTGGCGGGGCGGGACCAGCTTGGGCTGCGGTAGACGCTCCCTCGCGCGAGGCAGATCCCGCGCGATGAGGTCGAGAGATGAGCTGGGTCTCCCCCCAACCTGACCCTCGCCCTGGTCCCACCGATGGTGACACGCTGAAGGTCGTCTCGTGGTGGTACAACGACGAGCGCGACGAAGGCGCGCTCCATGACAAACTCGCCCTCAAGGTGGACCCTTGGTGTCCCACCTGGACCTTCTACCGAGGCGCCAGGAGCGACAACAGCAAGGACAACCAGCAGCGGGTCTACATCGCGCAGCCGGCCGCCAGTGCAGACTGGCGCTTCACCCTCTGCGGGAGAGACGTGAGAGGCCGCGCTCCCTAGTGCGGCGGCAGTGGAGTCCGGGTCTACCATGCCTACCTCGTCGAGGATCAGCATCGGGAGACAGCCGAAAATCTCGGAACAGTGAGAAGGGAGCGGGAGTGACACGTCACATCACCCTGTGGCTCACCGCCACCCTCCTCCAGGGCTGCGCCTACCTCGCGGAGGGCACCTCCGGCTGGTACGTCCTCGACGAGGACCGGCGCTGCTGGGAGTACGAAGAGGTCGGGTACCGGGGAGCCTGGTGGCACCGGTATGCGCGCGACCGCTGCCCCACCGAGTCGGCGGAGCACTTCTTCTCCGACGAGAACGGACGGTGCATCCTCATGGACCTCGACTGTGCCGTGCGGTCCCCTCATGACAGCCCGATCGTGCTGCCCTGCACAGCGTCCACCTGCGCGGGCTGCTGCGAAGACCACGGCTGGGGGGGCTGCATGTAGGCCCGAGGCCAGCGACGCCGGGAGCCCTCTTCTCAAGGACTCCCTTGGGGCCAACCCGCTCACAGGAGCTCCGGCCCTATCCCGTCCATTCGGCCTTGATCATCGTGGCGTCCCCCGCACCAAGCCCCCGCGCTGCGCTGCCTCTCCTAAAACGCTGGTTCGTCCGTAGCACGTTGCGACGAAAATCAGCGTTCGGCCGTAGCGTCGGCGGCCTCGCCACCCGCAGAGGGGGTTCTTACGAGGGGCCCCTCGTTGAGCTCAAGGGGATCATGCGGCCTGGTACTTGGGGTGTAGGGCCTCGGTCCTCGAGCCCTGACGGGCCGGAGGTGGCGGAAAGGCGCTGGCATCGGTGGGGGAATTCCATCCCTCGACCGCGTCGACGTGCCCGTCTCAGCCACCGCCCAGGCCCAGCGTGGGGCCGACGGTGGCCTGTCCGTGGGCGAAACGACGAAGGAGGCCGCTTGTTCTGGCGGGCTGACGGTCTGGCGTGGGTATCAACCGGGTCGTCTGGATCGAGCCCATCGAGGCAGGTTCTTCCGTGGAGGCCGGCGCCCTGTTTCGGAGGGGGGAACCTGCTGGAGCGGTGACGGACTGCGGACTGCCGCTACCGGTGAAGCCGCCCGAGGGGTGACTGGAGTGGTCGCCGATCGCGGTGCCGGAGACAGGCCCGCGTTTGAACAGCCTCCTCGCCGGAGCTCTGGCGCGGGGCGAGGCTGAAGGCCCCGTCGCGACCGCCGCGGCGGGTGCCGGCCCTGACCTCTCCGGCTCGGTGGCGTCGTGCGCCTCGTGGGCGGGGGGAGCGCACTGGCGGCGCCCCTCGACGGATGAGGCCTCGGTGCGCGGGTCCGCGCGCCCCGACCCACGGGGGGCTGGTCGCCGGGCCCAGCTCCCGGGGGGGCCTGTGCAGGCGGTGGGCCCGAGAGACGCAGGCCTCGGCGTGACGGGGGCGGCGGCCAGGCGCGGGGCCTATCGCCGCACCTGTCTCCACCCCCGAGGGGGCGAGCCCCCCGCGTCGCGCACCGCCGGCGCCTGGTGCGTTGGGGGAGTCCCGTGCCGAATTGTCTCCGCCATACGGCAGCTTGGCGGCTGTTTGTGACATAGCTTGACCGGCGTCAAGCAGAAATCTACCAGTGGCAGGTAGGTTTTTGGCACCAGGAGGTATCCCCATGACACGCGCGCTGCTCTTTGCCCTGACGCTCACTCCCTCGCTCAGCCAGGTCGCCGTGGCGTCCGGCGCCGCCGAGGAGGCCGCGTGCATGACCTGTCACAAGGAGCGCAACCCCGGGCTCTACACGCAGTGGTACCACTCCGAGCACGGCAAGCACGGCGTCACCTGCTTTGACTGCCACAGCGCCGACAAGGGGGACGCGGACGCGTGGATGCACGAGGGGGCGCTGATCGCCACCCTGGTCACCCCGAAGGACTGCGGCGCTTGCCACGAGCAGCAGGCCAACGAGGTGCACGCCTCCTACCACGCTCACGCAGGTGAGATCCTCCAGTCGGCGGACGCCTACCTCGCCCACGCGGTGGGGGGCGATCCGGCGGCGGTGGCCGGCTGTGAGAGCTGCCACGGCGTGACGATGCTCATCGACCTGACCCAGGAGAACCACCTCTCGCGCGAGACCTGGCCCAACCAGGGCATCGGGCGGATCAACCCGGACGGCTCCAAGGGCTCATGCACCGCTTGTCACCCCCGCCACAGCTTCGACAAGGCGCAGGCTCGCCAGCCGGAGGCCTGTGGCAAATGCCACCTCGGCCCCGACCACCCGCAGATGGAGATCTACCAGGAGTCCAAGCACGGCAACGCCTACTACACCAACCGCGACCTGATGAACCTCCGGTCGGACCGCTGGATCGTGGGGCAGGACTACGCCGCGGCCCCCACCTGCGCCACCTGTCACATGTCCGCGACCGGCACTCAGGGCGTCACCCACGACGTGGGCGCGCGCATCTCCTGGACCCTGCGTCCGCCGATCTCGACGCACAAGGAGGGGTGGGAGGCCAAGCGCGACAATATGCAGGACGTGTGCTCTGCCTGCCACCAGGAGACCTTCGTGGACGGGCACTACCGGCAGTTTGACGGGGCGGTGAACCTGTACAACGAGAAGTTCGCCGTCCCCGCCACCGCGATCATGGACAAGGTGAAGGCGCGCGGGGTGATGGAGGGGCAGGCCGCCTTCTCCAACGACATCGAGTGGGTGTACTGGGAGATCTGGCACCACGAGGGCCGGCGGGCGCGCCACGGGGCGGCGATGATGGGCCCCGACTACACCTGGTGGCACGGCTTCTACGAGGTGGGCCACCATTTCTACTTCGAGTTCCTGCCCATGGCCGAGGCCTACGGCGATCCCGAGATCAACGCGATGATCGAGGAGCTGAAGGGTGAGGACATGCACAGCTGGATGAACCGCCCCACCGGCGACATCAAGGCGGACATCCGCTCGGGCGAGCTGCAGAAGACCTACAGCCACATGTTCGGTGCGGAGTAGGCCATGCGCCGACTCTTCCGGGTCCTGCACGCCATCACCCCCAACGGGGGCGGGACGGTGGGCCTCGCCCTGGTGGGCAGCGCGGTCTTCCTCTACGCCCTGCTGGAGTGGCTGATCCTGACCGGCGATCTTGGGAACATGACCACCGGCATGGTGCTCTATTTGGTGGTCCCCGTCGTCTTTGGGGCGGGGCTGGCCGCGATCGGTGGCGGTCTCTGGTGGTCGTGGCGCCGGTCGGCGCTGTCGCCCAGACGCTGGGCGGCGTCGCGCTTCGGAGAGGAGCTGCTCGCGCCGGCCACCTGGGGTTCGGCCTTGGCCCTGATCACCGCGGCGGGGGCCATCGCCAGCCTGGCCTTCCTCGGAGGATCATCCGCTAGAATGCTTCATTTTATGGAGCAGCCCGCCTTCTGTGGCACCGCCTGCCACACGGTGATGGAGCCGGAGTGGGTGGCGTGGCACGGCTCCGCCCACGCGGGGGTGGCCTGCGTGGAGTGCCACGTGGGGGAGGGGATCAAGGGCCTCGCGGTGTCCAAGATCCACGGCTCCTGGGAGCTGATCTCGGTCACCCTCGACCTGTACGAGCGACCGATCCCCGCGCCGGTGGCCTCGCTCCCGGCTACGGACGAGACCTGCGGGCGCTGCCACGTCGCGGAGGCGGATCACGGGGTGAAGGTCGTGGAGCGGGTCCGCTACGGGCTGGACGAGGCCTCGACCCCCACCCGATCGCAGCTCGCCCTCGACGTGAGCCCGCGGGGGGTCCACTGGCACACGGCGCACAGGGTGCGCTTCGCCTCGGTGGATGACGCGCGGGAGGTTGTGCTGTGGGCTGAGTCGGAGCGTGCTGACGGGGCGGTCCGTCGCTTCACCCGCGAGGGAGGGCGCGGCGCCTCCGCCGAGGTGCGTGAGATGGACTGCGTGGACTGCCACGCGCGCACCGGTCATCGCTTCGCCACCGCCGAGGAGACGGTGGATCGCCTGCTGACCGACGGGCGGGTCGATCGCCGCTTGCCCTGGATCAAGGCGCTGGCGCTCGACGCCCTCCAGGACAGCTGGCCCTCGGAGGAGGCCGCGATGCGCGGGATCGAGCGAGAGCTGTGGGGGAGCTATCAGCGCTCGCACCCGCAGCAGCTCCCTGAGCTGGGGCCCGCGATCGATCAGGCGGTGGCAGCGCTCCAGGGAGCCTACCGGCAGGGCACCTTCCGCGAGGTGGGGGTGAGCTGGGGGACCCACCAGGACCTCATCGGCCACCCGGCGAGGGGGCAGGGCTGCTTCCGCTGTCACCAGGAGAAGCTCGTCGACGAGGCCGGCCAGCCCGTGCCCTTCGCGTGCGACACCTGCCACACCCTGCGGGCCTGGGACGCGCCGCTGGCGAGCGGGCTGGTGCCGGAGGGGATGCCGAGCCTCGCCACGTCCGCCGAACCCGCGCTCTAGGAGCAAGCGGCGGACCGCGCGCGGTTCCGCGAGCGCAGCGCCTTGAGCAGGCGGCGGAGGCTCGGTGTCGCTCACCCCCCCGACGGCCTCGGGCCGCGCTAGAGGGGCTCGCCCAGCTCCACGTCGTCGGGGGGCTCCTCGCGCTCACGCCCCGCCTGCCCGTCGCGCATCGCCCGGACGAAGGCGTGGACCTCCGCCGCGTCCGTGGGGCGCCGGTCGGGGCGCACCTGGAGCAGGTCCTCCAGCAGCAGCTCCAGGTCGGGGTGATCGGGGACCTTCCCCCGCCACCGCACCTCGCCGCCCCTGTCGAGCAGGTGCCGGGGCTCGCGCCCGGCCAGGAGCTGCACCGCGAGCACGCCCAGCCCGTAGAGATCGACGGCGGGCGCCGCCTCGCCAGTGAAGAGCTCTGGGGCGAGGTGCGCGTAGGGCACCGGCAGCTCCCAGTCCGCCCCCGACAGGGCGCGGGCGCTGTCGCGGAGCCCGGCGAAGCCCACCAGCACCAGCCGCCCGTCCTCCGCGGCGCGGATGACGTTGCCGAGGTGAAGGTCGCGGTGGACGATGGGAGGGTAGCGCAGGTGGAGGGCCGAGAGGGTTCCCAGCAGCTCGTCGAGCACCTCCAGGGTGGTGGCGGCGGTCTGCTTGCCCGCCATCACGCGGGTGAGGGGCCAGCCCTCCACGTACCGCCTGACGCCGAACAGCGCGGGCTGCCCCCTGGTGAGGGTGGCGATCGCGTCCACCTCCAGCGAGGCGCCGCTCAGGGAGACCTTGCGCGCCTGGGCGATCGAGGTGGCCAGCGCCGCCTCCCAGGCGGGGGGAGGGGGGCCGGGGAGCGGGTGCTCGCTGACCACCACCTCCTCCTTGGTCGCCAGGTGCCGGCCCACGTACACCGTGAGCTGCGGGGCCCTGTGCAGCACCCTGTCCAGGCGGTAGCGCCGGTCCAGCGCGGCGATGCCACCGCACTGATCGCAGCTGACCCTGCCGGTCTCCTGTCCACAAGCGACGCAGATCATCCCGCGCGGACCTCGTCGAGCAGGGCGGCGCAGCTTCGCTCGACGATGTCGAGCACCAGCTCAAAGCCGGCCTCGCCGCCGTAGTAGGGGTCGGGTACGTCCTGCGGACCCCCGGCGCCAGGGTCGTGGTCGCGGAGCAGCCCCAGCCTAGCGGTCGCGTCGACCGGGGCGAGCGCCCTGAGATCGGCGAGGTTCTGTCGGTCTAGGGCGATGATCCTGTCAAAGCGGCGGAAGTCCGCTGCGGTGACCTGCCGCGAGCGCCCGGTCAGGGCGTAGCCCCGCGCGGCGGCGTGGCGCACCGCCCGGTCGCAGGGGGGCTGCCCCAGGTGCCAGTCGCCGGTGCCGGCGCTGTCCACCTCGACCCTGTCCGAGAGGCCCGCGCGGAGCAGCAGGTGACGCATCACCCCCTCGGCGGTGGGAGACCGGCAGATATTGCCCAGGCATACAAAGAGGATTCGCGTCATGCGCCACCCTATCCCGCGGCGCGCGGTGCCGGCTACCCCCTAGCTTCGCCTGTCGCGGCAGAAATTCGGCAGCCGACGTTGGGCGAGGAGGTAGGCGGTGCTACAACACCGGAGGTGAGATCCAGGAGTGATGATGGCCGAGTCCCCCAAGCACAAGATCGCGGTCCTTGAGGACGAGGGGCCCCCCGAGGCGCCCCCCCCCGAGGCCCCTCCCAGCTTCTTCGACGGCATCAAGCGGATGCTGGTGCCGACCCTTGTTGTGGGCACCCTGTTTGGCCTGATCCTCTCGGTGGGGGTCTGCATCGGCTATGTCTTCGTGTGGCGCTCCCCCCCTCCCGATCCCCCTGGGGGCACGGTGGCGGTGCTGCCCTTCCTCTATCAGGGCGCTGAGGACACGATCTCAGGGCCCTTCATGGCAGCGCTTCAGGCTGGCCTGGTGGCCGAACCGCTGATCCAGCCCACCGCGCAGGAGCTGCTCGGCAGCTACGCGGAGGACCCCCGTGGGCTGGGCGAGATCGGCGCGGAGCTGGGCGTGCGCTACGTGGTGCAGGGTGAGCTTCGGCCGCAGGGAGAGCAGCTCGCGGCCACCTTCACCCTGGTCAACGTGGAGAAGGGGGGCGCGGTGTTCACCAACGAGCGGGTCACCCTGCCGCTCACCGCCGCGGCGGACCTCGACGAGCTGGTGCTCGCCCGCATCAAAGAAGGCACGAACGTCACCCCCCCTCCGGGCGAGTGAGTCCACAAGGAGCTGACATGACTGAGGCACCCTCCGACTACAAGACCGCCGGCATCTTCATGATCGTCTCTGGCGTGCTCACCCTGATCACCTCGTTCACCCTGGTGCTCACGCTGATCTGGCTGTGCATTGGCGTGTTCTGGTTGATCCCCATGGCGGTGGGCATCCTCGAGATCATCATCGGGATCGGGGTGGCCTCTGGGCAGCCCAAGCCCACCGCCAAGACCATCGCGATCGTGGGGGCGGTGGCCGCCTTCCTCACCGGGAACATCATCGGGGTGGTGATGGAGATCCTGGCCTTTGTGTTCATGGAGCGCCCCGAGGTGTCCGAGTACCTGCGGGGCTTCTGAGGCGAGCGGGGCCGGTCGGGGCCGGGACGCGCGGTGCGCCTGGGGTGCGGCAGCGCTCGCGGTCAAGCCAGGCAGCGTCACGGGTGGCGCGGGCGGGGGGGCCAGCTTATTGCAGGGTTCCTGCCAGGAGGCTTCCATGCGGGTGAAGATCACCGGGACCGGGATGTACGCGCCCCCCAGGGTCGAGACGGCCGAGGAGCTGTCCGACAGGGTCGGCAAGCCCCTGGAGTGGATCCTCGAGCGCACCAGGGTCGCGCGCCGGCACATCTCGGACGGCGAGCAGATGGACGAGATGGGGGCCAAGGCGGTGCGGCAGGCGCTGGGGGAGGGCGGCCCACCGGACCTGCTGATCAACGCCTCGCTGACCCCTGTGCAGCTGGTGCCCGACTCGTCGGTCTTTCTGCTGGAGCGCCTGGGCCTGGAGGGCACGCCGTCCTTCTCCATCCACGCGACCTGCCTCTCGTTCCTGGTGGCGCTCCACACGGCGAGCGGGCTGGTCTCGTCAGGGGCCTACCGCAGGGTGGCGGTGGTGAGCTCCGAGCAGTCCTCCACCAGCCGCAACCTCGACGAGCCAGAGAGCGGTGTGCTCCTCGGAGATGGGTCCGGCGCCGCGGTGATCGAGGCCACCCCCGAGGGCGAGGGCTCGGCGCTGCTGGCCTTCAAGATGACCACCTGGCCCAGCGGGAAGGAGCACGCGCAGATCCCGGGCTGTGGCACCAGGCGCCACCCCAACCACCCAGGCACCGTGCCAAGGGACCACCTGTTCCACATGGACGGCCCCTCGATCTACAAGGCGGCGCTCCGCAGGGTGGCGGTGCTGCACCGCGATCTCTTCGTCCAGGCAGGGCTGACGCCGGACGACATCGACCTGGTGGTGCCGCACCAGGCCTCGGGGAAGGCGGTGTCGGCCATCGAGCGCTTCGGCTACCCCATGGACAAGGTGGTGGACATCGTCGAGGAGTACGGCAACTGCGTGGCCGCGTCGATCCCTATGGCCCTCGCGACCGCGGTGGCGCAGGGGCGGCTCAAGCGCGGTGACAAGGTGCTGTTCCTCGGGACCGGCGCCGGGCTGTCGGTGGCCGGCGCGATCCTGCGCTGGTAAGGGCGCCCTTGCTGCGACGACTCCTGCGCACCTGGCGGATCCTGGCCCTGGTGCTCCGGCGCCCGCTGCTCCCCGCGATCCGGGGCGCGGCGCTGGGGCTGGTGTGGACGGTCAACCAGCTCGGGCTGCGTTTGGACCCGCTGATCTGGGGTCCGCCTCCCCCGATCCGACGCCCGATCCTGATCCTCGGCAACCCCCGCTCGGGAACCACCTTCCTCCACCGCTTCCTCCACCAGCACCGGGTGGCGACCGGGGTCCCCCTGTGGCGGATGCTGTTCCCCAGCCTGACGGTGGGGGCGCTGGTGCGCCCCCTCCTGCCCCTGCTAGAGCGGGTCAGCCCCGCGCGACACCACGCCGCCACCGCTCACAAGACCTCGCTGACGGCGGTGGAGACCGACGAGGCAGCCCTGCTGTTCCGGTTCTTCGACGGCTTCTTCCTCTACGCCTTCTTCTGGGCCTTTGACGAGGAGGACGCGATGGATCAGTTCGATCCCAGGGTGCGCGACACCTCGGCGCGGGACCTGTCGTGGTGGCGGACCCTGTGGAGCAGGACCCTGGCCGGGGAGGGCGGCGCGCGGATCCTCGCCAAGCCCTTCTCGCTCAACGCGCGGCCTGACGCGATCTTCGAGGCCTTCCCCGACGCCAAGGTGCTGTACCTGGTGCGCGATCCTGTCGCGACCATCCCGTCAGGGATGAGCCTGGTCACCAGCGCCCTGCAGGGGAGCGTCGGCTTCTGGCAGCAGCCAGAGGCCCTGCGGCAGCGTCACATGGAGCGCCTCTACCGGGGCCTGACGATGCTCTACACCAGGTTCTTGGAGCACCTCGACAGCCTGCCGCGGGGGCAGGTGATGGTCGTGACCTACCCCAGGATGATGGGAGACTTCGAGGGGCTGATGGAGGAGGTGCTGGCCTTCCTGGAGGTGGAGCCGGACGCGGCCCTCCGTCAGGCCATCGCCGACAGGGCAGCGGCGCAGCGCCAGTGGAAGAGCGGCCACCGCTATGATCTGGAGCGCTTCGGGCTGACGGAGGAGCGCATCCGTCAGGATCTGGCGGACGTCTACCGGCGCTGGCCCGAGCTGGTCGAGTGATCCCCATCCAGACCGCCAGCCCGACGCGAAGGGCTGTCGGTCCGAGCTGGCGCCGCCCCTCTCCCGGTGGGCGTCAGCCCGGTCGGTGGAGACCGTCAGCTTGGGTCATGGAGGCGCTCGGACCACCGACAGGACCCCCCCTTTGATCCTGTCGGAGCGTAGTGGAGAGGGGGGCAGGCAGGAGGTCCGGTCCTGCGTCCGGCCGGTGCTCACGACCGCCGTCGATTCGGATGTTCGATGAGGCGCTATGGACGACGTCGTGATCGTCGTGACCGATCGGCTCGGGCTCAGCAGCCCCAGCTCCCGCCACGCCCGTGGCGCGTCGCGGCAGGGCGCAAACACGAACAAACCTACATTGTCTGCGTGCCCCTCGCGCTCTGCGCAGGGCGCTGGGTCATGCCGAGCCTCGGACAAGCGGGTGGTTCCATGCCATTGTGCGCTCGGACCGGATCTCCTGTCAGGGGCTCGCGGG
>JAFGVK010000150.1 GCA_016938035.1 Deltaproteobacteria bacterium | reverse complement strand
CGGGTCGGACCGCGACCCCCTGTGCGTGGATGAGGACTACGACGGCTTCTACACCTCGGCCTACGCCCCGGGGGGCACCGACTGCGGTGAGGAGGACTGCCTCGACACCGACGCCTCCGCCTATCCGGGTGCCATCGAGATCCTCGGCGACGGCGTCGACCAGAACTGCGACGGCCTGGACCCCGCCGGGGCGGTGTGCGGCGACGGCCGGTGGGACTCCCGCTCCGAAGAGTGCGACGACGCGAACACCAGCGACGGCGACGGCTGCGCCGCGGACTGCACCATCGAGTCCGGCTACACCTGCAAGAACGCCCCGGACCTCAACACCGGCTCCAACGACAACGGCGACCGCGCGCTCGCCGGGACCCACGACCGGATCTGGCGCTGGTCCGAGACCCTCGACGGGGTGCTCCACCCCGCGGTGGTGTCGGGCAACTGCGCCGCCTTCGCCTGGGAAGGCGCGCCGTCCTACGCCGACTGGATCAACCGGTACGGCTGCGACGTCAGCACGCCCCCAGAGACCACCACCTTCTACGTGGCCACCTTCGAGCTGTCCTCTGTGGAGGTCGCGGCCCACACGGTGCTCAACGGCACCTTCTGGGCCGACAACTCGGTCTTTGACGTGTACGTCAACGGCTACTCCACCGGGATCTCCTTCGGTCCCGACGGGTACAGCGGCACGGGGGTGAGCTTCGGCGACTGGCCGTCGTCCCTCTACCGGGCGGGTGAGAACGAGATCGCCATCGAGGTCTACAACGCCGCCGGCGACCTGTTCAACCCCGACGGGCTGCTGGTCACCCTGGAGAACTCCCACGGCGTCGGCTCGGACTGCCAGGTGTCCTGCGGCGACGGCGTCCTGGAGACCTGGGAGGCGTGCGACGACGGCAACACCGTCAGCGGCGACGGGTGCAGCGAGTACTGCCAGGAGGAGGCGATCGACCGCGACGGCGACCTAGTCACGGTGGGGGGCGGCGACTGCGACGACACCGACCCGAGCATCTACCCGGGCGCCACCGAGCTCCCCGACGACGGCATCGACCAGGACTGCGACGGCGTGGACACCGTCTGCGACGAGGACGGCGACGGCTTCCAGGCCATGTCCTGCGGGGGCTATGACTGTGATGACACCGACGCGAGCATCAACCCCGCGGCGGTGGAGATCCCCGGTGACGGGATCGACCAGAACTGCGACACGTCCGACCTCGATCCGATGTGCGTCGACGAGGACTACGACGGGTACTACACCTCGACCTACGCCCCCCTCGGCACCGACTGCGGTGAGGAGGACTGCGTAGACACCGACGAGACCATCTACCCGGGCGCCACCGAGATCCCCAACGACGGCATCGACCAGGACTGTGACGGCTCCGACAGCGTCACCACCTGCGAGGACGCCGACGGCGACGGGCACACCGCAGAGGCCTGCGGCGGCGACGACTGCGACGACACCGACGACGGCGTCTACCCCGGCGCCACCGACATCCCCGGCGATGGGATCGACCAGGACTGCGACGGCTCCGACGCCGCGACCGGCTGCGACGACGCCGACGGCGACGCCTACACGGACGCGGCCTGCGGCGGCGACGACTGCGACGACACCGACCCGACCATCCACCCTGGCGCGGTGGAGATCGTCAATGACGACATCGACCAGGACTGTGACGGCGGTGACACGACTCAGTGGCTGCAGGGCGGCTGCTCCACCACCGGCACCGGCGGGATGAGCTGGTTTGGTCTCGGTCTTCTTGCTATTGTCGGCCTTCGCCGGAAGGGGGTGCGCGCATGATCACGCTGCTCGCGATGCTGAGCCTGGGCTGGGCTCAGGACACTGGTGGTAACGACGCCCACGGCCGCCCCCTCGTCCCCTCAGACGGAGATCCTCAGGATCCCATCTGGGGCTACAGGGCCGAGCGGCAGCTCCCGGGCAGCTTCGGCGGCATGGCGGTGGCGCAGCTCGCCAACGCGCCGCTGATCCTGGTCACCTCGGACGCCTCAGGCGAGACGAGGGAGGACGTGCTCGACAACGTCCTCGGCGTCACCATCGGCGGGCAGTACGCCCTCCACGAGCGGGTCGCGCTCGGCCTGTCGGCCCCGATCTGGCTCGCCTCCGCGGGCTTGGAAGGGGCCAACGGCGCCACCTTCGGCGACGCGCGCCTCTCGATGCCGGTGGGCCTGGTGCTCCCTGGCGAGCAGGGCGAGGGCTTCGGCCTCGCGGTGGTCCCCCTCCTCGACCTCCCCACAGGGGCTGAGGGGGCGTGGCTCGGCAACGCCGGGGTGGCTGGCGGCGGGCTCGTGTCGACCTCCTACGGGGCCGGAAAGCTGCTGCTGGTGGGCGACATCGGCGTGGCTACCGCCTCTCAGATCGAGGTGGGGAACCTGACGGGCGGTCCCAAGCTGCTCGCGGACGCCTCCGCCGCGTGGATGGTGAGCCCCGATCTGGCGGTCCGCCTTGAGGCGCGCTTCGACCCGACCCTCTCCTCCAACGACGTCGCCCTCGCGGGGTCCCCTGCCGAGATCGGGCTGAACGCCAGGCACAGGTCGGGGGAGGAGGGGCTGTCGCTCCTGGGCGGCGCGACCACCGCCCTCACCTCCGGCGCTGGCGCCGCGACCTGGCGCCTGTTCTTGGGCGTCGGGTACACCGGCCGCAAGCACTGGGTCCACGACACCGACGGCGACGGCCTCTCAGACGATGTGGACGCCTGCATCCTGGAGGCCGAGACCGTCAACAAGTGGAAGGACGACGACGGCTGTCCCGACGGTCTCGCCACCCTCACCGTGACGGTGCGGGATGACGACGGCGTCCTCGCAGGGGCCGAGGTCCGGGCGGGCAAGAAGCGGATCGGCGTCACCGACGCCGAGGGCAGGCTGGTGCTCACCGAGCAGCTGCCGGAGTCCGCGCTGACCCTGGTGAGCGACTTCGACAAGCACCTCGCCGCCGCGCCCCAGGACATCACCTTGGTAGAGGGCGAGCAGCAGCTGGACATCCACCTGCCCTTCGTCCCCGGCAAGCTGCACGTCAGGGCGGTGGACAAGAAGACCCAGGCCCCGCTGGACGGCACCCTCCGCTTCGGAAAGGCGGTCGGGGCGCCCGGCCCAACCGCCATCGGCGCGGACGGGAGCACGGTGAGCGTCAAGCGGGGTGACTGGAAGGCCTTCGTCGAGGCTGACGGCTACCGCCTCAGCCCGGTGGACGTGACCATCCTGCCCGGCGAGACCACCGAGGTGCTGGCGCAGCTCGAGCGCGCGATGGTGAAGGTCCAGGCCCAGGAGATCCAGATCCTCGACAAGGTGTTCTTCGAGAGGGCCAAGGCCGACATCATGCCCGCCTCCTTCGACCTGCTCACCGAGGTGGCCACCGTGCTGCTGGCCAACCCTCAGCTGAAGAAGGTCGAGGTCCAGGGGCACACCGACAGCGACGGAAACGACGCGTACAACCTCAACCTGTCGCAGGCGCGGGTGGACTCGGTGATGAGCTTCCTCGTGGAGCGGGGCGTCGAGGCCGACCGACTCGTCGCCAAGGGCTACGGTGAGACCATGCCCATGGTGCCCAACACCTCCAAGGCGAACAAGGCCACCAACCGGCGGGTCCAGTTCATTATCCTGGAGCAGGAGGCGGTAGTCATCGAGGTCCCGGTCGAGACGACCGAGCGCGGCGAGATCACCGTCGAGACGCCCTCCACCCAAGCCAACTGAGCGCGCTGCGGGGGGCGCGAGGCGCTCCCCCAGCCCACCATCCCATGAAGACCTCCCCCCCAGCCACGCCCACAAGGGCCCAGGACACCGCGGTCTACCGCCCCCGGCGCCCAGGAGCGGGGGGGGAGCCCCAGAGACCCGACTACGAGCGCCTCGGGCGCAGGGGGGCTGTGATCGCCGCCCAGCCCGACACCCTCCCCGGTGGCCCCCCGGTGGAGGCCACTGGCCCCCCGCCCCTGTACGGCGACTGGCAGCCGCGGCACGAGCTGGGCCGCGGCGCCTCGGGGGTGGTCTACCTCGCCGACCACCGGGTGACTGGCCGCATGGTCGCGCTGAAGGCGCTCCACGCGAGCCCCCCCCTCGGCTCGATGGAGCTGGAGCGGCTGGAGCGCGAGTGCAGGGTGCTCTCTCGCCTCCACCACCTGGGCCTCGTGCACCTGGTGGACCGCGGGCTGGCCCCTGACGGGCACCCGTGGCTCGCGATGCAGTGGGTGGACGGCCCCTCCCTCGCCGAGGTGCTGGCCCACCACCCTGTGCTCTCCCAAGAGGAAGCGCTGCGGATCACCGCCGAGCTGGTCGACGCGCTGGCGGCGCTGCACCACGCAGGGATCGCCCACCGCGACCTGAAGCCGTCCAACGTACTCCTCGACCACAAGGGCGGCGTCCACCTGGCGGACTTTGGAGTGGTCGCCGACATGATGCGCAGCGGCGAGCTCACCGAGACAGGGCTGCTGGTCGGCACCCTCGCCTATATGGCCCCCGAGGTGATGCGCGGGGCCCACGACGACATCGCCTGGGACCTCGCGGACCAGTGGTCGCTGGGGGCGCTCCTGCACGAGATGCTGCTGGGAGCCAGACCTCACACCAGCATCGCCTTCCCCAGCAGCCTGCCGACCGGCACCAGGGCCCTGGTGGAGCGCCTGCTCCGGGCGGACCCTGGGCAGCGCTACCCCCACCTGGACGCCTTCGCGCGAGATCTCCAGGCGGTGCGGATGGGCAACCTCCCGGAGCACGCCCGCCCGCTGCATCGCTCCCGGCGTTGGGTAGGCCAACACCGGTCCGCCACCGCCCTCATGCTCCTCGCGGCCACCTCGGCGGTGGGGCTCGGCACGGTGACGGCGCGGGAGCGCCTCGCGCAACGCGACCAGGAGGCCCGCTGGCGGGGGACCTCCGCCAGGGTGGAGGAGCTCAGGGCGAAGGGAGCCCTCGACGAGGCCGACGCCCTGCTAGGAGCCTGGATCGAGGACCCCCAGGTACAGAGCGACCGGCTGGGGGAGGCGATGCTGGACCGGGCGGCGGTGCGGCGGGACAGGGGCGACCTGGACGCGGCCCTCTCGCTGGCGGCGAGGGTGGCGTCCAGCTTCCCGGATCAGCGCCCCGAGGCGCTAGTGGACATCGCGCGGTCCCTGTGGGAGGCGCAGGACCTGGAGGCCCTCGGGACGCTGCTCCCCTCCCTGCCCCCTGGGGCGGTCCCGGAGCCCTGGCGCCGGGACGCGGCCCTGGCCAGCGGGGATCTGGCCACCGCGGCCGCCCACGCGGGGGGCGCCACAGCGGGCGCGCTGCTGACGCGCTGGGCTCACCAGCGCGCGCTCCCAGCGGACACCCCCCGCTTCGTGGCGCAGCTCCCCGATCTGGACGGGGACGGGCAGGACGAGCAGGTGGAGCAGGCCCAGGGCGCGCACTGGGTGAACCTCAGCGGGGGCGAGCGCTGGGCGCTGCCGCCCCTCCCTGCGGATGGGGTGCTCCAGGGGAGCCTGGGCGATCACGGCTGGCTGATGGTGCTCGGCGAGGGCGGCGGGCTGTGGCGGCCCGGGCGGGAGGGGCTGGCGGAGGTGCGTCCCCTCACGGGGCTCCCGCTCCGCAACCTGAGCGGCTGGGGGGACGCGGTGTACCTGGCGACCCAGGGCCAGGACCGGGACGTCTACCTGAGCACCGCGGCGGCGCCTGAACCCCGGCGGATCGATCCCGACATCCAGGCCCACGGCGCCTATGTCAACGCGCTGAACCTCATGGACCTGGACGGGGACGGGCTGCCGGAGCTGGTGGTGGCCCTGGGCCCCCCCTCCGGCTACCAGGTCCGCGTCTACGCCACCGCCCCCGAACCGCACCTGATCGCCCGCGCCACCCTGGGCTACGTCACCGGCCTGGAGACGATGCGCGGCCCCGCGGGCGAGCCCCGACTGATCGCGGTGGTCTCGGCGGCGCACCCCCCCGGCGAGGGGTGGGGGGACGCCGCGGGGCTGCGCGCGGGAATTCACGAGCTGGTGCTGGAGGGCTCCACCCTGCGGAGGGTGGGCTTCACCCCGCCGCCCGCGGGACGGACCTTGGTGGACCCCCTGGTCGCCTCCATGGGCCCCCAGGGTCCAGAGGTGCTCCTCCTGAACGCACTGCGAGGGGAGCACGCGCTGGACGCCTTTGTGGTGGCCCTGCGCCAGGAGGGGGACGGGGCGCTACAGCTCCTGCGGATCGCCGGCTGGAACAGCCCCCACATCGCCCGTGAGGGCGTGGGGACACCGGCGCTGCGGGTCTGGGACGGCCCAGACAGGCGGAGGGCCCTCGCGCTGGGCGAGGGTCCGCTGAGGGCACCGCTGCCGCCGTCCCCCCCCCCTGCGGACTGGGCCGACCTCCTCACCTGGATCGATCGCCCCAGGGCCGCGGCGCAGGCCGCGGAGGCGATGGCCCTGAGCGCCACAGAGGCGGAGGCGCCCGCGTGGCGTCGGGCCGCGGCCCTGCGCGACAGGGCCGGCGACCACCTGCTCGCCGCGGAGGACTGGCTGCGGGCATCTGCCCAGGGCGATCCCGCGAGTCGGCAGAGCGCCCTGGAGTCCCTGGTTCAGGCCGGCGACCTGGAGGGGGCGGTCGCCCTGAGCGCCGAGGCCGGAGCCCCGGGGCCGCTCACCGCCTGGCTCGCCGCGGAGCAGCGCGCCGAGGTGCTGCCTGGAGACGCCCTCTCCAGGTGGGCCACCTCCGCCGAGGCCACCGCCGACCCCCTGAGCAGGGCCACCACCCTCCACGCGGTGCCAGGCGGCGGGACACTCCTCACCCTCCCGTTCCTCGTCTCCGGACCAGACCCCGGCGTCGCCCTCACCCTCGAGCTTCCCAGGGCGGAGTTCAGCGCGGGGATCTGGGTCCACCTGGACCTCGATGGAGACCCTGGAGGCGACGCCTACCTTCAGGCGAGAGATCTTGGCCAGGGCGGCTACCTGGAGGTGCTCTGCAGCGGAGCTCCCCCGACCAGGGCCCCCCTCCCCCACGCCTCGACCCGCCACAGCGTCCGCCTGGAGATGAGGAGGCAGGGAGACAGGTCCTGGTGCTTCCTCAACGTGGACGGCGACCGCTCCGCGGGGACCTGGGCGCCGCCCCCTCCTCCCGCGAGGGCCGCCACCGGGACCCTCACCGTCAGCGCCTACCACGACGGAGTCCCCGGGGCCCTGCTGTCTGCGAGGATCAAGGAGCTGCGCCTGATCGACGCGCGCTCCTCCGACGCCAGCCCGCCCGGTGTGCGACAGGACGAGCGACAGGAGCTCGGCCAGCGCCTCCACCCCCGCGCCTCCCTCGACGCCCTGGTCGAGCGGGTGGGAGCTGAGGCCGCGGTGGACACCCTGATGGACACCTGGGCGGTGGCGCTCAGCGACCCCCTGGACCCAGCGGCTGCCGAGCTGATCACCCTGCTAGAGGGGGTCCCCCTGCCACGGGGAGCGGTAGCGAACCGCCTAGCCCTGGAGCGCGCGCGCTGGTACTTCGCGACCGGTGACGGCGGACAGGTGCTTGAGGGCCTGCGAGCCATCTGGGAGGATCCAGAGGCCACCGCGCGTCAGCGGGAGCAGGCCGCCAGCCTGCTGGCGCGACAGCTGCTCGCCTTTCGACACGACCAGCCGGCTGCGCAGTGGGCCTACCGGGCCTGGCAGGCCTCCCCCACCCCCGCCGCCACCGCGGACGCGCTGGGCAGGATGCCCGGCGTCGACGAGCGCCTGGCCACGCCCGCCTGGTCCTGGCTGCAGGAGCAGCTCAACCACCGCGACAGGAATTCGTCAGCTTATCCCGCGAGCCCCTGACAGGAGATCCGGTCCGAGCGCACAATGGCATGGAACCACCCGCT
>JAFGVK010000149.1 GCA_016938035.1 Deltaproteobacteria bacterium | reverse complement strand
GGGCGCCGGCAGCGGGCAGGGCGCCGGCAGCGGGCAGGGCGCCGGCAGCGGGCAGGGCGCCGGCAGCGGGCAGGGCGCCGGCAGCGGACAGGGCGCCGGCAGCGGACAGGGCGCCGGCAGCGGACAGGGCGCCGGCAGCGGGCAGGGCGCCGGCAGCGGACAGGGCGCCGGCAGCGGGCAGGGCGCCGGCGGCAGACAAGGCGCGGGGATGAGCCGACCCGGCGGACAGGGCGCCGGCAGCGGGCAAGGCGCCGGCAACGGACAGGGCGCTGGCGGCGGACAGGGCGCCGGCAACGGACAGGGCGCTGGCGGCGGACAGGGCGCCGGCCGAGGCACCAGCCGCCCGAGCGGCAACTAACCCTCTGACACTGGAGAGATCATGCGCGTTCTAGCTTCCGTCACCCTCCTGCTGCTCCTAGGCTGCTCGCAGCCGGTGAACGAGACGGTCACCACCCCCTCCACCGCGAGCTCCGCCGCCCTCGACGCCAGGGTGATGAAGGCGGTGGACCTTCGCGCGGCCCTCCGGGCCCACCCCGGGCAGGCTGACGCCCTGCTCGCTCAGAGCGGCCTGGACCGGGCTGCCTTCGACGCCCTCCTCTACGAAATCGCCGAGGACCCCGCCCTCGCCGCCCAATTCGCAGCGGCCAAGTAGGGCGCCGCGTCGCCTGGGGCCTGGGCGGCAGCCCAGCGAGCGGCGGGCGGCGGCCACATCCTGGCGCGATCAGCTCTCCTGGATGACGATCCTGCCCCCCGCCCCGTCCGTGGAGTGGGTGGTGGGCCACACTCCGGGGACCCCGCCCTGCCCCGCGATCCCGTCGTAGTCCGCGTCACCGGTGTTGCCAGGGGTAGCGCCGGTGCCAGCCTCCACCGTGCCGCCCACCGCCCACGAGCTGCCGCCACCACCGCCAGCCCCGACGTAGGTGTAGATCCCCGCGCCGCCGCCGCCCCCGTAGTAACCTGCGCCGCCACCCCCACCGGAGCCGTTCGCGGCGCTGGTCCCCGCCGCGTCCCACGAGGCGAGGGTCCAGGTGAACCTGGTGCCCGGCATGCCGCCGGTCATCGAGGCGCCGTCACCGCCATGATATCCCTCCAGGCCCCCAAGCAGCGGTGTAGCCCTCCCCCCGGCACCGCCCGCGAGCAGGGTGCCCCCGTCACCGCCGGTGACCGAGCCCCAGGTGGTGAGGCCCATGCCGCCCCCAGGGCCGCCCACCGTGGCGCCGCCCGGGCCCCCGTTGGCGTCGCCGAAGTCTGGCACGCCGCCGCCGTCGGTGCCTCCACCGCCACCGCCCGCGGCGACGATCAGCAGGGTGTCATCGGCCCGCGAGACGTACGAGGCCCCAGCCCCACCGCCGGGCATGATCCCGCCCTGCCCGGGCTGAACCTTCAGCACCTCACCGGGGGACACGGCCACCACCCGCTGGGCGAAGGCACCACCGCCCCCGTAGCCCGCGGCCCTGCCACCGTACTCGCCGGCCCCTCCCCCTGCGCCCCAGGCCTTGATCAGCACCTCGCTCACCCCAGGGGGGACGGTGTAGCTCTGGGGAGCGCCGGTCCACGCGTACTCGCGGGTCGCGGGCACGTCCAGCCCCTCCCCGGAGAGGGTGCCGCTGAGGTCCGGCAGCGCGTCGGCCCGCACCGAGAGCGAGCCCACGCTCGCACCCGCGGCGGTGGGGGAGAAGCTCACCACCAGCTGGATCGCGTCGCCCGGCTCCACCTCCACCGGCGCGGCCGCCCCGTAGTCCACCGAGAAGCCCGCCCCCGTCGTCGACCACTCGGACAACGTCGCGGAGGCCTCGCCGCTGTTGGTGACGGTGAAGCGCTGCTCGGCGGTGTCCCCCACCGCCACGGTGCCGAAATCCCAGCTCGCGGGGTCCAGACTCAGCGCCGCCACCCCGAACGAGGCCGCGCTGATCGCCACCGTCGCCTCCGGGAGCGAGGCGTCGGTGCTGGAGATGGTCAGGGTGTCGTCTCCACCGATCCCCGGCAGGAGCCAGGTCACCTCGATCTCGGCGCTGCTGTCCGGCGAGAGCAGCCCCGGCAGGTCGGTGCCGGTGCTGAGCGCGAACAGCTCGCCCTCCGCTAGGCTCAGGGCGCTCACGTCCAGGGAGGCTCCGCCCACGCTCTCGACGGTCACCACCAAGGTGTCGCCGCTCTCCTCGTCGAAGCTGAGCAGCGACGGAGTGATGCGAATCACCGGATCCTTGTCCCCCGCGTTGTAGAGGGTGTTGTCCTGGCAAGCGGCCAACAGCAGGGCGGAGAGAGCGAGATAGCGCATCAGGGGCTCCGAGGGAGGGGAGAGGAGAGTGAGAGACACCGATCGTTCCGTCAGGCACGGTCAGGGGAGGAGCATCATCCTTTCAACGGAACATTCTATCGGATTTGCCCGTCGAAACGCCCAGCGCGTCACGTGGGCGCCGGGCAGGCCGGGGTGTGGCCTCCATTCCCAGGGAAGGAAGCGTGCCCTTGTGCGTGACGAGCGCAGAATCAAGGACACGCGTCGGGAGGCCAGCGCGTCGGTGCCGAGTGAACTAGCGCAGGGTGAAGGTGGAGCAGTCTACCGCCTCGCCCTGGACACAGCTCACGTCCTGCGGGAGGGGGACGCCGTCGAGGCGATCGCGGACCCACTGGAGCTGGTACGGGAGGGAGTCCACCGCCCCCTCGCTGTGATCCGCGCCGGCGCACTCCAGGTACTCTGCCCTGTAGCCCTCGGCGCAGAGGTTGGGGAAGTCAGCGCGCTCCACCTCAGCCACCACGAGCTCATCCTCGCCCGAGACCTGGAACAGCAGCGGCGCGTCGTGCCCGCGGGGGATGGCCGAGCCCACCAGGTTCGACTGGTCCACAAAACAGGTCCACGGCTCCATCGTCCCCCCGGTTCGGAGGGTGTCGATCCAGGCGGGCGTGTAGACCTGCTCGACGGTGGTGATCCCGTCGAAGATGTCGCCGCCGTCACACTCCGAGAGCATCACGTCGACGATGCTGGAGGCGAGGAAGTAGGGCTCCTCGTCCGTGACCACCTGGCTAAGGGGGGCCTGCTCGCCGTACCAGACGTGGTTGGCGCCCAGCATCGCCACCAGCGCGCCGGTAGCGTCCTCGAAATGGTTCACCGCGTGGGCCGCGAGGCCCCTCATGTCCGTGGGGGGCACCAGGGCCACGGTGGCCACCACGTCCAGCTCGGGGAGGTAGCCGCTAGCGTATCGGTCGGCCCACAAGGCGGCGAAGCCCCCCTCAGAGCCCCCCCAAAGCACCGCCTGCTTGGCGGGGCGCCCCACCGCGAGCTCGCGCTCCTCGGCGAAGCCCCACAGGGCGCGCACCGAGTCCAGGGTGGCCACCGCGGTGGCCTCGGACACTAGGTAGGAGTGCACCTCTGGCGCCGGGGCGCCCCACCCGTTCATCCCCAGGTAGTCAGGGGCGGTCACCGCGTAGCCCAGGGCCGAGAGCAGCATGTTGTAGCCCGCCCCCTCCAGACCCGCGGCGGTGGGGGCGCACTGATCGGTGAAGCCCGAGGTACCGTGGGTCCACACCACCGTCGGCACCTCCTCGGGGACCCCGTCGCCAGCGGGAAAAGAGAGCCAGCCAGTGGCCTCCACCACCTCGCCCCGATCCTGGGTCAGGTAGCGCACCCGGTACACCTCCACCCCGTAGGGGACTGGGGTGAGATCTCCCGCACCAAACTGGGTGAGCAGCACGTTGAGCTGATCGGCGCCGAGGGAATACTCGTCCATGTGCTCGTAGGACACCACCTCCCCCATTTGCTCCATAGGGGCCCATTCGTAGTCAAGACCGCAGCCGGTGGTGGGAAGGTCGGGCGAGAAGGGGACGACGATCTCGTCCGTGTCGTCCTTTCCACCGTTGCAGGCGAGGAGAGAGAGCAGGAGCAGCACTGAGACCTCCGGGTTGAGAGCCCCCTCATAGCCCATCTCAGCCCCACGGGCAGATCCAGAGGCCCCGTCCCACCAGAGGTGAGCGCCGCGCTCATCACCAGGTGGCGGCCCCACCAGCGCAGATAAACATATCGTTTCACCATGATGTGAACAAAGGCGCCTGAGCGCGCTTGTCCTGACACAGATGAAACGATACGATTCCAACATCGCGGTGGCGCTGTGGCGCCCGTGAGCCCCTTGACAGCGACAGCGAGTGAGGTCGAGCCCCCGGCGGGGAGCATCTTTTTCCTGCACCTCCTTTCTCAGGCGTGCGGCGGTTCCGTGGGAGGACCCAACGTATACGCCGAGGGCATCGACCCCTCGCCTGTCGCTCTCAAGCGCACCGACCCGCCTCCTCGCAGGGCGCGCGGCGCGCACAGCGGGCGCCTCCCTCGCAGGGAGCGGCGCCGGCGGGCTCAGCGAACCGATGCGTGGACGGGGTGCGGCGAAACCGCTCATCCCCCCCATGGACCGGGACCTGGTCCCCCGGGCGAAGTTGCGTGCGGAGGACCCAGTCCATGACCGCACCCACCCCCATCCCCGAGCGCCGCCGCCTCGTCGCCCGGTGGCGGCACTCGACCCCGCCTCTCTCGCTGACCGCGTTCGCGCGCTGTATCGGGGTCTCCGCCAGCACCTGCTCCCGCTGGGTCCAAGACCCTGCGGACGAGGCCACCGCGCTCGCCTTCGTCGAGCTCACCCCCACCGAGCCTGAGGCGCCGCAGGAGCTGTCCCTCCGGATCAGCGGCCCTGCCCAGGCGGAGGTCGTGCTCCGCTTCGACCACGCCCCCCCGGTCGCTGAGCTCGAGCACCTCCTGGGCCTCTCTCCGCAGGGCCTCGAAGTCGTCGTAGCGGTCGATGGCGGCGGTCATGTGCACGCGAGCCCTCCTGAAGCCCTGCCCGATGCTCCGGCGCTGGGTCTCGGTCTTGGCGTGGGCGCTCTTGTGGAGCAGCTCCTCCACCTGGTTCATGGCCCGGTAGGCGGCCTGCTCCAGGCGGTAGGCCTCCCTGCCCATCTTGAGCCCCTCGTAATAAGTCCCACCGCTGCGCTGCCTCTCCCAATACGCCGGTTCGTCCGTAGCACGTCGCGACAAAAATCGGCGTTCTCCCATAGGGTCGGCGACCTTGGCACGCGCAGAGGGGGTTCTTACGAGTGGCTCCATCTTGTAGACCGCGTGGAACAGGTCATCGAGCTCATCGACGCCCGGCCAGCACGCTCGGACCCCGGCGCCGAGGCCGGTGCCCGCGTCCTTGGTGACCCTGTCCGGGTGCAGCCCCTGGTCATCACGAAGCGTCCTGATGGAGCCGGCCCAGGTCTCCCCGGAACGGTGGTCATGGACCTCGAGTTGGAACAGGTACTGCGTGTCGAGGTCGATGCCCGCCAGGACGGGCCGGCCCTGGCTGAACACCTCGTCGAGCGCGATGGAGTCGATGCCCGACA
Organism: Deltaproteobacteria bacterium; assembly: GCA_016938035.1. GTDB lineage: Bacteria > Myxococcota_A > UBA796 > UBA796 > JAFGVK01. Next base: position 14,381 of record JAFGVK010000149.1, on the reverse strand, counting down.
GGTCCACCTGTGCGAGCTGAGCCGCTGCTCGCTCCTCGGCCCGATGGAGCACCTTGCCGTAGCTCCAGCTCCTGCCATACAGCAAGGGGAGCACCTCCTCGATGTCTCGGATGGAGCCCGGCATGACCACGCGCAGCGCCACCACGGCGCGCTCGAGATCCGCCGTGGTCATCTCCAGCGTGAAGTGACCCGAGTCCGTGGGCGCCCCAGGCGTGAACTCCGCCTCCAGCGCCCCACGTGCGCGCTCCCGCAGGTCGTAGACCTGCTAGCGGGGGATGCCGTAGTCCCAGGCCAGGTCGGTGACGACGCCGTACTCGCCTTGCGCGCTGAGGGCGACCGCGGCAAGCTGGGTCGCAGAGGAGGGATGAAGGGGATTCCTGGGTCGGGTCATGGTGGCCTGCTCCGGAGTGCTGTTCTCAAGCCACCTCTACCACCCCTCCTCATCCTCTACCCGCACGACCGCGTCGTCAAGTCACCCAGACTGGGTTCTCCGATGATCGGTGCCGCCCCTATCACCTTCTGTCTTTCGGACCTGTACGTTCAGCCAACCAGCCAGCCCACCGCACGAGCCATGCGCCCGACCGCAACCGCGGACTGGGAGCCGCAGGGGCCGACGCTCCAGGGGCCCCGAGCGCGCAGCGAGCACCGCTCCTCAGTCCTCTTCACCGTCGAACAGGGTGAGCTGGATGGGCTCGTCCTCCCGGTCGATGGGACTGTCCGCTGCGGCGTGGGAGACCGAGGGCGAGAACCCCAGATCGACGAGGAACGCGGCCTCAAGGTCCATCATCTCCCGCTCTCGCTGTTCAAGGATGGCGCTCATGTCCGTCCAGCGAGGGGGGAAAGGGAGCAGGTGGGAGCGACAGAATTCTTCGGAGGGAGGGGAGGCGCGGAGCTGGGTCCTAGCCTGGCGGCGGTCCTCCCCGAAGACATTGAACATCCGGTTGGCCGGGCTCTTTGTTCGGCGATCGTCGCCCGTCCACAGGGTGCGCATCGCCGCGGGACCGTGCTGCAAGATGCGCGCCCCTACCTCGGCGCTGGCGAGCTCCCTGCCCTCCGCATCGAGGGCGCCCCTGCGGGCCAGGAGACACACCAGGGTGCGCACGCGCGCCGAGCGAAAGTCGAAGCGCGAAGGGAACGGCGTTAACGGCGTGGTCCACGGGAGGGAGGAGAGCGCCTCGGGGGCGTCCTCGCCGCTCGCCACGGCCTTCGCCACGTCGCGCAGCTCGGCAAGGAGGCGCGCATAGCGGGAGGGGTTGCCCTGTCCGAACCATGAGGCGAAGCCCGTCAGCCACAGCCACTTGCGCAAGAGATGGCTCGCCTTGTCCGATGGAGTCGGGTCCTCGGCGAGCCACACCGCGAGGCCGATGAGCTGCAGTCCGTAGGGGAGCATCCGCTCGTTGTGGATGTGCTCGGCCCGAAGAAACTGGATCGCCCGGAGCAACCCGCGCTCAGCGCGGGTGATAGCCTCGGGCAGGTCCTTGGCCAGACGGGCCCGGAGCTCCTTGCCGATGCGGGTCCAGTCCGTGCGGAAGGGGTCGAGGCCAGCGGTCACCAGGAAGGTCCGGAGCACCACCATCCGGTCGACCTCTCCAAAGCCTGTCGCGCGGACGGCGTCCAGCACCCGGTCGATGCCCCGCGCCACGTCAAAGGCGTGGTTGGTCGTCCCGATGACGTAGGTGAGGGCCGAGAACATCTCATCCGCGGCGATGGAGATCCCCTTGCGGTTGAGCCGCGCGAAGCTCTCTACCGCTAGGTTGAGGTCATCCGTCCGGAACTCAGTGACCGGCACCTTGTAGGACTGGAGCGCGCGGGAGACCTGCTGGAGGCGCTCGATGAGAACGTCTCGCTGCACGGGGAGGGCGTCGTCACCGAGATGGTAGAGCTTCCCCACCTGATCAAAGAAGCCACGGGTGGACATGAGGTGGTGGAGGGAGACCTGCCAGGGCCTCGCGTTGGCGGGCTCGGCCAGGTGGGTAAAGACCCCGTCCTCTCCATCACCGGCGTCGAAGAACACGCGCCATCGATCGGGGTCAGGCCCCTCCTCCCGCGTCAGGCCCGCATCCTGGAGGAGCACCCCCGCCAGGGTCGTGAGGCGCTGCTGCCCGTCGAGCACCACCAACATGTGAAGATCCCCCGCGGGGTCCCTTCGGTCAAGGTCCGTTCGTACGCCAGCGCGCTCCGCTCCGGTTCGCGCCAGGACGTAGGCCGCGAAGCGCTCCAGGTGGTACGGCCCCCCGTCCTCGATCCCCTTGGGGATTCTCTTCCAGCCCTGCCCGCTGGCGCCCATGTCCTGGAAGTCCCGCGCCTCAGGGCTCATTGCGAGCAGCCGATCGATCGCGTCGGTCCATTTGCGGTTGCATGGAGCGAGGCTCTGGGCCTCCATCCACCAGCAGTCGGGGAGGTAGTTCTCCGCAGCCCGCTTCGAGAGAATGATCGCGGTGAGGTCGTGATTATCGCACAACTTGACGACCCGCGCCGCCGCGTCGCTCATCGGCGCTCCCATGTGCGGCCGATCGGAGTCCGCGACGGCGATCAACCTCGCGGAGAGGCCCGATGACGCTGCCCAGTCGAGGTGCTGTCGGATGAGGGCAGGAAACTCGCCCAGGCCACCAGCGTGCTCGATGGCGATCGCCGGGGGCGTCGGGGGAGCGGTCCACAGGGCCTACAGCGCCTCGCTCCCGTAGAGGCGGATCGCCGCGTCCACCAGAGCGCCGTCACGCAATCGGTTCTCCACCAGCACCACCAGCGGGGTGTTGGCGATGCGCAGCGCGCGCTGGGCGTCTGCCGCGCTGCGCACGAGGAGGTCTGAGCGGGGCGCCTGCCAGGCTGCGGCGGTCGCAGCGGCGCGTAGGTCCAGCAGCAGCGTCTGTAGGCGAGGGCGGGTGGTGAGGAACCAGCGACTCTTTTCCAGCGCGTCGAGATCGAGCAGGAGCAGCAGGTGGTGGGCCTCCTCGGCCCTCGCCACGAGGCGATCGAGCGTCTCCAGGGCCTCCTCATCGTCCCAGACCGGGACCCCGGCCGCGGACCGGGGAGCGCCAAGTGCGAACCTCACCCCCGGCTCCGCTGAGCGCGCCGGATCGCCCGGACCTCCTGGTAGCGCTCGAGGAACACCCCCTCCGGCCAGCCCTCCACCTCCCCGTCCGGGAGGAGTTGGACCCGCTGAAGGGTGCTCCCCTCTGGTGCGTCGTCGACGTAGTAGAGCGCCACCCTGGCAGGATCAACCGAGCCCTCGGCGATGCGGCGGCGCACCCTGAGAAGCAGTCCCTCGGCGTGGGTCTCCACCACCATCACGCCCTTGGACTGGGCGGTCGCCCCCAGAAAGAGATCCCCAAGGGCGGGGTGGAGAGCATCGTGCAGGTGAAGCTCAGGCTGCTGGACCACATCGAGGAAGGTGCTGTTGCGGTCCAACCTGCGAAGCGTCGCCAAGGTGACCACCGGGAGCACCTGGTGGACACCGTCTCCGGTGTGGGCGATGGACACCTCGGCGCCCCCGCGGCCCCGGCGGGCGAGGAGCCGCCGCTGGTCCAGGTTGATCTCCCAGCGCAGGGGCAGGTCTGCGTGCTCCCGAAGCCAGGAAGCTACGCCTTGAAACAGGGGCTGGTCCTTGGCGAGCAGCGCGCTCACGCCCTCCCCCGCGGGGCCGATGGGCGGGGCGCCAGAGGGCCGCTCCCCCAGGGCGGGAGCGGCGGGGGTCCCGGTTCGCAGGGGACCAAGCCACACGCTGCGTGAGAGGAGCGCTCGTGCCTCCGCACGCAGGGCCTCCCGCTGCGGGAGCGTCTCCGGCAGCAAGCTCCCCTGCAGAGGGCCTGGAGGTGGGGGATACGCCTCCCCATCCCAGTAGCGCTCGGAGACGGTGGGGCCCGCGTGGCGATCGAGGTTGTCCTCCAGCATCAGACGAGCACAGAGATCGTGGGACTCGTGGCCGTTCCGGAGCGACAGGTGCCACTCCATGACCGACAGGGTATCGCGTTCGGGGAGCATGTCGGCGAAGCGGTCGGCGACGCGACGCCCCCCGAGGGTCAGGGGCAAGGGGGTAGGCCCGTCCCCGGCGAGCGCGTAGAGGGCCGAGTGCAAGAGCGAGAGGACGCTGGTTTTTCCTGCGTTGTTTCGACCGATCACCAGCGTGAGCGGAGCGAGATCCAGCTCCTGGAGGGGCTGGCTGCGGTCAAACCTACGCCGAGCGGGGAAGGACCGGTAGCCATCGAAGGCGAGGCGGGTCAGCATGAACGCTCCTGAGAGAGGATGTCTAACCGACCTTGTTCATCGTTTCGCCCAAGTGGGTCATGTGGAGGGGTTTCCAGCACGAGGGTAACGCCCGATCACGCAGGGGGAAAGTGGGCGGCAAGCCGCCAGCAGGGGGGGGACGCAGTCCCAGACCCCAGCGGGGGACACGCAGGAGGGGAAGCCCCCTTGGCGGCGGCCATCAGGCCATCGGGAAGGAGGATCTCAGCGCGCTGACAGCGCCCTCTCCCTCCGGCGGCACGGCAAGCGGCGAGCAGCCCTTGGTCCAGACGATGATCATGGCCTACGGCGACACTGGCCCCTCAGCCGGACAGTCTCACAGGAAGCGCCGCATCCTTCCTCAGGAATCATCCGATGAGGTTGCTCGTCGAGTCTTCCAGACGGCAAACCGGCGCCGACCCGCCAGGGGTGTCGGCGTGTGACCGCCGTTCCATCGGGGAAAAGCGTACTTTGTACGCGACGAGCGTAGGAACAAGGACCCGAGTCGAGGGGCCCGCGGATCGGTGCCCCTACGGCTCCCCGGTCGCTGGAGGAGGAGACCGAAGAGCGGCGCCCCACCGCGGCGCGGCTGGCCCCCCAAGCGCCGCCCCCCTTCGACTCGCCCGATGGTGTCGGCCCATAGCGGGACACACCTAGCGACGATCAGGTAACGGATCCCGTCGTTCATTGGGCGGCCTCGCCCGTGGCGCCCGGCCGTCGTCGGTCACCCGCTCCATGCGTGATCCCTCCACCGAGACCGGGCCTCGCCGCTCGCCTACGCGCACGAACCTGCCTCGATGTGGTCCGTCCGAAGGACCCGTTCGGCGCTCCCGCCCAGCCCCTCCGCAGCGTACGGCCGCGGGCCCACCAGCCAGCGCGCCGCGGCTGTGATCGGGGGTGCGAGCGCCGTTACCGGAGCCCTCGACCCAAGGCCACGCGGTCTCGCACTGCGAGGTATCCGCAGGAACGCCCGACCGGCAGCGCCAGGCGAGCGCCCTTGCCCGCAAAGCTCCCAGAGGGCGCTCCCCCCCCGCGTCTCTACTCGACGGTGGCGCTCTGGATCGCGTCAAGCTTTGGGAAGTTGGCCTTGAGCCAAGGATTGCCGCGCTGCAGGAGCTTGCCCTGGTCTGGACCGGAGCCCCGGGGGGCGCCCTCGCCGTAGCCGCCGTACAGGCTGTCCACCACCTCCATGCCCTCCACCACCTCGCCGAAGGAGGTGAAGCCCATGCCGTCAAGCTGGGTGTTGTCCTTGAAGTTGATGAAGAACTGGGTGGTGCGCGTGCCCGGCCCCGCCATCGCCATGGTGAGGTGACCGCGCTGGTTCCCCGACAGGACGGGGTCGTCGGGCATCCGCGCCTCGCGCCAGGCCTCGTTCACCTGGGGGTAGCCCGAGACGCCGAACTGAGCCATGAAGCCGGGGATGACGCGGAAGAAGGACACGTCGTCGAAGAAGCCGATGCGGACCAGGTTGTAGAGCCGATCTGCGGCGTTGGGAGAGAGGCTGCGGTACACCGCGACCACCACGTCGCCCTGAGTGGTGTGGAAGCGCACCCTGTACTTGTCGGGCGCCTGCTCCTGGGCGAGAGAGGGGTCGAGCAGTGCGGGGTTGGCGTCCGCGGGCAGCTCGGGCAGGGCCTCTGCGGCGGGGGCCACCTGAGGTGCAGGAGCAGCCGCGGGGGAGGATGCGGCGGGCGCAGCGGCGGGCGCAGCGGGCGCCTCAGCCTGGGCCGCGGGGGAGCCGCACGCGAGGAGCAGGGCGAGGATCAGGCTCATAGAATCTCCAAGATCAGGTAGGGTCCGGCGCGGGGGTGTCTGGGCCGCTCTCGGGGAGCGCGGGCTCTGCGATGTAGTCTGCGGGGATCTCGCCGGTGAGCGCACCGAGGAAATGCACGATGCTGTCGATGTCATCCTCGGTGAGGGTGCGCCCCGCCTCATAGCGCCCCATCATCCGCACCGCCTCCCTGAGATCCTCGGTCTGGCCGTCGTGGAAGTAGGGGCTGGTCTGGACCACGTCCCGCAGGCCGGCGACCTTGAAGACCATGTGGTCCCCGGCGTTGCCGGTCTCCTCGAAGCGCCCCTGGTCGGCCTGGGAGGGCCAGGGCTCGTAGAGGCCAAGCTTCTGGAACATGTTGCCGCCCAGGTAGGGGCCTGTGTGGCACATCGTGCAGCCGGAGCGGTAGTAGGTGAGGAAGCCCTGCCTCTGCTCCTCAGTGAGGGCCGCCTCGTCCCCCTGCAGGAAGGCGTCCCACGGCGCGGGGGTGAGCAGCCGCCGCTCAAAGGCCCCCACCGCGCGCCCCATGTTCTCGAAGGTGACCGGCTGGTCCTCAGGGAAGGCCACCGCGAAGGCGCTCACGTAGCCGGGGATCGAGAGGAGCACGGTCTCGACCGCCTCAGCGTCGGGGTAGGCCATCTCCACCGCGTTGAGCGGGGGCCCGAGGGCCTGGGTCTCCACCGTGGGGGAGCGCCCGTCCCAGAACTGGGCGAAGTGCCCCGCGGCGTTGTACGTCGTGGGAGCGTTGCGGGTCCCGAGCTGGCCCCTGTGCCCCTCCGAGACCGCGGTGTGCTCCACCCCGTAGTCTGCCAGCGGGTGGCAGCTATTGCACGAGAGGTCGTGGTTCTTCGACAGGCGCGGGTCGTAGTAGAGCTGGCGCCCCAGGGCGATCTTGGCCTCGGTGACGGGGTTGGATGCCGAGCTCATCTCGGCGGGGAGCGGCGAGAAGGCGCCCAGCATCGAGGCGGGGATGTCCGTGTCGGTGTCCGCGTCGGTGTCCGCGTCGGTGTCCGCGTCGGTGTCCGCGTCGGTATCGGTGTCGGTGTCGGTGTCCGCGTCGGTGTCCGCGTCGGTGTCCGCGTCGGTGTCCGCGTCGGTGTCCGCGTCGGTATCGGTGTCGGTGTCCGCTGTGTCATCGGGGCCACAGGCCAGCAGCGCGAGGAGTAGCGCGAGGGTCATCAGAGCTCCAGGGTTCAGCGCCCTCTTGCTACGGATCGCGCGCGAGGGCAAGCGGGCGGTTACAGTTCGCCGATGAGCGCGAGGACCCCCTTCATCCACAACCTCTCCTGGCTGGCCGCGGTGCCGCAGCTCCTGCTGCTCGCGGCGGCGGTGCTGTTCGCCCGCTGGCTCGCCCCAGAGACCGGGGTGATCTGGGGCGCGGGGGCTTACCTCCTCTACTCGCTGGCCCTCCGGGTGACCGTCACCAGGCGGCACAGGGCTGGGATCGCCCTGATCCGGAGGCGGCGCTTCCATGAGGCCATCCCCCATTTCCAGGCCAGCCTCGCCTTCATGGACCGCCACCCCTGGCTGGACCGGGCCCGGTCGATCCTCCTCCTCTCGGCCGCGGCGATGAGCTTCCGCGAGATGGCGCTGATCAACCTCGGCTACTGCTACACCCAGCTCGATCAGGGCGAGCAGGCGGTGGCGGCGTACCGAGAGGCGCTGGCGCGCAACCCCGACAACGGCGCCGCGCTCGCAGCGCTCCGCTTCCTGGAGGCGGGACGGACCCTGGGCGCTCCCTAGCGAGGTGCACCTTCATGGGTGGCCCCCCAACCGACTGCGTCCCCGTGGCCAACCCGTAGGATGGGTGTGGTTGCCCGTCGCGTCGTGCAGAGGGTAAACGCGCACGCGTCGCGGCACATCGGCGCGTGGCCGCCGTTCTCAAGGTAGAAAACGCACTTATGTCCGCGACGAGCGGAGGATCGAGGGCGCGCGTCGAGAGGCCAGTGCATCGGTCCCCGCGTCCCGCCAGATCGACCCCCCCCCTAGCCGAGCCGCCTCACCGCCGCCAGATACGCGTCCGCCCGGTTCAGGTAGAAGCCCAGCGCCCCCTCGAAGCGCCGCCCCACCAGCCCAGCGAGGAACATCTCGGTGATCACCCGCTTGCGCTCGAGCACCCGCTGCAAGCCGAGCACAACCAGGCGCTCCTCGGGGCTCATCCGCTGAAGGGCACGCCGGTACACCGCCTGCGCACGCGGCTGGTAGTACCAGAAGTACATCAGGTCCAGCGCCGCGATGGTGGCCTGCCGGAAGAGCTCGTCGCTCTCGGTCTGCACCGCCTTCACCAGCTTCTTGGGGCGCTCCAGCAGCTCCAGCACGTCCTCCTCGGGGAAGAGCATCTCAAGCCGCCCGTGGATCTCGGTGAGGTGCTGGAGCTTCTCCTGGAAGTCCGCCCTCGCCCGCGACAGGTTCTGCGCCCGGTCGGCGCTCCCCTCGATGATGCCCGCGACCGTGTCCGAGGCCGCCTTGGAGATCACCGCCGCCCCGAGCTGCAGCATCTCCTCGATGTGCTCCAAGGGGAGGCCCAGCCAGATCAGCCCGTGGAGCAGGGCCCAGCTCAGGGCGAACGCAACCGGAATCGACAGGATCGAGCGAAAGAAGTTCCCGACAATCGCCGCGGGTGGCAGGCCGCGGAGCGCGTTGTGGCTCGAGATGTAGACCCCGTTGGCGAGGGCCATCACCGTGTACAGCTCCCACGGCGCGCTGGTGACCGTCACCCCGAGGGTCTGCTGGAGCAGCTGGTACTTGACAAGGAAATCGAGGAGCGGCACCGAGAAGCCGGTGTAGAGCAGCGAGTCCGCCACCCTCCCCCATGACACTAGGTCGTTCCACCGCAGCAGCGGGGAGCGGAACACCCCGCCGCCCCCCACCACCGACTGGATGATGTTGCGCGAGCCGGTGATCGCGAACCAGATCACCGCCCCGAACCAGGCCAACAGCCACCAGTCCTTGGTCAGCCAGAAGGTCAAGAAGGCTGGAAGGAAGCCGATCCCAACCTTGGAGAGCTGCTGCACCTTGCCAGGCAGCAGGCGCCACAGGGCGCGCAGGCTCCTGCGCCGCCGGGCCGGGGCGTGGTGGATCAGGCCGTTGCCCCGCTCCTCCGGCGCGCCGCCCAGGGCGGCGATGTTCCCCTGCCCAGTCTCGTCGTCCATGTAGTGGGTGGTGTTGGGAGCCACCGTCCACCTGGTGTCCCTGGAGCAGGCCGCGCGCCAGATCAAGGGAAAGCGCGGCAGGCCGTGGAGCACCCGCACCTTGGTGAGCGGGGTGTAGCGCTGCTCCAGCACCGCGGTGGTCCTGAGCGGGAGCATCCGCCCCTCCCGCCGCACCTCGCGCCGCCCCCGCAGGCCCAGGGTGGGGAGCACCACCATCCCCATCCCGCGCGAGACCCGCGAGCGCCCGGTCGAGCCGGTGCCCAGCCTGCTGCGGAGCCGCTCCCCCTGAGAGTAGAGGCGCTGCAGCGAGGGCAGATCGGCCAGGATGACCCGCAGCCGCTCCGCCATCTCGGCGTCCGCGTCGTGGATCGCGTCGAGGACGATCCGCTTGAGCTCAACGATATTCCCGCGGTTGAGCACCCTGCGGAGGCGGTTGATCGCCTCCAGGTCCGGGTCCGTCCCCTCGGCGTGCTCTCGAAGGTTGAACAGCTCCAGGTGGGTGATGCGCCCGTCGCCCTGGTAGAGCAGGTCGAGCACCTCGGCCACCGTGAGCCCGGAGGGGCTGAGCACCACACGGATCCCGCAGGGCAGGGTCCTCACCCGGTCCAACAGCCCCTCAAGGTCCACCCTGAGCAGCTCGGGCGCCTCCGGATCGTCGGCCACCTGCATCGGGTCGGGCAGGTCGGGGTTGGCCGCCGCCGAGAGGAAGCGTGCCTTGATCTCCTCTGGCACCAGCGCGTCGAGGGCGGCGAGCTGCTCAGCCGCAGCGGGGTCCCCCGCGATCTCCCGGGCCCTGCCGCGCAGATGGGGGAGCAGCGCCTGGTGGATGAACTCGGCGAGGTGGAGGCGCGACGCCTGCCCAGAGCCCACGAAGTCCTCGAAGGCCGCCCTGTCGATCGGGGGCAGGGTCAGATGGAGCGAGGCGCAGAGGGCGGGCCTGTGCACCGCGTTGAAGCGGTCGACCAGCGACAGCACGTGAGCGTGGAACCGGTCGGTGACCTTGCGGCCCTCCAGCATGAAGGCCTGCGTCGCGGGCTTGCGGAGGTGATCCAGGTAGGCGCGCTTCCCGCGGAAGCCACGGGGGAAGAGCATCAGCCTCGCCCGCTTGTTCCGCATCCGCACCGTGAGGTCCATCCCCACCCGGACCTCTACGCCCATCACCTCGCCGGCCTCTAGCAGCTCCTCCGCCGCCTCGATGGGGATGTGGTTGTAGTAGACCACCCCCAGGTACCTGATCCCCTTGATCCAGGCGTCCATGATCAGGTGGGTGGGGGTCTTGCGGCCGGTGGAATTCGCGTCGTGGACGCGGTGATCGTAGGCGATCTGGGTCCAGGCCTCGGGCATCTCCACCAGCCGGTAGCGGCGCAGCAGGGTGCGGATCAGCCGCGGACGGCCCGAGGTGGCGTCGATGAAGTCCCGGGCCAGCCCCGCCTGCCGCGCGTCGTTCCCCTCGGAGCGCAGCAGGTCCTTCATCACCTCTAGCAGCACCCGCGCGGTGTTGAGCCGGAACAGGTGGCTGCCGTTGTGGAGCACCTCCTGGTTCACGGAGCGCAGCGCCCGCAGACGATCGACCGGGCTGCCCCGCTCCAGTGAGCCCAGCAGCTCCACCAGGGCGGTGGCGATCCGCATCGCGGGGGGCTCAGCGAGCTCCTTGATCCCCCGCGGGTGGAGCGAGGTGTCAAAAAGGCTGCGCGCCGCCCGGTGCTGCCGCCCCCTGGCGCTTGCGTCATGAACCACCGCGAGCAGGGCGCGGACATCCTTGTCGATGAAGAGGGGGGTGTCGGGCATGGCATTCGACTCGGGGGGGACGCGCGAGGCGGTGGGGAGGGAGCGCAAACCTGTGCGAATATCCCGATCTTGTCGTCTTTTCCACGCTGATCATCCATCCCGCTCCGCGCAGCTTCCCCAGGGAGGAGGAAATGGGATAAAGCCAGCCCGCGGGTGACGAGTAGACAGACCCCTCGGAGGTGCCGTGCTTCAAGCCGGAGAGATGATCGACATCTGGGTGGTGGAGCGGGCGCTGGGCGCGGGCGGCATGGGCTCGGTGTACCGGTGCCACAACAAGGGCGCCACCCGCATCCTCGCCGCGATCAAGGTGCTGGAGGGCGACTTCGGCCGGCGCAGCGCCGACGTGGAGGCGCGCTTCGTCCGCGAGGCGGAGATCCTGTTCGCGCTCAACCACCCGAACATCGTCCGGGTGCGGAACGTGCGGGTGGACCACTCCCCGCCCTATATCGAGATGGAATTCGTCGCGGGCGAGAGCATCGAGGACAAGCTCCAGCGGGGGGCGCTCGCCCTCCCTGAGGCGCTGCGGCTCCTGCGGGAGATCGCCTCGGCGGTGGCCTTCCTCCACGATCAGGGGATCCGTCACCGCGACCTCAAGCCCGCGAACGTGCTGGTAGAGGTGACCGGCGCCGCGCGCATCGTGGACTTCGGCCTGGCGGTGGAGACCCAAGGCGACCGCCTCACCCAAGGCAACATGACCTTCGGGACCGTGTCCTACGCCCCCCCGGAGTGGATCCACCCCGACCGCCTCGACCCCCGCCTGTGGGACCTCTACGCCCTGGGGGTGATGGCCTACGAGATGCTCACCGGCGAGGTGGCCTTCCCGGTCTCCGGCACCGGCAGCGCCCGGCAGCAGGCGATGCAGGTGGTGCTCGCCAAGCAGGACTCCCCTCCCCTGGACCCGGGGCCCGCCTTCGAGGAGCCGCTGCGCGCCCTGGTGCGGGAGATGACCCACCCGGACCCTCAGCGCCGCACCCCCGACGCGCGCCTGGTCCTGCAGCGCCTGGAGCAGCTCCACCAGTCCCAGCGCCGCCCAGCCGGCGAGACCCTCGCCCCCTCCTCCCTGCCGCCCGACCACGCCGGCGAGCCCCCCGCCAGGCCCGAGGCCGCGACCTGGATGGACGAGGGGAACGCCACCCCTGTCCCCAGGGGCGGGGTCACCCTGATGCCGGAGCCCGCACGCCCCGCCGGCAACATCACCCTGATGCCGGAGCCCGCGCGCCCCGGTGGCAACGTCACCCTGATGCCGGAGCCTGGCGAGCCGCTGCCCCCCCCAGAGACCGGGGAGAGGCCCGCCAGATCGCGCCTCCCCCTCGCGCTGGCGCTGCTGGCCCTGGGGGCGGTGGCGCTGGTGGGGCTGGCGGCGCTAGGGGTGGGCGCGGCCTACCTCCCCTGGGGAGCCCCAGATCCCACCGCCCCCCGCGCCCTGACGGTGCAGGTGGCGGGGGTGGAGGAGGGCGCGCCCGTGGACCTGTGGATGCGCGATCACCCCGCCACCGCCGAGGCGGGAGGCCTGTGGCGCTTCAGCACCCCCGCGGGGGAGGCCCAGGTGCTGTGGGCCCTCGGCGAGGGCTGCCAGGCCAGCGCCTGCGCCGCGGGGGAGTGCGCCCCCTGGTGCGCGCAGGGCGCCCTGTCGGTGCCCGTGCCGGCCGATCAGACCGCGGTGAGCGCCTCGCTGGACCTGAGCCCCTTCGCGCCCCTACCCCGGGAGGTGGCGCTGACCTTCGCGGAGCCCCCGACCCTGGTGCGCTGGCCTGGCGCCGAGGTGAAGCTCGAGGGGGCCGTGGCCTCCACCACGGTGCTGCCCGGCGCCTACACCGTCCGCGCCGAGCTGGGCTCCTGCCCCGAGGCGCCCTGCGCCCCAGGTTCCTGCCCCGACGGCTGCGCCGCCTGGGAGGAGGAGGTGCAGGTGGGCCGCGGCGCCTCCCCCTTCGCCCTGGAGGTGCCCCTCAAGCCCCCCGTCCCCCCGGTCGCGGCGCCCGCCCCCACCGCGGAGGCGCCCCCCCGCCGGACAGGGCCGGCGGGGGGGCGCGTCCCCACCGAGGCCGCAGCGCCCGCGACGCCCACCGCCGCTGGACCCGTCACCAACGGGCAATTCGCGCGCTGGCTGGGGAGCCACCCCGACTGGAGCCGGGAGGCGGCGATCGGCGCGGGCCGCGCCGACGAGAACTACCTGGCGGGCTGGGGCGCCGACGCCCCGCCGGCCGGGGCAGAGGGTCGCCCGGTGGTAGGGGTGAGCTGGTACGCGGCGGCCGCCTACTGCCAGAGCAGGGGGGGCCTCGCGGGCCTGGAGGACGAGCCCCTCACCTGGTCCGAGGCGGGGGGAGGCCTGGCGGTGGAGTACCGCGCCTCCGGCGGCAAGACCGCGTTCCGCACAGGGGATGGGATGACCAACACCGGCTCCCCCGGCAAGACCGCCAACCAGTGGACCGGCTTCCGCTGCGCGCGCTAGCGCGCCGCGGAACCTACGGCGGAGGCCGCGCTAGCGCGCCGCGGCACCTACGGCGGAGCGCCCGCTGGTGCCTTGAAGCGCGCTCGGGTCGCCCTGCGCCGTGAGGGTGGCGCGCGGGCCGCCCTGCGCCGTGACGGTGGCGCGCGGCCCGCACCGCGGCGGTACCCACGCGACAGCACCTCTTCGAGTCGTCCAGCGCGACGACCGGCGCCGACGCGCCAGGCATGTCGGCGTGCGCCCGCAATTCCATAGGTATGACAGAGCCTCTCTTCGCGACGAGCGCAGGAACAGGGGCACGCGTCGAGAGACCCGCGCGGCGGTGCCCCTCAAGCCTACGGGCTCCAGGCCGCGCCAGCTCACGCCCCGACAGCGGAGTCGATGGCTAGGAACGGGAGGGCCGAAGCCTGCGCCCGCCCTCCTCCCCCGCGACCCGCCCGCTGCCGCGCCTTCCGACCCGGCCAGAGGATGACCAGCACCCGGTACCCCGGCGAAGCGGGGCGCAGACCGCGAGCCCCGCGGTCGCTCAGCCTTGACGTCGGCGCCACCGCTCCTCGCCCTCCAGCCGCACGTCGCCGAGCCCTTCGACATGGCTCTGGAGGGAAGGGCTCAGACCGGGGATCCCGGCGTCGCCGGCGCGGCGACAGGGCGACCGCCCCCCTCCCTACCCGGAAAATCCCCTCGCCCTCCACCTGGTCGTGTTAGCGGCAAACACCAACCAAGGAGTGCGTGATGCCGACCAACGAGAGCCTCGCCGAGGTGCTGGACAAGGCGTGGGAGACCAAGCCCCTGACTGAGATCGTCAAGGCCTCCCCGGAGATCCTCCAGGGCGTGTCCCAGCGCCAGGCCGACCTGCTGAAGGAGGCCTTCAAGGTGAACACCATCGAGGAGCTCGCCAACCTGAAGTTCGTGCGCTGGGCCCAGGCCCTGGTGACCCTGTCCGAGATGGAGCGGCTCTAGGCCCTCGAACGGGGCATCCAGCACATCGAGGCAGCTTTGTCCG
>JAFGVK010000022.1 GCA_016938035.1 Deltaproteobacteria bacterium | reverse complement strand
TGGCATGGGGCCTCCTTGGCCCTAACCAGATCACAGACCCAACCCGCAGTCGATCCCTGCACCGAACTACTTGATCGGCGCTCTAGCCGGGGGCCTGGTCGACCCACCGGGTCCTCAGCCGGGTCAGCTCCTTGCCGTCTGAGCTGCGCAGGAGCTGGTGGACCCAGGCGCCGTCCTGCTGGCTGGCGCGGGACACGATCCCTTCGCCAAAGGTGGCGGCGCGGCGGAACGCGATCTCCAGCTCCACCGGCACCGCGCGGGTGAGCAGCGCCTCGGGCGGCGTCTCCAGGGCCCAGCCCACGTAGACCGCGTTGTTGACGTGCTGGTTGATGTCCACATCCGCCCGCCTAGCCCGGCACTGGCGCTCGATCACCTCACCTGTGGGCTGGGGGATGGGTGGGAAATGGGTGTCCACCGCGCGGGCGGGGTGGAGGGGCAGGCGGTGCACCGCCTCGGGGAGCGGCACCGCGCGCCCGGTCTCCAGGCTCACCACCACCAGCTCGGTGGAGGCGCGCACCAGGGGGCGTCCCTCCTCGTCCAGGACCAGGAAATCGCGGCAAGTGGCCCGCTCCGTGCGGGTGGCGGGCCAGGTCCGCACCTCGACGGTGCTGTGGAGCGGTGGGCGCTGCAGGACCTGCAGGTGGTAGCGGGTCATCACCCAGGTCAGCCCCAGCGGGCGCAGGTGCCGCAGGGCGACGCCCAACAGGTCGGCGTGCTCCAGGGCGATGTCCTGCAGATAGCGGAGCGCTCCGAGCAGACTCAGGCGCCCGTCCGGGTCTACCTCGTAGACGTGGACGCGGTATCTTCGCGAGTAGACGGGGTCCATCGGCGCTCCTGTGACCCTGTACCCCGGGGGTTCCTCAGGGGCGAGCGCGGGAGGCTCCTTCGTTGTGGCGTGCCACGCCCCTCTCTCCACCCCCCTGGCGGCCCGAGATGCCCCCGCGGCGGGGGTGGCTGACCCCCGGGCACTCTTCTCACCTGCGGCCCTGTGGACCCTGGCCCTTGGGTTCATCGGTCACCGCGCGCGCTGCGCTGATCCCCGCCATCATCGCCCCGGTGAAGCCGCCCCCTGGGCTGGCCCAGGCAGAGGAGAGGTACAGGCCGGGGAGGGCCGTCCTGGCGCCGGGGCGGAAGCGCCCGATCTGGTCGGGGCTCTGCTCGAAGCCGTAGATCGCCCCCGCCGGGGTGCGGAGGTAGCGTCGCATGGTGCGGGCGGTGCCCAGCTCCTGGTAGACGAGGTGGGGGCGGAGGGACGGGTTGCGGCGCAGGAAGTCCTCCACCAGCGCCGCCAACCAGCGCCGCTTGCGCTCCTGGTAGGCCTCCTGGGACAGGGCCTCCCAGGGGGCGAGCAGGTCCAGGCCGGTGAGCACCACCAGGTGCAGGCCCCGGAAGGGCAGGCCGTGATCGATCCTGGCGTAGTTCACCGCGACGTAGGACGGCAGGCGCCCCATGGGGTCCGCGCCCATCAGCGCTCGGCTCTCGCCGTGGGCGGCGAGGCCCGACATCCAGTCGGGGTAGTAGAAGCTGGAGTAGTGGGCGGGCGCGGCGGGGGGCTCGTCGAAGCCCAGGTAGACCGACCACGCCGAGGTGCCCGGCCGCATCGCCCCCCAAGGGGCCCGGAAGGCCTCGCGGCGGTCGGGGGGGAGCAGCTCGGCGAGCGCGGCGGGGGCCGCGTTTCCGATCACCGCGCGCGCCCGCACCTCCACCTCCTGCCCCTGGCGCAGGTAGCGGACCCCCGCGGCCCTCCCGTCCTCCACCAGGACGCCGGTCACCTCGGCCCCGGTGAGCACCTCCCCCCCCCCGGCGCGGATCACCTCCGCCAGCGCGTCCGAGAGCGCCTGGGACCCCCCGCGGATGTAGTGGCCCCCGCCGTGCAGGTAGGAGCCCTGCGCCGCCGCGAAATAGAGCAGGCTGGCCCCTGTGTCGTGGTGGTAGTAGCCCAGGTTGGCGGCCAGCACCAGGTCCAGCCCCGGGGTGTCTCCCGCGCACCGATCGAGCAGCCACGAGAGGGGGGTGCGCTCGTGGCGGGCGAGCTGCGCCAGCTGGGGCGCCAGGCGCAGCGCCGTGGCACCCGCGCGCCACCCGCGGAGGTCTTGGAGGGCGGAGAGGGACTGGATCGCGGCGTAGAGCCGGTCCAGGGTGTTGAACCAGTCCTCCACCCCCCTGCGGGCCTGGGGGAAGCGGTCCAGCACCGCCGCTCTCGCCGGGTCGAGCCCGTCCGGCATCACGAAGGGCTCCCCCAGGAGCGGGGAGTGCACCGCGTAGAGCTCCGGGATCCTGACCACGTCGAGGGAGAGGCCGAGGGAGGCGAAGAGGGTGCGCTTGGGGTCGCCGGGGTTGTCCATCCCGTCGAGCTCGTGGAGGCCCACCTCGACCTTGATCTGCTTGCGCCCGAAGATGGTGGCGGCGCCGCCTACCTTGCTGTGCTGCTCCAGCAGCAGCACCTCGCGCCCCGCTTTGGCGAGCAGCGCGCCCGCTGTCAGGCCTCCCAGACCTCCTCCCGCGATGACCACGTCCACAGGGCACCCCCACCGCGAGGGTACATGGACGCGCGGACCGCGTCGAGCGCGGAGCGCAGGATCAGCCCACCGGCCGCCCGTCCAGGCTCCAGGTGCCCGGGGGGTGCTGGGTGCGGTGGCTGCGCCACCAGTCTCGCCACGCCTCCAGGTGGGCCCGCTGCAGGCGCCAGGGGCCGTCGTAGTCGAAGGGCAGGCGGCTGCCTGTGGTGATCACCAGCTCGTCATAGGCGTTGTGGCGGATCCAGAGTGAGGCGCTGTCCAGGCTGTCGATCAGCGCCCCGGCGCTGAACACCTCACCCATCCGCACCCTGACCCCGTCGGCGAACCTGCCGCTGTTGGCCTCCCACCACGCGGCCCAGCGCCGCTTGAGACCGGGCACCGCCAGGTCCTCCTCGTGGCCGGTGAGCACGCGCAGGGCCAGGTTGAGCACCTCGCGCCGCTGCGGGTCGGTGACGGTCTGGAGGATCTCGACCAGCTGCGGGATCGCCCGCGGATGGCCGAGCAGCGCCATGCCCTGGATCGCCCCCAGCGAGAGCACGTGGCTGGACCTGGCCACCTCCAGCAGCAGGGGAAGGTGCGCGGGCCCGCCGTAGCGCCCGAGGATCTCGCCGGGCACAGTGCCCAGGTCGGTCCGCCGCCGGTGGAGCGCCTCGGCGTGGAAGGGGAGCCCCCTGGTGTCCCCCAACATCAGCAGGGCGAGGGAGGCCACCTCGGCGAGCTGCGGCACGGTGAGGGCCGGGACCAGGTAGTCGCGCGCCTCTCTGCGCCCCAGGCGGCCCAGGGCGATGATCCCCGCCTTGCGCGCCGAGGGAGGCGCGCTGGGGGAGACCAGGTGGGTGAGGGGTGCGAAGGCGACGTCTTCCTTGCGCAGGCCGAGGATCTCGCAGGCGATGGCCACGGTCTGGGGGGGGAAGCGCTCGGCGTCCTCCACCGCCTGCAGCAGCCCGTCGACCAGCGCGGCGTTGGGTGACCGGGCGATAGCTCCCTTGAGGGCGTCGAGGGGGATGCCCTGCAGCCTGTCCGAGAACAGGTGCTCCAGCAGCTTGCGCGCCGCGGGGTAGGAGTGGTGCCCCGCGAGAAGGTCGACGGAGGCGATGTACTTGTGGACCGTGGGGTCGCGCGGCCCCATGCGGCCGCCCTGAAAGGCGGCGAGGGCCGTGTCCAGCTCTGCGCCGATGGTCTCCACCACCCCACGGCCGCCCATCGCCACCGCGAGGCGCAGGGCCCCCAGCCGTCGCTCCGGCCGATCGGCGTCCTCGCGGGTCAGGTCGTTGCGCGCCTCCTGAGCGTCGCGCCTGGCCCGGGTCTGGGCTGTGCCACGCTCAAGGATCCAGTGCAGGTGGGCGCCGTTGCGGTTGGACAGGGCGTCCACCGCCGCCACGCCCGCGGGGAGGTCCGCCCCCTGGAAGCGCTCCAGCGCCTCCTGAAGCAGCTCCTCTGGGGCGTGGACGTAGGGCGCGAGGCGCAGCAGGGCCCACGCCTCCCTGGTGGGGTAGCCGTGCTCGCGGAAGATCCTGGCGGCGATCTGGTAGTGCTCCAGGGCACGGGCGGCCTGGTCCGCGTCCCGGTACAGGTCGCCGAGGCGAAGCTCCAGACGCCCCCGCATCTCGGGATCGTCGCTCTGGGACAGGTGGACCAGCCCCTCCTCCCAGCGCTTGAGCGCCAGGTGCCCGTCCCCGGTCGCGCGCGCCACCTCACCCTCCGCGAGGGCCAGCGCGGCGTGGTAGCGGGGGTGCCCCACCCTGGGGGTGAGCTTCGCCGCCCCGGCGAGCCACTCGGGGAGCTGGGCGGGGAGCGGCGTGGCGCGCAGCCCCACCTCGACCCGGAGCAGCAGCGCCTCCAGGCGGCCCCGCTCGTCCAGCCCAGCCCTCAGCGCGTCGTCGAGGATCTCGTGGACCCAGGGCTCCTGGCGCAGCACCGCGATACGGGCCAGCAGCAGGTGGCCCTCGCCCTGGAGCTCCTTGGGGCCCTCGCGGCGGAGCAGCCGGAGCCAGTGCTCAGCGTTGTCGTGGTGGCCCAGCTCGACGTTGAGCCTGGCCTGCTCCAGCCCCGCCACCCACGGGGTCTGGGCATAGGTGAAGGTGGCGCAGCGCCCCAGCAGGTCGTCGAGGGTCTGGAGGGCCTCGGCTCTGCGCCCGCGGCGGACCTGTGCCGCCGCCAGCTCGCGCGCCACCGCCACCACCAGCCCCAGCTCGCGGGCTGACTTCACGTCGTGCGCCTCTGCGAGGAACCTGGCGAGGTCGCGCTCCCAGGTCTCGGGGTTCCCCTGGCCCCTCCCCAGAGCGTGGAGGGTCTCCGGGGCCACCAACGGGGCACCCGTCCACGGGCTGGGGAGGCGTGAGCGCCGGAAGGCCTCCATCCAAGCCCTGCGGGCAGCGGGGCGGTCGCGCAGCACCAGGGCGTCCCCGAGGATCTGCCACCCCGCGACGAGGTGGGGGGCGAGGCTGAGGGCGCTGTGGATCCACCGCTCCGCCTCGTCGATCTGCCCGCGCATCAGGGCGGCCTCACCGGCCAGCAGCTGCTGGTAGGGGTCGTCAGGGGAGGCCTCCAGCCGGAGGTCCATGCGGTCGCGCTCCGAGCGGGCCTTGGCCTCCTGAACCGCGAGGGAGCCCGCGAGCCAGGCGCCGAAGCTGGCGTGGTAGGGCACCAGCGCCCCGTCGGCCCACACCCCGAACACGAAGCCCCCCTGCCCGTCGGCAGCCCAGGCCCACCGCCGCCCGTCCTCGGGCTGATCGGCGAACAGCACCACCTCGGGGCTCTCTGCCTGCGCGGGGCTCATCTCCGAGGTGGAGCGCAGGCGCAGCGCCCCCCGGAACAGGGCCGCCCCGTTGTAGCGGCCGAGGAAGGCGCGCAGGCCTGGTGGCAGGGCGCGCTGGAGGTGCCCCTCCAGTGTGGTGAGGGCCGCGGGGGGCGCTGGGGGACCCAGGCGGTGAACGTCGCTGCGAAACCGAGAGAGGACAGCGTCCAGGGGAGCGAACAGATCAGACATCGTGTGGCACCGGGAGAGGGAGCGCTATCATAGCCTGATCGGCGGGCTTCGCAGCGCCAGCGCTGGCCTTCTCGGGGACCTTCCCTGTCGGCACCGACGGGCCCGCTGAGGCACCGACGCGCTGGCCTCTGGACGCGTGTCCCTGTCCGTACGCTCGTCGCGTACAAAAGCAAGCTTCCTCCCAGGGGAACGGCTGCCACACCCCGATATTCCTGGCGACTCGACGCCCGTTGGATTCGACGAGCACCTTCAACGGATGGTTCTCACGGAAGGATGGGCAGCCTCCTGTGAGACGATCCGGTTGGTGGACCGGTACCCTCGCTGACTAGCGCGTACCGTTCTCTGTTATTGGCTGCGCTGTCACCAGCGGTGAGCTGGTCCCCCGCCGATTCGGCCCGCCCGGCGCTGCGGTCCATCGACCGGCTCGCGCAGCGCTGCCCGGGTCATCGCTCCGACCGGATCCCCGGAGTACGTCTCGCGTCGAGCCCTCCGTTGGCTGAGGCGGGCCGACCCAGGGGGACGGTCCGCGCCTGGCCGCCGTTCCACGGGGAACGAGCGCCCTGGTGGGACCGTGCCGCGCGGGGAGGAGGGCCCGCGCCCAGCGACCGGTCCGTAGGAGCCCTCAGCGGAGCTCTGGGCTGCGGAGGGGGTGGGCCGGCCAGCGCACCAGCGCCCCGAACAGCGCCCCGAACAGCGCCCCGACGGACTTGTAGGCGCCGCTCACCGCGTCGAGCTCAGACGCGGACCAGGGCAGCACCCACAGGCCGAGCAGACCCGAGGAGAAGAGGACGGTGAGCTCGAGGAGGCTGTGGGCGTGTTCTGTCATGAGGACCTCCGATGGCGCGCGCTGTTCAGCTGTTCACCTGATATGTGTTCAGTATCCACAGCCAGATGAGCCAGTCAAGGATCCGAATTGGACAGAACACAGGTGAGGGTCATAAGTTGACCCCTCACTCCTTCGACCTCGGCATGGAGGGCGCGCGATGACAGAGCTGAACAAGGGGCAGAAGCTCGTAAAGATGCTGGAGATCATGAGCCGGCGCGGCGGGGTCCGGGCCTCGGAGCTCATGGACCGCTTCGATCTGGATGCCCGCACCTTCCGGCGCTACCTCGCGGATCTCCGAGAGATCGACGTACCGGTGGAGCAGCTGGGGAAGGGAGACGATCGCCTGGTCCACGTGGACAGCAGGTGGCGGCGCACCGGGGTGATGCTCACCCTGGCCGAGGTGCTCTCGCTCCACTTCGGGCGCACCCTGTTCAACTTCCTGGAGGGCACCAGCTTCGCGTCAGACCTGGATGGGGCGATCGAGCGGCTGGAGCCGGCGATCTCCCAGGCACACCAGGACCTGGCGCGGCAGCTCGACAGCAAGTTCCTCGCCATCTCCGAGCACCGCAAGAGCTACCAGGGCGCCCACTCCGAGGTGATCGACGAGGTGGTGAGCGCCCTGGTCTATAGCCAGCCCCTCAAGGCCACCTACCGCAAGCTGTCGGGCGCTGAGGGACTCTACACCCTGCACCCCTACACCCTGGTCACCTTCCGGCAGGGGCTGTACCTGCTGGCGCACGACGCGGGAGCGGAGGTGGTCAAGACCTTCGCCTTGGAGCGCTTCACCGAGGTGGACCGCCTGCGGGGCAAGAGCTTCGAGGTCCCGGCGGGGTGGATGCCCCAGGCGCAGCTCGCCAACGCCTTCGGGATCATCTCCGGGCCGCCCGCCGACGTGGTCCTCGCCTTCGCCCCCGGCGCCGCCCCCTACGTGCGGGAGCGGATCTGGCACCCCAGCCAGGTGTTCCGCACCCTGCCCGACGGGCGGCTGGAACTGAGGATGAAGGTGGCGGTGACGGTGGAGGTGGAGACCTGGGTGCGCGGCTTCGGCGAAGACTGCGAGGTGCTGGGGCCTCCAAGGCTGGTCGCGTCGATGGCCGCGTCACTGGAGCGGGCCGCGGCCCAGTATCGGAGCACCCCATGAGACAGGACGCCTTCTGGCCGCTGGAGGAGCGGTGGGACGATCCCTGGGCGCACGAGGGTGCCCCAGAGGCGGTCCGGGCGGTGTGGGAGGGCCGCGCCGAGGGACTGGTGTCGCGCCTTGAGGCGCTGGCTGCAGGCCCTGACTCGCTGCGCCCCGTGCTCTACCCCCACGCGGAGGCGGTGCTTACCGGGGCCGAGGCGGCGCAGCTCGCGGCCGACGTGGAGCCCGCCCTGGGGATGGACGGCCCCCACTGGGTGCTGGGGCCCTGGATGGAGGAGCTGGACGCCCGCGACCCCTGGCACCGCCGGGCGATGGTCCACGCGATGGGCGAGCTGGCCTTCGCCCTCGACCGCACCGGGGATCCTTCCCCCGCGACCCAGTGGATGACGATCAAGCCGGTGCCGACCGTCCAAGAGCGCGCCAGGGTCAGGGCCCTGGACCGGGCGCCGCTGCTCCTGTGGGCGCTAGGTGAGCGGGTGGACGCGGCGCGCTGGCGCCTGCGCCCCCGGGTGGACCTGGGCCCTACCCTCTGCCCCGAGGAGCCGGTCCGGCTCGAGCCGATCGGGGGGGTGCTAGGCCCTGTCACCACCGGCGACAGCTTGCTGGCGAGGGTGGCGTGGGACGCCGCTGGGCCGGTGGCGGTGCTGGGGCTGGGCTTGCCCGGGCAGCCCGACGATGTGCTGGTGCGTCGCTGGGTGCATCTGATCGCCGCCGCGTGGCGCGCCTCAGACCCCAGGGCCCCGCTAGCGGAGTGCCTCCGCTATCGGGGCTTTGACCTGGCGCGGGCGGTGCACGAGTGGGCGTGGGTGCGCACGCACCGGTGAGCGAGGGCCCTCGCCGCGACAGATCGGAGCGCGGATCTACCATGGCGAGCGGCCCACGGCGCGTCTCCAGCCAGGCAGGTGACGGGGCCCGCCGCGCCGACCCGCAGCCTCACCGAGGTGCGATCGCCGGGCCCTCGGCGCGAAGCGCAGCCTCGTCCCTAACGAGGGCTGGAACCAGGGCGCCCGCCGAGAGAGGGCCGGCTCGGTGCGCCGGCGAGCGCGGGGCGCTTTGACCCAGCACATCGAGGCAGGCGCGGCCGTAGCGCGCGAAGGGTCAAGCCCGGTTCCGGCAGGACCTCCGGCCCATGCGTCTGCCCCCTGCTCACGATCTCCGCCGAGTCGCCACGCAGATCCTAGACTATGGGGACCTCGTGGTGTTCGTCGTCGATCGGCACGGGCTCAGCAGCCCTTCGCCGCACCCGCCCCCCCGCCGCGCCCGCGCAGCGTCCCGGCTGGGTGCTATCACGAACGAATGACCGTTATCGTCGTGTGCCTCGCTCTCCGCGCCGGCCGCTGGGTTATTCCGGCCCTCGGCCAAGCGGGTGGTTCCACGACCTTGTGCGCTCGGACCGGACCCCCTGTCCGGGGGAGGGAGCCTGCTGGAGCATGGGCTCGTCCAGGGGCGGACGCCACGGGCGAAACCGCCCGATGGGCGACGGGAGCGGTGGCACCGGCCCATCAGCCGGACAGTCTCACAGGACGCGCTTCATCATCCCAGCGGAACCACCCGATGAAGCTGCTCATCGAACCTGCCAGACCGGGCACGGGCGCCGAGCCGCTAGGCAGATCGGCCTGGGCCCGCAGCTCCCGAGGAAGGACGCGTACTGTTGTGCGCGACGAGCGCAGGGACCAGGACACGCGCCGACAGGCCAGCGCGTCGGTGCTGGAGGGGGGGCCTGACCGCCGCGCTAGGGCAGCGCCTGCGCCGGGGCCACCTCTGCCGCGACGGAGGGCGTGACCTGGAAGGCGCCGCCCACCGCGGAGAGCGCCAGCCACAGGGCGGAGATCACCAGGAAGGTGTTGAAGAGGGGGTTGGTCGAGGCTTCTTCCTCGTGCTTGACGGAGAGGGAGCGGGCCATGATAGCTCCTGGGGGCTTGGGGGGAGGGAGCGTCGCGGGGTGCGACGCTGGGGGGAAGTTCAATAAACGTACCAGAGATCAGCCGGTGAGGATCGCCTCGGCCGCCTCATCGATCGCGCAGACGCGCTGCCCGCCTCGCCTGAGATCCTTCAGAGTGAGGGTTCCAGCAGTGGCTTCGTCGGGTCCTACCACCACGACCCACCGGCTCTTGCGGGCGTCGGCCTCCTTGAATTGGGCCTTCAGCTTGCGATCCCCGAGGTAGATCTCCACCGGGATCCCTCGCGCGCGCAGCCCGGCCCCCACCTTGAGCGAGGCCTCTAGCAGGGCGGGGGAGAACACGGTGACGAACACCTCAGCCTCCGGCGTGAGGTCCGCGAACATGCCGCGCTCCTCCATCACGGTGAGCAGGCGCTCCAAGCCCAGGGCGATGCCCACCGCGGGCACCTCGCGGCCTGAGAGCAGGCCGATCAGCCCGTCGTAGCGCCCGCCTCCCGCGACGGTCCCCACCCCGCCGTCCGCCACCACGATCTCGTAGACCGGGCCGGTGTAGTAGTCGAGCCCCCGCGCGAGGGTGGGCGCCACCTGCACCCTGCTCAGGTCGACGCCCAGCGCGGCGCTGAGCGAGAGCACCTGGCGCAGGGCCGCAACCCCGTCCCTGCCCCCCTGGTCGAGGCGCGCCTCCAGGGCGTCCAGGGCCGCGTCGTTTTCTGCGGGGACGTCGAGCAGGGCCCACAGCCGCTCCGGCAGCTCGGGGGGGAAGCCGCGCCCGGTCAGCTCGGCGCTGACCCCGTCCTTCCCAACCTTGTCGAGCTTGTCCAGGGCCACCAGCAGCGCGCCCTCGCGCGCCTCCACCCCCAGCAGCCTGGCGAAGCTCGCGAGGATCCTGCGGTCGTTGAGGAGCACCGTGAACCCGGTGAAGCCCAGCTCCTGGAGGGACTCTGTCGCCACCGCGAGGCACTCCGCCTCCGCGGCGGGGCTGGTGGAGCCCGCGACGTCCACGTCGCACTGCCAGAACTCGCGGAAGCGACCCTTCTGGGGGCGGTCGGCCCGCCACACCGGCTGCATCTGGAAGCGCTTGAAGGGCAGGCGGAGGTCCTGGTTCATCGACAGCACGCGGGCGAAGGGCACGGTGAGGTCGTAGCGGAGCGCGAGGTCCGCCTCGCCCTGCTCCCCGCCCTTGCCCCGCTTGAGGATCTTGTAGATCAGCCGGTCGCCCTCCTCGCCGTACTTCCCGGTGAGGGTCTCGATCCGCTCGAAGGCGGGGGTCTCGAGCGCCTCGAAGCCGTGGCGCACGAAGACGGCGCGCACCGTCTCGATCACCTGGCGGCGCTGGCGCATCTGGAGGGGTAGGAAGTCGCGGGTTCCCTTAGGGAGGAAGACGGCCATGAGGAGCTCCTTCGGCGCGCGCGGTGTAACCCGATCCCGGCGCGGCGCCCGCGCTCCGCTCCGGGACGAGCGTCGGGTTATCGGTGCGTGCAGACCGTTTGCACTGGAGCTTCGGTGACCTACCGCATCAAGACCGTCTCGGAGCGGACCGGGATCCCCCGCCCCACCCTGCTCGCGTGGGAGCGCCGCTATCAGATCACCTCGCCTGACCGGCAGGACGGCAACAACTACCGGGTCTACTCCGAGGAGGACGTGGCCCTGCTCGTCGAGGTGAAGGCCCTGGTGGACGGGGGGATGCGGGTGAGCGAGGCCCTGGCCCAGGTGCGCCAGCGGCGGCAGCACCAGGATGACGGGAGCCTGCGGCGGGCGCGGGAGGCGCTGCTAGAGGCGCTGCTGGCCCTCGACCGGGAGGGCGCCGACGCGGTGGGCGCGGGCCTGGACACCGTGCCCTTCACCGAGATCATCCACCAGGTCTACCTGCCGCTGGTCCGGGCCCTGGGCACGGGCTGGGCGGCGGGGTCGGTCACCGTGGCGCAGGAGCACTACGCCTCTGAGTACGTCCGCGCGCGCCTCGCGGCGATGCTGCTCCGCCTGGGGAGCGGTCCGGTGGGGGGCCCCACCGCCCTGTGCGCGGGGCTACCCGGAGACCGGCACGAGCTGGGCCTGCTCTCCGCCGCGGTAGAGCTGGCCCTCAGGGGCTACAGGGTCTATTACCTGGGCGCTGACGTGCCCATCGCGGACCTGGTGGGCACCATCGCCGCTCACCCCCCTGTGGCGCTCTGCCTCTCTCGGGTCCTGCCCGGCGAGGCGGGGGCGATCGGCGACTACCTGCGCGCCGCGCGCGCCGCGGCGGGGGACGCCCTGGTGATCGCCGGTGGCGAGGGCCTCGCTGGCCTCGCGCTCCCTGAGGGGGTGCGCGGGGTGGCCGCCCTGGCCGACCTCGGCGAGGCGGTGCGGCGCTGAGGACCCCTCGCGGCCCTGAGGACCCCTCGCGGCCCTGAGGACCCCTCGCGGGGCTGCACCCCGAGGGGAAGCCGGCGCGCCCCCTACTTGGAGACCCTGGTCTTGGAGAAGTACCAGTCGGTCACGTCGTAGGGCTCGCTCATCCGCGCCTCGGCCGCCTGGGTGGTGCCAGGAGGGGGCACGATGCAGGCGTCGCCAGGCTGCCAGCCCTCAGGGGTGGCGAGGCCGGTGGCGTCGGTGGTCTGGAGCGCCTCGACCAGGCGGAGGAACTCAGCGATGACCCGCCCGTTGGAGAGGGGGTAGTAGACCATCGCGCGCAGCTTCTGGGCGGGGTCGATGACGAAGACCGCGCGCACCGCGGCGGTAGAGGCGGCGCCAGGCTGGACCATCCCGTACTTGTGGGCCACGTCCATCGAGAGGTCCGCGATGATCGGGAAGGTCACGTCCACCCCGAAGTGCTCCTTGAGCGAGCGCACCCACGCGATGTGGCTGTAGACGCTGTCGATGGAGAGGCCGATCAGCTGGGTGTTCAGGGCGTCAAAGGCGGGGGTCGCCTTGGCGAAGGCGATGAACTCGGTGGAGCAGACGGGGGTGAAGTCGGCGGGGTGCGAGAAGAGCACCACCCACTTGCCCTTGAAGTCAGAGAGGCTGATCGGCCCGTGGGTGGTTGGGGCGGTGAACTGCGGGGCGGGCTCGTTGAGGAGCGGGAAAGAGACGCTGTCGCTCATGGTGGGTTCTCCTGTGTGGGTGACAGAGAGACAATAACCACAATGAATATGGACATCAAGGCTCACACGCGGTGGAGACATCTGGTGACCTGGTGTGGCCCGGGGACTGGCCTGGGGGTGCGCTCGCGCGGCCCCGTCGCCCTAGCGGTGGTCCATCGGGTCGCCGCAGGTCCCGTCGCAGCGCTGGTACACCACGCCCTCGCGCAGGAAGTCCGCGAGCTGAGACCTCGCGGCGGCCTCGTTGCGGACGCGGTTGTGGGGGTTGTGCGCGTCGTCCACTGGGACGGGGTCGACGGGCTCGTCGGCGACGTCCTGGTAGTGCCACTCCACCAGCGCTGATCCGGTGAAGCCAGGGGCGCGCTCCTCCACCCCCCACACCGGGCGGGTCTGGGGGGCCACGGTGCTCGCCCCGATCGACCTGGCGATCAGGTGGGCGCCGAGGGTGCTCACCTGGGGGTCACCCACCGCCACCTGGAGCAGGGCCGGCTTGCCGCCGAGGGGGAGCCAGCCCCCCACCTGCGCGGCCTCCCAGGGCGCGTCGAAGAGGGCGATGAGTAGGGGCAGATCGCGCTCGTCGCGGTAGCGCAGGGCGAGGAGGGTCTGGAGGTCCGCGAAGTTGATCGAGCGGGGGAGGAGCAGCGAGAAGGGGGCGCCGCTCACCCCGTACACCCCCCGGTCCAGGAGGGGCTGCATCGCCACGTAGGCGCCGCCGTAGATGCCGCCGAGGGAATTGCCGTAGAAGTAGCGCCGGGAGGGGTCGAGGAGGGTGACGCCGTCGATGGTCAGGGCGGGCTCCCCCAGCAGCCCGGTGGTGGCCAGGTGCAGCGCCCCCGCCGCCTGGGTCATCCCCTGCATCGAGCGCTCGGGGACCGCGGGGAAATCGGACACGTCGTGGGTGATCATGCTCAGGAGCGGCATCAGGTCCGCGTCGGACATCCCGTCCCAGGACACCGCGATCGCGGTCCAGCGGTTGTCGTAGAGCAGGTGCGAGAGGTGGCTGGAGCGCACCTCCTCCTTGTTGCCCAGCACCCCGTGACCGTACTGGAGGATCGGCGAGGGCGCTGGGTCGAGGAGGAGGGAGCAGGGGACCCGCACCAGGAATTCCACCTCGGTAGTGCCCTCGGCGCGGGGGTGGCCCGCCTCGTCGCGGAGCAGGCGCGCCGGGGCCTGGGGGCTGTCCACATACAGAGGGGCGGTGAAATGCCCGCGCAGGGTGCGGCCGATCAGGGCGCCGCCAGCGCAGTCCTCGTCCTCCACCGCGTCGATCTGGTAGGCGGGGCCGCCCTCTCCGCGGCGTGCGGTGGCGTCAGCCATCATCTCCTGCATGTCGCCGAGGGCGCTCTCGGCCGAGACGGTGTGGAGCGACCAGGCGAGCTGCAGCGCCTCTCGCGTCACCCCAGCCCCCTCCAGCGCGGGGAAGACCTCGTCCTCGAAGCGCTGGCGCTGCCGCTCCAGGTCCGGGTCCGCTGCGGCGCGCCCGTCCCGCAGGGTGGCGAAGCCCGGCGAGGCGGGGAGCAGGGCGCCGTCGGGATCGACCAGGCCCCGCAGCCCCACCGCGTAGGTGCGGTCGTGGCTTAGCGGCACCGCAGGGCGGAGGATCAGCACCCGCCGTGTGGGCTCGGCCAGGCTGTGGTCCAGCTCCGCCCAGTGGGGCACCAGGGCGCCGGTCTCTACCTCGACGATCACCGTCAGGCTGTCCGGCGCCAGCGAGGCGCCGATGTCCGCGTACCCGGGAAATTGCTCAGGGTCCAAGGGCCCGGGGTACGAGAGCAGCGGGCTGAGGGTCGAGAAGCCGTCGCGCCGGTTCCACGCTGCGGGGTCCAGCGGGGTGTCGTCGTCGTCGATCGGGAGCGAGCCCTCGCCGAAGTCCACCCGCAGGCCGGTGGCGCTGTCCGCCTCGCTGAGGAAGAAGGACGAGGGGAAGGGCAGGGCGCAGCGCGAGGGGTCCACCGGGTCGCACTCCCCCCTGGGGGGCAGGGGCGGGTCCGGGAGGGGGTCGGGGGCGCAGGCGAGCAGGGCGAGGAGGGTGAGCATCGGGGACCTCTGGGGGAGTCTATCGCGGTGGCGGGCAGAGGGGGTGGGTGGGGGAGGAGCTGCCGGGAGGGGGGGGCGGCTGTTGTGGCGGTGCGCTCCACGGCGTGTGCGCTCGCCCGCGTGCCGCCGGTCGAGGCGCTGGCGCTTGACAATCGCTGCAGGCATGTACCGGACGGCCTTGATCATCGTCTCGCCCAAGCGGGTCACGCGGGAGGGCTTTCGGCACGGGGGTAGCGCCGGATCAGGCCCCGGGGGGAAGGCGGGAGGCATGCGCCCCGCAGGGGGGCTTCACCTCACCCCTGTACTCTCCTCCGGGCGCCGGTTCCCCCTGGGCGCGCTGGTGTCGGAAGGCCGGGGGTGACGGTGGCGCCCGCGCCTCAGGCCGTGGTCGAGGCGTGTCTTGGGGACCCCGCCTGGTGGTCGCGCTGGGGAGGCCGCTGGGCGGCACGGACCGCATCACCTCCGCTGACGGGCTGCCGGCGGTGTCTGGGCCCTACGCGGAGCTGTCCGAGCCGCACCAGGTGCCCCGCGGCGTCGCTGACGCGCCGCTGTGGGTGGAGCGCGTGATGGCGTGCGCGTCGCGGCCTCCCCCGAGGGACGCGGCGACAGGCTCCCGATTCTTCGAGACCCATCAGGTGGCACATCGTCTGAAAAGTACCTTTGTCCCAAAGGACGACGCGGGGTGCTTCTTCCGGCAACGCGCCGCGGGTCTGGAGAGGATCAGCCGCTGGGTCGACGGGCAGGGGGCCCAGATGCTCATGGAGCCGGTCCACCCCCTGCGGGAGCGACTGGAGCGGGACCTGCAGCAGGTCTCGGCTAGGTCTCTCGGGTATCGGTGGGCTCTCGATCGGTTCGAGGGGACCCGTTCGGGGGAGCCTGTCGCCTCTCTCACCGCGGGGGGAGGCAGGGCGCCGCGGCACGAGGCGCTGGCGCCCTCTGCCCACCGGGTGGTCGACCCCGAGGCCGCTCGGGTCCGCGCGGCCTTCCTGGGGTCCACCAGGGCGCTCGCGGCGACATCCCGGGTGCAGCTCGAGCGGGAGCTGCCCGCCTGATCGGCTCCCCGCCGCGGTGTGCGCGGCCGGGCCCTGGGAGGGCGCGTGGGGCGCTGTCTGAGAGGCGCCGCGGCGTCCGCCGGCGCCGATCAGCTGGACGAGGGGAGGATCCCCTCCGCCTCTGCGTCCCGCCGCCTGAGGTTGTCGAGCACGGTCTGAGCCGAGGTGTTGGCGTAGCAGTAGGCGCAGAGGTGCCCGCAGGTGTTGTAGGCGCCGATGTCCTTGCTGTAGACGCAGCCGCAGGCGGCCCGCTGCCCGGTGTCTTTCAGCGATCGGGCCGCCTTGGGGCTCCCGAACAGGCTCGGCTGTGGCTCCACCCCCAGGAAGCGGGACAGGGCCTGGTCGTGGGGCGCGATGCGGAGGAGCAGGGCGTCGTCGATGCACTTGTTGTGCGTCACCCCGTGGTCCTCCAGGGCCATCTCCTCGGCGCAGGTAGACAGCTCAAAGGCCGGGTTGACCGCGCGCCAGCGCCTGTGGAGCGCGGCGAGGCCGCTCACCAGGGCGAGGCGCTGCGGGTTGTTGAGCTCTGCCTGCAGGACGTTGCTCCTGTCAAAGAGCTGGGTCTCTCGGACCAGGTTGTTCTGCACCTTCTTGTAGTGCGCCACGTCGACGAAGCTGAACACCAGCTTGTCGGTGTGCGGTGCCAGCTGATCTCCGATCTGTTCGATGCGACCGAGCAGATCGTCGACCGTCAGCCCGGGTGCGAGCATCAGCGGGTCGTAGCGCCAGACCACGCGCTCCTTGCCCAGCCGCGCCGAGAGCTCGCGGAAGGTGTCCAGGCGCCGGGCCAGGGGGGCCACGCGCGGCTCCAGGCCCTCGCGCTGGTAGTCGTTGAGGGTGAACTGGAAGTAGTAGGCGAGCCCGCGGGCGTCGATGGCGTCGAGGTGCTGGAGCAGGGGGCGCGGGTTCTTGCTCCAGAAGACGATCGCCCGCGCCTTCGCCAGGGAGACGTAGTGGGGCTGGCGGTTGAAGGGGTTGACCCAGGCGAGGTAGCCCGCCTCCAGCCGGCGCATGAACCACTCGGCGTGGAAGGCCGGGACATCTGTGGAGCGGCTCGCCGAGAGGATGACCGGCGCGCTGGCCTGGACGGTCTCGCCGGAGGGGAGGGTGAGGGGGACGCGGTCCCACTGGAAGGACATGTCAGACCTCGAAGGCGGAGGGGGCGGGGAGGGAACAGCGGGTGCGCTTGCAGGTTGCTGGGTACTGGCCGAAGCTGACCTGATGGCAAAGGCGACTTGGAAGGCCGCTAGCGAGCTGGTCGATGTACGGAGCGTGCGCCAGCGCTCGCCAGACCACCGCTTCGGTGGAGCTGCCGATGGAGGACACCACCACGGGATAGTGGACCTCTTGGTAACAGGAGGTGTTGCAGGAGGCCGCGTACCGGCGACATGGATGGGGCAGCAGGACCGAGAGGTCAGTGTCGGAGAGGAGGTTTGTCTCTCTGGGGAGGGTGGTCCCCATCCAGGTCCCGTCGTTAGGGTGTGGCTTCGCGGTGAGGTCGAGGAGGAGCAGCAGCCCCTTTGGAGCGAGGTGCGTGCCAAGGACCTTGGCGAAATCGTTGTACAGACCCGATGACGCGTCCTTCCCGATGATCCCGTACACCTCGATCAGGAACTTGAACGAGAGGACTAGGTCGTAGGGCTCCCTTCTGAAGGCGCGGATGGTGCGGTCCAGGCTCGGGATGAACTCCGCTCGAGTCTCTGGGAGGCGCGTGTGCGCCACGCGGATCGTCCCGCGATTTCCTCGTGGATAGCGGCTCCAGAGCGCCTTCATGGTCTCGATGGCGTGGGGGTTGCCCTCGATGAGATCCACGTTCACTGGGATACTTCCCAGTCCGTTGGCCTGCAGCGCGTCGAGCAGCCCGAGGAGCTGGCCGCCAGAGCCAGAGCCCACGTCCAGCACCTGGATCGCCTGACGAGAGGCTAGCACTGCGCGTACGCCGGGGATCCTCAGCAGCTGGGAGAACACCTGGTAGGACTCGGCCCAGGTGCGGGGGAGGTAGGTGCCGTTGTACCGGCGAATCTCGTCGCCATCCGCAGCGACGAGCCCAAAGACCTCGTTGCGGGGTTGGTGGAAGGCTCCTAGTTCCTGAAAGAGCAGGCGGTCCAGGTCGGGGGGGAGGCTGATCGGGGTGCTCATGGCGTTCTCCAGCGGGGTGTTGTGGCGAGGGAGACGCCCGCGCGATCAAGGAGCGGACAGCCAGCCCCTGCCGCAGCACCGCGGATCGCGGTCGAGATCCTCCCCCAACTCGCGTACACTCACCCCGCTCAAGGAGGAGCCTCATGCGCATCCTGTACGGCGTGGTCGGAGAGGGGATGGGGCACGCTACCCGCTCGCGGGTGGTGATCGACCACCTGCTGCGGCAGGGGCACAGGGTGCAGGTGGTGGTGTCGGGGCCGGCGCACGGCTTCCTGCGGGACAGCCTCGCGGGGCGGCTGGGGCTCTCGCTGGAGGAGATCGCCGGGCTGCGCCTAGTTCACGACGGCGCGGGCATCGACAAGAGCCGCTCCTTCTGGTCCAACCTCGCCTCCGCGCCCAAGGGGCTGGCCCGCAACCTCGGCGCCTGGGACGAGGTGGCCCGCTCCTTCCGCGCCGACGCGGTGATCTCAGACTTCGAGTCCTGGGCTTACACCTGGGCCATTACCCACGGCGTCCCGGTGCTCTCGCTGGACAATATGCAGGTCATCGACCGCTGCGCCCACCCCCCTGAGGTGGCGCCGAGCGACCCGGTGGACCGCCTGGTGGCCAAGTGGGCGGTGAAGGCCAAGCTGCCCGGCGCCGACCACTACCTCGTCAGCTCCTTCTTCTTCCCCCCGGTGCGCAAGCGCTTCACCACCCTGCTGCCCCCCATCCTGCGCCCCGAGGTGCTCGCGGCCCGGCCCGAGCCAGGGGAGCACCTGCTGGTGTACCAGCACCCCGGCGCCCTGCGGGCCACACTCCCCGCCCTGAAGGCCCTGGAGGTGGAGGTGCGCGCTTACGGCCTGGGGGAGGACCTGGTGGACGGCAACGTCCGCCACCGCCCCTTCTCGGGGGAGGGCTTCGTCGAGGACCTCCGCACCGCTCGGGCGGTGGTGGCAGGCGGGGGCTACTCGCTGATGGGCGAGGCGGTGCACCTGCGGGTGCCGATGCTCGCGGTGCCCCTCGACGGGCAGTACGAGCAGGAGCTCAACGCCCGCTGGCTCGCCCACCTGGGCTACGGCCGCCACGCGGACCGCCTGACCCCAGCGGCCCTGGGGGGCTTTCTGGACGGGCTGCCCTCCCACCGCGCGGCGCTGCAGCGCTATCAGCCCCGCGACAACGCGATGCTCTTCGGGGCGGTGGACGAGGTGCTCGCCCGCCTGGCCTCCGGGGAGCGGCGGCTGCTCTACCTCCACAGCGCCAGCCTGGGGGATTGGCCGGGGTCCCGCACCGAGGCCGCGCTGGGCGGGTAGGCCCTCACCGACGGGCACCGATCCGCTGGCCTCTCGACGCGTGTCCTTGTCCCTACGCTCGTCGCGCACAAAAGCACGCTTCCTTCCTAGGGAACGGCGGTCACGCGCCGATCTGGCTAGCGACTCGGCGCCCCTTTACAGATTCGACGAGCAACTTCATCTGATGATTCCTGTGGAATGATGTAGCGCTTCCTGCGAGACTGTCCGGCTGATTGACCAGTGCCCACCGACGCGCTGGCTACCTGGTGCGCGTCGTGCTTCTATCGCAGGTCCCACGCACCAGAGCTGGAGTTCACATGTCCGGGGTCGCTCCGCCGCTCCTGTCCCCCCTCTCCATCGCGGCGCTGGTGCTCCTGTCCCTGGCCATCGTCACCCTGTGGCTGGCGGTGCAGGGGCTGGGAATCTGGCGCACCGCCACCGACCTGGAGGACGGCGCCCCCGGCCCGCTCGCGCTGGGCCTGTGGGCGATCGCGTCGCTGAGCGCCTTCGGGGGGCCGCTGGCGGTGGTGGTCCCGCCGCTGCTCGCCCTGCCCGCGGGGTGGGTGCTGATCGGCGTCCGGCGCGGCGCCCGCTCCCCCGCAGATCGCGGCCCGGCGCTGGCGACCCTGCTCCTCGGCGGGTGGTCGCTGGGGGTGGGGGTGGCCTTCGGCGTCTGGTATGCGCTCCTCCTGCGGTAGCGAGGGCCCGGTCAAGGCGGGCGGGGGAGCGAGGCACCAGGTGGTCCCGTCGGCGTCCGGGATCGCGCCCGGTCAGGGCGGGCGGGCGGGGGAGCGAGGCGCTGTCGCGGGCCGCGCCGCGTGCAGAGAGAGGGTGGAGGAGGGCGTCGGCTCGGCGAGCGGTGAACCAGGCTGCGCCTCTCGCTGCTTCGGACGGGGCGACACCGCGGGCGTGTTCCGTCCGAAGGGGGGGGCGCTTGCTGCCAGCGACGTCCCGGACGATCGGGCGGTGGCCCTTGGCTGAGGAGCCCGCTGAGAGGAGCTCCGGTCCTGCCGAAAGAGGTCGTGCACCGCCGTCACGGTGCCTGGGTGTTGGTCCAGTTGCTCCTGGCCATGAGGCGCCTGGAGGCCTAACATGACCATCGACCTGGGCGGCGCGGTCAGGAGACGAGCGCCGTCCCCCTCCTCTGCATCGTGCGCCTGTCCCCAGGAGTCCCCGTGCTGGTGTTCCTCGCGCTGCTCGCCGCCGCGTCCCCTGCGATCCCTCCGGTCGCGCCAAGCTCGGTGGACCAGTCAGCGGCCGAGACCTGGACGTTTCAGCGGGTGGATAGGGTGACCCGGAGCTCCCCGATGGGCTTCTCGACGGACTGGAGGTTGCGGGGCCGCGTTGTCCTGCACCGCGCGCCGGATGGGAGCGTCACGGTAGAGGACATCGGGGAGTCGCAGGACCGCGTCTGGGACCAGACCTACGGCCGCAGGGTGGAGACCACGACCTGGCGCACCTCCTGGAGCGGTACCTGGAGAACGGACGTCGAGGCTGATGTCGCCGCCCTCACCCTGCAGCGGACCGGGTGGAGCTGCGAGGTGGCCCGGGTGCGCGACCGCACGCCGACCGAGCTGGAACCGTGTCCCGAGGGCCCCAGCGAGCAGCGGCTCCTGTGCCGCCTCACTGAGCAGTGGCTCGGCCCAGAGCTCACCACCCCAGGTGAGGAGCGCGCGCCGGTCGGAGCGTGGGAGTGCGTCAGGGCCGAGGTCCTCGCCGCCTCGACCGAGACCCCGGCGCCCTGGACCTTCGGCCAGCGCGCGTGTGTCGAGGCCAGCCGCGGGAACACGGGCGCTCGGCTGCTGCGCCTGTGTGGCGCCGCCGCCGACTGAGCGTGCCTCCTGCCGCTCGACCACCAAGCACACCGATCGCAGCTCCGGAGGCCTGCGCTCGCGCTGGCACCTCGTCGGAGAGCAGCCCCCCACCCCGGGCCGCGGCTCCTGTCCCCCTCTCGATCGCGGCGCCGGTGCTCCTGTCGCTGGCCAGGTTGCTGGGGCGCTGGCGCACCCCCACCGGCCTGGAGGAGGGCGCCCCCGGCCCGCTCGCGCTGGGCCTGTGGGCGATTCCGTCGCTGAGCGCCTTCGGGGGGCCGCTGGTGGTCCCGGCGCTGCTCGCCATGCCCGTGGGGCGGATCGGCGTCCAGGCGCGGCGCCCGCTCCGCCGCAGCTCGGGGGCCGGCGCTGGCGACCCTGCGCCTCGGCGGGTGGTCGCTGGGGGTGGCCTTCGGCGCCTGGTACCCGCTCGTCCTGCTGTGGCGAGGGCCGTGACCCTCGCACACAGGCTGGTTTGGGCATAGGGCTGTCCGCTGGGAGGTCCCTTATGCGAGGTGTGGGTGAGGACGCAGCCTCGGCGAGCGGGGGGAGGCTCTCCTCCTCCGAGGTGCTGGCGCGCTCGGAGGGGCACAGGATGGCGGGGGACTTCGCCGCTGCGGCCCTGATCCTCGAT
This sequence comes from Deltaproteobacteria bacterium, assembly GCA_016938035.1. Lineage (GTDB taxonomy): Bacteria > Myxococcota_A > UBA796 > UBA796 > JAFGVK01. The sequence continues at coordinate 14,862 of JAFGVK010000022.1, read as the reverse complement.
GACCGGCTCCTCGCCCGCCCCGAGGAGCCGGGCGGCGCCTTCCTGGAGCTGCTCCTCGCCAGGGCGCGCCTCGCCCTGGACATGGGCGCCCCGAGGGAGGCGGGGCTGCGGCTGGAGGAGGCTGCCCCTCTGCTCGACCGCTGCCATCGCTCCGCCGATCTGCTGGGCTGGACCGCCCTCGCGGGGATCCAGGCGGGGATGGTCGGTAGGGCGGAGGAGGCCACCAGGCTGCTGTGGCGCGCCGCGTCCCAGGCCCGGACCCTGGCGGACCGGCGGCAGGAGGGGCGAGCCTGGCATAACCTCGCGATGGTGCAGCTGGATCGGCGCGACCTCGTGGCGGCGGAGGGGGCGCTGGCCTACGCGCGCGCGTTGGGCCCTGACGAGGAGTACCTCGCGGCGGTGTTGGCGCTGGAGGGGCTGATTCGCTTCGCAGAGGGGCGCCCCCTCGAGGCGGCGGCGCTGCTGGATGAGGCCCACGCCCTCGCCGACCTGGGGGTGCGGCACTGGGTGGACGCGGGGGTCCGCACCCTGCGGGGGGCGGTGCGCGCCAAGCTGGGGCGGCTGGACGAGGCCCGGGAGGACCTGGCGATCAGCCGCACCCTCCACGCGCGCCTGCCGGCCCCGGCCGCCCGCGCCTCGGTGGAGCTGTGGGCGGGCTTCCTCGACCTGGCCGAGGGGCAGCCCGAGGGGGCCAGGGCCCGCCTGAGGGCGGCGAGGGCGCCCTGGTCGGAGGGGGTGGACCTGCTGCATGCGGACCTTGGGGCCCGCTGCGCGGCGCGGCTGCTGCTGGGGGCGCTGGGAGATCCGGTCGCCGACGAGGATCTGGCGGCGCGGGGGGTGATCCGGCTCCCCCCCTGCGGCCGCTGGCTGGTGGCTGGTGCCGCGGAGCCCGCTGAGGTGCGGTCCCTGGCGGCGCGGAGGATCCTGGTAGCCCTGGCGCGGGCCGCCCAGGAGCGCTCTCCGCCGGCGCTCTCCGCGTCGGCGCTCATCGAGGCGGGCTGGCCTGGTGAGGTGATCCTGCGCGACGCGGCCCTGAACCGCCTGTATGTGGCCATCCACCTGTTGCGGCGGGCTGGGCTGTCGGGGGTGCTGGTCACTCGGAGCGACGGGTACCAGATCGAGGCAGAGGTGGTCTTCAGCGAGGGGTGAGGGGCCTACTTGGGCGCGAAGCGCACGGTCCCGAGGTCCGGCACCGAGATCGCGAAGCGGTGCTGTTCCCGGTCGAGCTGGCTCACCACCTGCCAGTGGTCCCCCTCCTGCCCGGTGAGGGTGCCGTTGACCGCCTCGCGGACGCCGAACAGCGCGAGGGTCTCAAAGCCAGATTTGTTCAGCAGCCACTCAAATTCGCCGGACCACTGCCCCTGCTTGTGCTCGATGGGGACCTCCCAGGACAGGGTGAAGCGCTGGTCCTCGCTCAGGTCGAGGGTGGCCGTCCCGCCGATGACCTGGCCCGCGTACTGGCCGTAGGGCATCAGCACCAGGCGGGTCTCTGGGGTCACCACAGGCCTGGCGGGGCCCGCGGGCCTCGCGGGGGCAGGGGCGGGCTGCAGGGAGGGGAGGGGGATGGTGGCGCATCCATGGAGGGCGGAGAGTATGAGCAGGGCGCTGAGGGTGGACTTCACGGTGGCTCCCGGGCCGAGGTTGCGCCGGTCCCGTAGCCGCCCAGGGGGCGCTAAGGTTCCTTATTCCGAGAGGTGCGGTGCCTCCGGAGCGCGCTGATCGTCGTCTCGCCCGACCCGGCCCTGTGGCGGGCCTTCCGGCACGGGCGCTGCGCGCGATTTGGCAGGGGATAGGGGGGCGGCGCGACCCCCGCAGCGGGCCCTGGAGGCGAACGCAGCCCCCGGCCCCAACTGGGGCCAAACGAAGCGCTTGGCCCCGGAGCGCAGCGTCACAGGTGCTTGGCGGCCTCCCGCCGAGAGAGCCCCGACAGGCGCGGGCCCTGCGCCTCCAGGAAGGCCCGCACCGCCTCCGGTGCGACCCGGGCGTGCTGTCTCAGGGCCCAGCCGATGGCCTTGCGGATGAAGAAGTCGGGCTCGTGGGCCCTAGCGGCGCACAGGTCGAAGAGCAGCGCCTCGTCGGTGTGCTCCTTGTGCTGGAGCTGCGCCAGGATCGCGGTGCGGCGCACCCACAGGTGGGGGGCCTCTCCCCAGGCGCGGATCACCGGGCTCAGCGCCTCGCGGTGCTCCAGCAGCAGGCGCCCGACCACGTGGGCGGCGAGCTCGTCCACCAGATCCCACCAGGCGCCCTCTTCGATCATCCGCCGGTAGAGGGGCAGGCGCGCGGGGTCGAGGGGCCAGGTCCGGCAGACCCACACCGCCTGGTAGCGCCCCTCCTGAAAGGGCAGCGCCCACAGGCCCTCCACCACCGCCTCGTACGCTCCAGGAGCGGCCAGCGGGTACTCCCTGCGCCAGCCCCTGCGGAGCGCGGCGAGCTGAGGCCTGGTCACCCCCAGGAAGGGCAGCGCGCGCTTCATATAGGCGGCCTGCCCCGCGGCCCGCTCCTCGTTCGCCAGGGCCCGTGCCTCCGCCTCGAAGCGCGCTACCATCGCGTGAGCCATCGCCACCTCCCGCCCGCGCCGAGGGTGATGGCGGGCCGCGCTCAGCTATCACGGTCCACGGGTTCCGGATCGCGGGCCCAGGACGCCGAGGCCCATGTAGGCCGCTCCCTGTGCTCGCGACCGGGCCCACTCACTGGACGGACCTCCTGGTTCGCACAAAGAGGGGAAGGAGGGCCTGGATGGCGAGGAGGCGGCGAGGCCTCCCACAGGGCGCGAGGACCTGCCCTTGGCCCCTGGGGTGATGCGGCACCGGTCCATCCGCCGGACGGCCTCACAGCAGGCGCTTCATCCTTCCAGGGGAACCATCCGATGAAGTTGCTCGTCGGTTCTGCCAGACAGTATGCGGGCGCCGAGTCGCAAGGCAGCTCGGCCTGTGACCGTCGTTCCCGCGGGAGCAAGCCCGCTTTTGTGCGCGACGAGCGTAGGGACGAGGCCCCGCGTCGAGAGGCCAGCGCATCGGTGCCGGTGATGCTCTGGATGGCGTGGGACACGGGCGCCGGCGCGGGGCGCGCTCGCCGCGGGTCCGGGCAGCGCGCCGGGCTCGCCGCCCACCCTCCCCTGTGCCTGGCACCCTGCCCCAGTGCCACGGGGCGCGGGCTACGCGCCTGACCGCGCCCCTCGGGGAGCCGCTGCGCGCCAGGTGGGCTGGAGTCTGGGGGGTGAGGGGCGGTAGACTGCGGGGAGCGCTCAGGAGGTCCCCGTGAAGAAGCCCCTCAAGTCCGCACCGTCTCCCCCCGAGGAGCCGTCCGCCCCGCGCGCCAGGTGGGTCGAGGAGCCGACCCCCTCCACCAAGCGCAGGGGGCTCGCCCCCCCGGACATGGTGCTGGCCGAGGGGGTGAAGCCGCGCCGGGACACGGACGCGGACCGGCGGCGCGCGGTGATGGCCCTGGACGACTGGGGCCTCGGCCACACCGGGCTCACCCCAGGGCAGGACTGAGCGCCCCCCGTCGCCCTCCATGGCTCCGGTACCCGTCACAGGTCGACGGGTTGGGTGGCTGGAGGGGGCCCTCCCGCGTTGGGGGCGCGCGCGGCGGTGACGGACCGCACCGCCCCCTGAAGCCCGCTCCCTCCCTCAAGGAGACCGGCGGCGCCCCCCTCGCGGTGCCCTGATCGCGCGACCTGGCGCGGCCGACGCCTGCGCGGCGGTGAGGCCGCTGTCGCCCAGCGCGGGCCCCGCGGGGACCCGTCCTGCGCATCGGGGGACTCCTCTCCGCCACGACCCGGTGGGCACGCACCCTGTCCCCACCGGGTCGTGCGGGGCGGGCCTGAGGGCCAGGGCGCCCGGGTGGTGATCTGGTGGGGCTCCCTCTGTCCATGAGCGAGGGTGCGGACCGAGGAGCGCGGCGAACGGGTCCTCCGGACCGCGCACATCGAGGCAGGTCCGCCCGTGGAGGCCGAGGGGTGATTCCGAAGCCAGGCCCAAAGGTGCGGTGGCGCGCGCGGCGAGCGCTTTGAGGCAGGGGGTCCGGCCCGAGCCCACAACGTCGTGGAACCACCCGCTTGTCCGAGGCTCGGCATGACCCAGCGCCCGGCGCGGAGCGCGAGGCACGCGCCGATGACGGTGGTCTGTTCATACTAGCCCCCTGCCGCGACGCTCCGCGGGCGCGGCGCGGGCTGCAAGGGGCTGCTGAGCTCGAGTCGAGCGGTCACGGTGATCTCGACGCCGTTCATAGCGAAGAATCTATCATGCGAATCGACGGCTGTTGTGAACAGGGGCCGGACGCCTGGGCTGGAGCTCCTGTCGAGGGCGAGGAGGGCGCGGGCGTCGCACCTCACCCGTCAGGGCCGGCCGACGAAGCCCTCGGGGGGCGCGTCAGCGCGCCCCGAGCCTGCAGGGTTGAGCCCCTCGTAAATAGGCCCACCGCTGCGCTGCCTCTCCCAAAACGGCGGTTGGTCCGTAGCACGTTGCGACGAAAATCGGCGTTCTCCCGTAGTGTCGGCTGCCTTGCCACTCGCAAAGGGGGTTCTTACGAGTGGCTCAGGGTTGGATTGGGTAGGGAGCCCGGTTCCCGAGGCGGGCGCACACTGGAGGCTGTGACGGACGAGCGGCGGATGCCACGGGCGAGGCCGGCCGATGGGCGTGCTGACCTGACCGCCGCGCGGGCACCGGTCCATCAGGCGGCCTTGATCGTCATTTCGCCCAAGTGGGTCATGCGGGAGGCCGCCGGCAAGGGGGTAGCGCCCGATCCCGCGAGGGGGCGCCGGGTCGCCAGGCAGATCGGCATGTGGCAGCCGGTCCCTGTGGAGGAAGCGTGCTTTTGTACGCGACGAGCGTAGGAACAAGGCCCCGCGTCGAGAGGCCAGCGCGCCGGCGCCCTCGCGCTAGAGCCAGCGGTACACCGCCACGATCTTCTGCCACTCGGACATGCTCTCCCAGCTCGCCTGGTACGCCATCTCCGCCAGCCGGCGGACCCGCTCGGTGTCGTCGGGGTTGAGGCCGTAGCCATAGGCCACCCGCTCCGCGGCGCGGGCCGCCTCGAGGATCGGCTCTGGGTCGATGTCCTTCAGCTCCTCCGCGGCGCGGGCGGCCAGGCCGGTGGGGGAGTCCCCTGGGCGGGGGTGGACCCCCGCGTCTGCGAGGGCGATCTCCACCAGGCGCCAGGACTGCTGCACCTTCCGGGTGGGCGGCACCGGCCAGAGGGGGCGGCGGAGGTGCTGGAGCAGCAGGGTCCGCCGCAGGGGTGGGGCGAAGGTGAAGATCCCCACCACCGCCAGGAACAGCGCCAGGAACAGGAACAGGAGCGACAGGCCGGTCTGCTTCACCGCCTCCACCACCTGCTCGGTGGGGTCGCGGTCCGCCTTGTCCTGCTGCTCCTGCTGTTGCTGCTGGTCTTTGTCACAGCCTGACTGTGGCTTGGGCGGGGGGCCGTCGAGGTAGTCGGGGGTGCCGTCCCCGTCAGAGTCGTCGTCCTGGGGCTGGCCGTTGCCGTTGGGGTCCTCGTCGTCGGTGTTGGCGCCGTCGCCGTCGTCGTCGCGGTCCTGGTGGTCGGGGGTGCCGTCGCCGTCCGTGTCCTGCGAGGAGCCTCCGGGGGCCTCCTCGTCGGTGGGGACGCCGTCGCCGTCGTCGTCGGTGTCGCGGTGGTCGGGGATCCCGTCGCCGTCCGTGTCCTTGGGGCGTCCGCTCTTGCCGCGCTCCTCGGAGGTGCTCACCCCGTCGCCGTCGTCGTCGCCGTCCTGGTAGTCGGGTGTGCCGTCGCCGTCGGTGTCGTCGTTGTTGAGGTCCCCGTCCCCGTTGGCGTCCTCGGCCTCGTCGGGGACGCCGTCGCCGTCGTAGTCCTCGGACTGCTCCCCCCCGTCGCCGTCCCGGTCGCCTGGGCCGGTCCGCCACAGATAGGGCGACACCAGGGCCGCGGCCACGGTCAGCACCGCGATCAGCACCCCGAGGATGAAGACCCCGCCGCAGCCGGGCAGGGCGCGGGCGCGCTTGACCTTCGCCGCCGCGTCCACCGCGGGCACGTCCGGGCCGCCTGGGCCGAAGCGCCACAGGCTCAGCCGGTGCAGCTCGCGCGAGGCGAGGTACAGCACCACCAGCCCCACCCCGAGCAGGAGGACCGGCGCGGTCATCACGTCCCAGATCGCCCATTTGTTCCCGGCGAACCACTGGGCGTCGGAACCGTTATGCTCCGAGATCGCGATGATGGTCCCGGTGATGTACATCGCCGGTCCCCAGGTCGCGAGCAGCCCCATGTGGACCCGCAGGCTCCACAGGCCCGCGATGGCGAAGATGGGCACCAGGAAGGCGAACACCGCGAACAGAATCGCCACGTCCCCCAGGGCCGAGGTGAGGTACCCCGCGGCGGCCATCCCGATCAGCCAGCTGATGCCGGCGGTGGTGAAGAAGAACCAGGTCCGCACCCGGGCCAGGGCCGCGAGCTGCCCCAGCAGCACCCCCACCGCGGTGGCCACCCCGAACATCGCGAGGATGCCCAGGTTCTCGTCGGTGCCTCCCTCGGTGAACACGATCGCGGCGGCGAAGATCCCGAACGAGACCGCGGTGGCGCCCCAGTAGGCTCCCACCGGGAGGATCAGCGAGCGCGCGTAGGCCCAGAAGCGTCGGCTGCGTGCGCTCATCCCCTCCTCCTCTGCCCTTGCAGGCCGACCAGGCGGATCGCGCGCGGGGTGCGCTCCAGGCGGTACACCGCGTCCCCCCGGGTGAGCAGCTGCTGGAGGGTGTGATCGGCCCGGTAGCGTGCGGCGCGGCGCAGGGTCTGGCGCGCCTCGTACAGGCTCCAGCGGTGCCAGAGGTCCGCCAGCCGCCGGGGGATGGCGTTGTCCTCCGAGCCCGCGGGGTGGGGGAGGATGAAGGGCCACAGCAGGGCCCGCCAGTCCGACCCGATGATCTGCCCGACCCAGTGTGGCTCAGAGGCCCCCAGCGCGTCGCGGGGATGCATGAACAGCCAGGTGAGGGTCTGCCCCGCCTGCAGCTCGGGGGCGGGGGCGGTGAAGCGGGCGGTCACCACCACGCCGTGGACGGTGTCACCGACCTCCTGGAGGGTCTCGGCCAGATCGTACTGCCCCTGCCACAGGGCGCGCGCGCCCATGTCCTGCCAGCGCGCGCTCTGCCCCTTGCGGGCGGCGAGGCGCTCCACGTGGATCGCCCCCTCGTGGTCCTGGAGGGCCGCGACCAGGGTCACCTTGTCGCCGCGCTCGATGAGGGTGCGGGCGGTGCCCAGCCAGGCGTCGACCAGCGCGTCGAGGATGTCGTCGGCGCCGTGGGCGGCGTTGAGCATCTTGCCCTTGGGCAGGTAGGAGTCCAGCACCAGCACCACGTCCTTGGTGGCGATCTCGCGGGTCTCGGGCTGGCGCACCTGGAGGGTGCCGGTCTTGAGCGACAGGCGCCAGTGGATGCGCCGGGTGTCGTCGCCCTGGGCGTAGTCGCGGAACCGGAAGTGGTCCTCGGTGGCGAAGCGGTGGGGGCGGGTGATCACGTCGGGCGCCTGCTGCGGGGTGCGAGGGGGCTCGACGACCACCACCTCCTTGAGGCGGGGCAGCACCTTCAGCTCGGCGGTGGCGACCGAGGCCACGCTCACCCTGGTCACGCCCAGGATGTCCTGGTACCACAGGCGGGCCGGGCCCAGGTGGAACAGCCCGCGGGGGGTCGCGCGCAGGCGCCCTCGCGCCTCTACCTCTCTCTGCCCGCCCTTTCCGAGCACATAGCGGGACTCGGTCTGGAGCCTAGCCGGCAGGGGGTCCTCCACCACCAGCAGGTAGCCCCAGGGGACCGGCACGCGGTTGAAGGTGAAGACCTCCTCCGCGACGTCGCCCTGCGCGCACACCGCCGGGAGGATCTGGCGTCGGATGCCCGTCTTGCGCCGCTCCAGGCCCACCTCGAAGGTGCGGACGAGGAAGGTGGACACGAAGACCGTCCACCCGGTGATCAGGTAGAACAGGAACAGGGCCAGCGCCGCCATCAGCCCGAATGATGCCCATTTCAGCGAGAGCGAGAGGGCGATGAAGCCCAGCCCCACCACCAGCACCGTCCACCCCCGCAGGGTGATCACCCGCAGGTGGTCGTGGAGGATGTGGAGCAGCCTGCGCGGGCCGAGCTGACGGCGCTCCCGCCAGTAGCGCACGTCGCGGCGCACCTTGAGGATCAGGCCCAGGAGCTGCGCCAGGGAGATGGGGAAGATCAGCGCCGCGAAGAAGGCGGTGAGGGGCACGAAGGTCTCCGCCACCTCGCTCACCTCCAGGAAGATCGCCGCCGTCAGCCCCACCGCGAAGGGCAGGAGGAAGATCCCGAACCCGTGCAGGAAGATGCCTGGGATCGAGATCCAGACCGGGGTGGCCGGCGTGGCGCGGACCTGTGCGCTCACCTCCTCTCCCGCGGGTCAGGGGGCAGCGGGGTGCGTGCCGAGGCGGTGAGGCGCATCAGGCGGGCACCTCCACCTGGCGCAGGAGCTCCTCGACGAAGGCGCGGGCGCTCAGATCGCCGGAGACGAACATCCTGTGGGCGAAGACGTCGGCGGCGATCGCCTGGAGGTCCTGCGGCGAGAGGAAGTCGCGGCCCTCGGTGAGGGCGTGGGCCTGCCCGGTGCGCACCAGCATCAGGGTGGCGCGGGGCGAGGGGGGGGAGAGGGCGCGGGCGTCGGCCCGGATGGCGTTCACCAGGTCCACCGCGTACTGCTTCACCGCGTCCGAGACGTAGACCAGGGGCACCGTGCCCTGCCACTGGAGGAAGGTGTCGCGGTCGATGATCGGCTCCAGGTCGTCCACCGGGGAGCGCACCCCCAGGTGGATGTCGAGCATCTGCATCTCCGCCTTGGGCGGGGGGAAGCCCATCGAGAGCTGCATGGTGAACCGGTCGAGCTGCGCGGCGGGCAGCACATAGGTGCCGTCGTGGTCGAGGGGGTTCATGGTGGCGATGACCTGGAAGGGCGGCGTCATCGCGTAGGTCTTCCCCTCCACCGTCACCTGCCCCTCGGCCATCACCTCCAGCAGGGCGGACTGGGTCTTGGGGGTGGCGCGGTTGATCTCGTCGGCCAGGAGCAGGTTGGTGAAGATCGGCCCCTGCTGGAATTCAAAGGCCTTGGAGCGCAGGTTGAACACGTTGGACCCGGTGATGTCCATCGGGAGCAGGTCGGGGGTGAACTGGATGCGCTTGAAGGAGGCGTCGATGCTCGCCGCGATGGAGCGGGCGAGGATGGTCTTGCCGGTGCCGGGCACGTCCATCAGCAGGATGTGGCCCCGCGCGGTCATGGTGAGGAGCACCTTGCGGATCACGTCCTCCTTGCCGAGGATGACGCGCCCCACGTTGGCCACCACGTCGTCGAACTGCCCCTTGAACTGTCGGATGCGCGCGGCGAGCTCGGGGTTGGCGGAGGGGTTGGTGAAGGCGTACACGGGCGGCTCCTGGTGAGGGGAGAGGATAGCGCAGTTGGGGGGGCGTACCGGGAGGAAATTCCGCAGGGGAAGTGGCCGGGGGCCCTGCTCCCAGGGGCATCCGATCGCGGGGCTCTCGCCGCGGTGCGGTGTCCCTGCGGTGGCGGACAGGGGGCACCCTGCGGCCCGCGACGGGCCAAGCGTGGTCAGGAGGCCTCTGCGTGCCCCGTGGGGCGGGTCTTGTCGGTGGCGCGGTGCCCGCGCCCACGGCGGGGCCGGCATCCTTGAGAGCTGGTGTTTTTCGACCCGAAATACAGCGGGAATTTTGGTGATAGATGAATAGTATCGGTGCTATTTTTGACCCAGTATTCTCTCAGACGCCAGCGTGGCGCCACATGGCCTGTGGCCTGCGCGACAGGAGCGAGCTCCGTGGATGCTCTCCGCAGCTACCTGACCCGGGCGGGGCCCAGCGCGGCGCCTCAGATCCAGCGCGACATGGGTCTCTCCAAGTCGGCGTTCCAGCGGAAGATGTCACCGTTGCTGGGCGACGTGCTCCGGGTGGGCCGGACCAGGGCCACCCGGTACGCGCTGCGGCGCGCGGTGGACGAGGTCCGCACGCCGACGCCGGTGTACGAGCTGGACCCGGAGGGGGGCCTCCGCCTCGCGCTGACCCTCCACCCGGTGGAGCCCATGGGCTGCTGGGTGGAGGGCCACGTGGCGGAGGTGGCCTCGGGCTTCCACGAGACCGATCCCACCGAGCTCGGCGCCGACCCTGCGGTCGACCTGCCCTGGTTCCTCCTCGACCTGAAGCCGGCGGGCTTCTTGGGGCGCCAGTGGCTCGGGGCCCACGGGGATGCGGGCTTTCCGGGGCTGCTCGCCCGCTGGAGCGGGGACGACGTGCTCCGCTACGCCGCCCAGTATGGCCTCTGGTTGCCCGGCGCCTTCGTGGTGGGGGACTGGGCCAGGGGCAGGCTGCGGGACGCGCCAGGGCCGCAGGTGGTGCCCCGAGACCAGGCCCCGACGGTCTTCCCGGCGCTGGCCGCGGCGAGCCGGACGACCTGGGGGTCCTCTGCGGGGGGAGAGCAGCCGAAATTCACCGTGACCCTCCGCTACGGCGAGGCGGTGGTGCCGAGCCTGGTGAAGTTCTCGCCGCCGATGGACAGCCCAGGGGGGCGGCGGTGGGCGGATCTGCTCCTGGCGGAGCACCTGGCGCACGAGGTGCTCGCCGAGGCAGGGGTCGCCGCGGCGCGCTCGGAGCTGGTGGACTCGGGCGGCGCCCGCTACCTCGTGGTGCGGCGCTTCGATCGCCACGGGGCAGGGGGGCGCAGCGGCCTCTGCTCCCTGGCGGCCCTCGACCAACGCGGGGTGGGCGCTGAGCTGCGGAGCTGGAGCGCGGTCACCGGGGAGCTGGTCCGGCAGGGGCTGCTCTCGCAGGAGGACCACCAGCGGGTGGGCTGGCTGGAGGCCTTCGGGCACCTGATCGCCAACACCGACATGCACCCCGGCAACCTGTCGCTCAGCCTGCGGGGCACCGCGATCACCGGGCTGGCGCCGGTCTACGACATGCTGCCGATGTTCCACGCCCCCCGCCACGGGGGGGAGCTGGTGGAGGGGCTGTACCGCCCCGCGGCGGAGCTGGGCGACGTCCCGGCGAGGGCGCTGAGTGCGGCGCTGACGCTCTGGGAGCGGTTGGCCGCGGACCCCAGGGCTTCGGCGGGCTTCCGGGCGCTGGCAGCGCGGCAGGGGGAGGTGGCGGAGGGGGTCCCGACCTCCCCGGCAGGCTTGGCGCCTTCGCCTGGCGAGGTGATCCGGCGCTGAGGCACCGCCCCGCTGGCCTCTCGACGCGGGTCCTTGTTCCTACGCTCGTCGCGTACCAGAGTGCACGTCCTCCCTATGGAACGGCGCTCAGAGGCCGATATGCCCAGCGACTCGGCGCCCGTATACAGTCTGGAAGCTTCGACGAGCAACTTCATCTGATGGTTCCGTTGGAATGACGAAGCGCTTCCTGTGAGACTGTCGGGCTGATTGACCCGTGCCGGTGCTGACCGTGGCCTGCAGTTGGCGCTCGTCGGGGCCGCTTCGTCGGTGGAGGCCCGCAGGGTCGGGAGGCGTCATCGCGCGCCGCGTTGGGGCGCGGCCCTCCTCTTCACGCTGGAGGACTCGAGGGGGCGAGGCTTCAGAGGACGCCGTTGGAGTCATGAGCCCCTCGTAATCAGTCCCACCGCTGCGCTGACTCTCCCAAAACGGCGGTTCGTCCGTAGCGCGTTGCGACGAAAATCGGCGTTTTCCCGTAGTGTCGGCTGCCTTGCCACTCGCAGAGGGGGTTCTTACGAGTGGCTCAATCATGTCACCTGTCCTGTGAGACCGCCCCGCTGCCACAGGGTGGGAGCGAGGCCTCGCGCCTCTCGCCAGGAGGGGCGCTGCATCCTGTGGGAAGGGCGGTCACATGCCGATCCGCCTGGCGAGTCTGCGCCCCTCTGCGCGCAGGAGGTTCCGATGGGGACCGTCCCCCGAGGCCTCCGCCGGGAGGACACTGCGCCTCCCGCGATCCGGTGGGTGGACCGGCCCCGCGTGGGCCGCTCCGACATCGCGGGGCCCTCGAAGGAACACAGACTATCCAGCTTTTCCCAGGCTCGGTGCCATCTTGACGCCTCGTCGGTTGTGCCTTACAGTGCGCCCGTCCCACGGAGGAACCCATGAAGATGCTGTCCGCCTCGCTCCTCTTTGCCCTCGCCTTCACCGCCTGTCGCAAGGAAGAGACGGTGCTGCTCGACCTTGACGGGGACGGCGCCCTGTCGGACGTGGACTGTGATGACACGGACGCCACCGTACACCCCGGCGCCCCTGAGCGCTGCGACGGGGTGGACAACGACTGCGACGCGGCGATCGACGAGGACCCCGTGGACGCCGACACCTTCTACGTCGACGGCGATGGCGACGGCTATGGCGACGCGGCCGCGCCGGTGGCCGCGTGTGAGGCGCCGGCGGGGGCGGTGTCCGCCGACGGGGACTGCGACGACACGGACCCGGCGTTCCACCCCGGCGCGCCAGAGTCGGACTGCGGCGACCCCTCGGACTACAACTGCGACGGATCCGTGGGATACGCGGACGGGGACGGGGACGGTGCCCCCGCCTGTCAGGACTGCGACGACGCCGACGCGGGCCGCTTCCCCGGGAACGCGGAGGTGTGCGACGGGCTCGACAACGACTGCGACGCCCTGGTGGACGACGAGCCGTCGGACGCGCAGACCTTCTACGCCGACCTGGACGGCGACGGGCACGGTGACCCCGACAACCGCGTCCTCGCCTGCGAGGCTCCCCCGGGCTGGCGGACCACCGCGGACGACTGTGATGACCTGGAGGCCCTGGCCTTCCCCGGGAACGCGGAGGTGTGCGACAGGGTTGACAACGACTGCGACGGCGCGGTCGACGTGAACGCCACCGACGCGCGGGTGTTCTACGCCGACGCGGACGGCGATCAGTACGGCGACCCTGACCAGTCCCTCACCACCTGCGAGGCCCCCGACGGCTATGTGCTGCAGGGGACCGACTGCGACGACGTCCACCCCACCGTCCGCCCGGGCGCCACCGAGGTGTGCGACGGGCTCGACAACGACTGTGACGGCAGGGCGGACGCGGGGGCTGTGGACGCCCGCACCTTCTACGCGGACGCGGACGCGGACGGCTACGGCGACCCCGGCGCGAGCACCCTCACCTGTGCGGCCCCCGAGGGCGCTGTGCTCCAGGCGGGGGACTGTGACGACGGGGACGCGGCGCGCTTCCCCGGGAACACCGAGGTGTGCGACGGGCTCGACAACGACTGTGACGGGGTGCTGGACGACAACCCGGTGGACGCGGGGACCTACTTCACGGACGGTGACGACGACGGCTACGGGGTGGACGGCACCGCCTTTCGGGCCTGTGCCGAGCCTCCCCTGGCGGCCACCCGCGGGGGGGACTGTGACGACGGGGACGCGGCGCGCTTCCCGGGGAACCCGGAGGTGTGCGACGAGCGCGACAACGACTGTGACGGCGCCGTGGACGAGGAGGTGGCAGGGGCCCCCGTCTGGTACCGCGACCTGGACCGGGACGGGCACGCGGGGGACCTGGTGACTCAGCGCGCCTGCGCCGCCCCCGACCCCTCGGGCTGGGCCTCTAGCGCGGACGACTGTGAGGACCTGGACCGGGCCGTCCACCCGGGCGCGGACGAGCGGTGCAACGGCTATGACGACGACTGCGACCGCGAGATCGACGAGGACAGCGCGGTTGACGCGATCCTCTGGTATGTGGACGACGACCTGGATGGCTATGGCGTCGCTGGCGTCACCGCCCCGGCCTGCCTTCCCCGGGCGGGCCTGTCCGCCACCCCAGGCGACTGTGATGACGTTGACCCCGGCAGCTTCCCCGGCGCCCCAGAGGCGTGCGATGGACGTGACAACGACTGCGACGGCTTTGACGACGTGCTCGGCTACTGGCCCCTGGACGAGGGGACCGGCGCGGTGGCCTTCGATGAGGGCGACCGCGGCCTGGACGGGAGCATCTCTGGCGGGGAATGGACCGACGGGCACAGGGGGGGCGCGCTGCGCCTCAACGGTACCGATAGTCGGGTAGAGCTGGACTACGAGGAGCTGGAGCCCGCGCACGCGATCAGCGTCTCGCTCTGGGTGCGGCCAGACAGCCTCCGATCGACCTCCTGGGACTCGCTCGTCACCAAGGGGGCTGACAACAGCTCGGCGCTGGGTAGCTCGGGTGACAGCTACTACCTGGGATACTACAGATATGGGATGTCCTGGTACACGAGCCAGGTCAGCGGGGGCCCCAGCCCCCTCCTCGACACGGTGGACTACGCGGGCCACGTGGACGGCTGGCATCACCTCGCCGCCACCTGGGACATGGACAGCGGGGACCGGGCGATCTACGTGGACGGGGTGCTCACCGCCTCGGACGTGATCCCCCCTATGGCGCCGACCTACGACCCGGTCCCCACCCTGTTGGGCGCGGACATCAACGGCGGGGTGCCGGTGCTGCCCTTCGCGGGGAGCCTCGACGAGGTGCGCATCTTGGACTGCCCCCTCGACGCCGCCCAGGTGGCCGCGGAGTTCAGCACCGGCAGCCCGTTCTAGCGCCGCGCGTCCTGGCCGTGGGCGCGTGGGCAGCGGAGAGCCCCCTATCCTCCTGCGCTCCCCCGCATTGTAGAGGCGGCGCCGCTGTACCAGGGGGGGGAGCCGCTGTTCAACCCCCCCCACCGCAGCGAGGCCCTTCGGCAGGGATCGACCATAGCCTCTGAGCAGGTCGGGCAGGCGGTCGAGGAGCACTCGCTTGCGGGTGTCTACTGCGGAGCTCATCCTCTTGGGGAGGTGCCCCGTGCCCACCCGGCTCAGCGGGTGACAGCCTTGGGGCCCAAGTGCCCGTGGAAGTCGAAACACCCCCCTGTCACACCGCTCCCACCGTGAAAATCGCGGGAGCGCTCCGGCACCACCCACAGC
>JAFGVK010000148.1 GCA_016938035.1 Deltaproteobacteria bacterium | reverse complement strand
GCCGCCACCCCTCTCGCCGCCGCCCGCGCCCACGAGGGGCATGACGCCTCCCTTGGCGCCGCCACCCCTCTCGCCACCGCCCGCGCCTGTGAGGGAGGAGCCGCCCGTCTTGGCGCCGCCAGCCCTCTCGCCACCGCCCGCGCCAGTGAGGGAGGAGCCGCCCGTCATGGCGCCGCCAACCCTCTCGCCGCCGCCCGCGCCCCCACCGGAGGAGCTGCCCCCCACCCCATCGGAGGCCCGGGTCGAGCCCCAGGTTGTGTTCGTGGACGACGCGGACGCCCGCTTCGAGGTCTCCCGCAGGGTGCAGCTGGTGCAGATGGGCTGGATGCTCAACGGCGAGGCCACCTGCGGCAACCACACCGGCGCAGACCTGGTGCTGCCGGAGAACCGCATCGACCCGGATCAGGTCTTCTCGGTGACGGACTACTTCACCCTCAAGGTCCGCGGCAGGAAGGGGCAGCTCACCGTGACCGCGCCCGACGAGATGGTCGTCGACGGGGAGCTGGCGGAGCCCAGGGCCTATGACCAGCTCGACAAGCTGAACTTCGAGATCATCCGCCGGGATGAGGACGGCGAGGAGGACTTCACCGTCCCCTTCATCATCACCCGCGACGCCACGCTGCCCGATCCCCGCGCCAGCCTGATCCTGCTCGACCACGAGGATCCGCTCGCCGCGGCGCTCATGACCCGGGGGCTCCCGGCGCGCTCCCCGCGCACCCTGAGCTTCACTGGGTTCGACTTCACCCTCCTCGACACCGGCGAGGGCGACGTGGTGCTGAGCGACTACCTAGCGAGCTACCGCAAGGCGGACGGCTTCGAGAGCTTCTTCATCCAGCAGGACGGGGAGCGCTTCCGCACCGCCCCAGAGGACGGGGGAGAGGTGGTGCTGCACCTTGGGGATCGGCTGGTCATCGGCCACTCGGTCTTCATCCTCAAGCAGGTGTGATCGGGCCCCTCGGGGCCCCGGAGGCGCCATGCGCTACAGCATCGGCATTGTCTGTACCAGGGGCGTAGGCCCCGCCCGGGGAGGCAGGGCCTCCAACAGCGACAACTACCTCGTCGGCGATCGCGGCAAGCTCACCTGGCGCGCCGGCGACGGGGAGCAGGTCCAGAGCGCCTCGGGTGAGGGCAGCTTGGTCGCGATCAGCGCGGGGGTGGGTGACAGCGGCGACGACACCGCCACCTCGACGGTGGTGCAGCTCGTTGGGCGCCTGTACCGGGGCGATCCGCCCGAGCACCCCGCCCAGGCGATGCGAACCTACCTGCTCAAGGCCCACCAGCGCCTGAACGCCCACGCCGCCAGCACCGGACCTGTGCGCTTCGGCGCCTCGGTCACCGCCGCCTGGCTGATCGACGGGAGCGCCCACTGGGTCCAGGTGGGCAACACCCGCCTGTACCTCTACCGCAGCGGCCGCCTCACCCAGCTCACCGCCGATCACACCGAGGACGAGCTCGCCCTGCGCGAGGGGGCCGGGCCGGTGAAGGGAGGACAGCGCCTCGCTCAGGCCCTCATCCTCGGCGCGCTCTCGCACGGGGACCCCACCCTGCGCATCGACCCTGGTCTGGACACGGGGTCCGAGGCCCTGCGCGCGGGAGACCGCCTGCTGCTCTGCAGCGCGGGAGTCCACCACGCCATCGACGGGGTCTCCATCGCCGACGTGCTGAAGAACACCCCAGAGCCCCAGGGCGCGGCGGTCAGCCTGATGGAGCGCGCGGTCGCGCGGGGGAGCCTGGACAACCTCACCGCCCTGGTGGTCAAGGTGTCCGAGGGCTGACACCAGGGCCACCGCAACGCCCGGCGGGCGTGTCTCCACAGGGTTCCTGATCGACAGCGCGCGTCCGTCTGACAGGAAGTCTTCCCCCCCCCCGCGGCGAGCCTCCACACGCCGGACGTGAGGGCCCTGTCTACCAGGGGATCCGGCGCGTGTTCCGGGGACAGGAGCCCACCGACCTCCAGAGCCCCGTCCTTACTCCAGCGTCGCCTCGCACCTGAGCGTTGGGCCGAGCGAGTCTCCGACGCGAAGGACCGTCCGCTGGCCCGCGCGCTGGACCAGCTTGGCCTTGAACACCTCTGGGTACGGTTCCGTTCGGCCCATCTCGGCCTCCTCAACCCCCTGCTCTCAGACTGGCTGGACACGGCAGCTATGGTGACACAGGGGGCACCTGTCTCATGGCGGAGGCTTCGGCGGCGCTCATGGGATCGCCAGCCTTCGGGTGGGGCCGACGACGCCAGCCTGAGCCAGCGAGCGCTTCTTCCTGGAGAAGGCCGGGGCTTTGGAGATGGGGCCAGAGCTCACCCACACCCGGGGGTTGTCGCGGCTGCGCCAGGGATGCCCCCTGAGGAGGGTGTTCAGCCAGGCGGCCTTCTTCTTCACCTCCTGGAGGTTGGCGTCTGAGCTGGCCGGATGGACCTCGACGAACCACACCCGCTCTCCGTGGGCGACTAGGTAGTCCCAGCGGGCATAGCTGGGGTAGCGTCCCGTCAGGTCGTCGTCGAGGGAGGCACTCCCGCGGAGCTGACGGGGGTCCGTCACCGAGAGTCGCTCGCGGTCGGCGCGCTTGAGGCCATCCAGTCCGTGTCGTGCGCGGAGGTCGGGGTGGAGCGCCTGGACCTGCGCCTCGAAGTCGCTCACTCCTCCACCCCCCTCGCCACCACTGAGGCGGCGATGTCGGCAAAATCGGTGAGGCCCCCCCAGCCCGCCACGTCGGGATCGGGGTCGTCCGGGTCCAGGGTCGAGATGTCCTTGGAGACCACCCCCTCCTGCCCGTGCTTCATGGCGATGACCCGCAGGGTGGCCTTGTTCACCGCCTCGGCCAGCCCGGAGGTGAGCTTGCCGACCCCGAGCAGCTCGGCCAGGGACGCCTCGAACCGGGAGCTGCCCTGCAGGAGGTTGAGGGCCCACACCAGCTCGAGCAGGTGGGGGGAGTGGGTGGCGACGATCACCTTGTAGCCGCGCCGGATGAGCTCCATCAGGGCCAGCGCCACCGCGCGGATGGCCGCTGGGTGGAGGCCCATCTCCGGCTCCTCGAGGATCGCGTACTCCAGCTGCTGGCGCCGGGAGGACCCCGCCGAGGGCATGAGGTGGTAGAGGCCGAGCATCAGGGGGATGAACTCCCGCTGCCCGGCGGACCAGCTCATGAAGGGCAGGGCCTCCTGGTCCCGCACCTCCAGCACCACCCGCTTGCGGGCGCGGGAGCGGTCGACCCCGACGCTGGCGCCGTGGAAGATGGTGTCGGAGATGCGGGCCCTCAGCTCCTTGGTCAGGCGCGGCGCGGGGAAGACCGGTCCCTTGCTGTCCTCCATCAGCCGCCGGAGGTCCTCCGAGAATTGCCGCACCACGAAGGGGGCCTCCACCGACCACGCGACGAAGGGGCGCGGCCAGCCCTCCTGGAGGGTGAGCACCCGCTGCGCAGGAATCACGAAGGCGCGTGGGCTGCGCCGGCTCCCCTTGGACCAGGCGGCGTCGGCCAGCGCCTTCAGCTCCACGGGGCTCCCGTCCAGTGCGATGCGGGTGTCGGGTCCGACCAGGGTGCCCATGCCCTCACCGAAGACCAGCTCGTTGAGGGCCTCGGCGCCGTCGTCGAAGTGGAAGCCGTGCAGCTTGAGCACCTCGACGATGGCGTCCATGTCGACCGCGGCCTTGAGCGCCTGGAGGGCGAGGCTCTTGCCGCTGGCCTGTGGGCCCACCAGCACGGTGAGGTCACCGAGGGGGAGCTCCGCGTGGCGGATGGGACCGAGCTTGTCGAGGGTGAGGGTGGTCATTGGGGGCTCTGGTGAGGGGGATGTTCAGGGTAGCGTCAGATCGCTGGAGAGGGGGAGGAAGTCCAGCGGCCGTGGTGGGGACCCTCGCCGTCGTCCGTAGCTCCCCAGCGCGGCGAGCGGCGGAAGCATCGCGTCTTGGAGCACCGGTCAACTACGCAGACGTTTCGGGCGTTTGAGAAGCATAGTCCTTAGGCCTGCGGTGGAGGGCAACGACGGGTAGGAGGTCTGTAAAGACTACTTCAACGAAGCACGCCAACGTGGCCCACCCCTCGAGCCTCCTACCTGTCTCCACGCGGCACCGGTCCATCAGCCGGACCGCCGCGCAGGACGCGCGTCATCCTTCCATTGGAACTATCGGATGAAGTGGCTCATCGAACCTTCCAGACTGAAAACGGGCGCCGAGTGGCTAGGAATATCGGCGTGTGACCGCCTTTCCCCAGGGCGAAAGCGCGCTGTTGTACGCGACCAGCGGAGGCTGCCATCGCAGAACAAGTAGCCCTCTGGATGCGTCGCGCAGCCGGTGGACCGCAGTCCCGGGTCCGAGGACTATGGACCGCAGATCAGAATGGATCTACCTTGGTTCTACGACGCGAATCACATATCCCGGAGCAGCATCCACAGCCTGCTTCGGCGCTCGGTGGACGAGGAGCAGGACGCGTGAAGTGAATCGCACCTGGCGCGACGAGGGTAGGAACGAGGACACGCGTCGAGAGGCCAGCGAGACGGTGCCCCGCGGACCGTGCGATCGCCCTGGTGGCGAGTCCCGCCCCACCGGGTGCTACGGCCGCAGCGAGACCGAGGCGCGCACCTGCACAAGATCCTCGCCGCTCCGCGAGAGGGTCTTGGACCTGAGGGCCGCCTCCACACACCTGGCCTCGTCTTCGGGGAGCGCGCCCCGATCCACCGCCACAGCCCGCACGGCGCCACCCGGCTCGACCACCGCGGTGAGCGCCGCGAAGCCCCGGACACCGCACTGGGCGGCCACCTGCCCCGACACCGCCCTGATCCCCTGGCGCAGCGCCTCCAGCTCCGCAGCGCGCGCCGGGTCGCCCAGCAGCCGCGCGGGAGGCGCCTCCACGGGCACCACCTCGGCGACCTCTGCTGGGGGCGGGGGGGCGGCGCCCCCCAGGGCCGGGATCCACCCCAGCCACCAGGCCCCGACCCCCGCACCCACCAGCGACAGCAGGGCCAGCGCCCCGCCCCCCAGCACCACGGTCCCCCCCAGCGCGGCGAGGAGCCCGCGCCGAGAGCGGGGCGCCACCGGATCTTCGTGGGCCCCCTGCGCCGCTGCGGCGACCGGAGCGGGGGGCGGCGCAGCGCCGGACGCGACAGGGGGAGGCGGCGGGACCGCCGCGGTGTCGGCCCCCCCCGCCCTGCGCGCCGCGGGGGTGGGGGTGGAGGCGTGGCGCGCCTTGGTGATCTCCAGGGTCGCGCCCACGCCCTGCTCAGAGAGCTCCAGGGTGCTGAGGTTCACCCCCTCCACCCCCTCGATCAGGTGGTCCAGGCGGGCGAGGGTCTGGAGCACCGTCCACCGGTCCCCTGCCTCAGGGGCCATCAGGTTGTCGAGCACCGCCTGGAGGATCTGGACCTCCCAGTCCGCCCCGACCTCCTTGGGGAGCTTCGGAGGGATCTGCTGGAGCAGCTCGTGAAAGGAGTGGTCGATGTCCAGGCGGTGCGTGAAGCGCACCGGTGAGCTGCCCACCAGCAGGTAGTAGAGCACCCCGCCCACCGCGAACAGGTCGGTCGCTGGGGTCGGCGCCATGCCCTCGAACTGCTCTGGGGCCGCGAACTCGGGCGTCCCGACGAAGGAGCCCATCTTGGTCAGCCGGTCCCCTACCCCCCCGAACACCTTGGCGATGCCGAAATCCGTGAGGCGCACCGCGGGCTCCTCGTCCCTGGCGACCGGCTCGGCGAGGAGCACGTTCTCCGGCTTCATGTCGCGGTGGATCACCGCGCGCTGGTGGGCCACGTCCAGGGCCCGGAGGATCTGCCGGATGACCCCAGCGGCCACCTTGGGGGGCAGGGTCCCCACCTTCTCCACGTGCTCCGCCAGGTTCCCGCCGTTCTCGAACTGCGTCACCAGGTAGGGCGCGTGGCCGGTGCGGTGGACGAAGCCCCGGCATTTGACGATGTTCTCGTGGTCCAGGTCCTGGAGGATCTGCGCCTCGTTGGACAGGCGGCGGAGGAAGGGGCCCGCGTCCCGCTGGGTATAGAGCACCTTGATCGCCAGGTCCGGCGGCAGCGCCTCGCCGTCATCGCCCACCTCTCGCGCCAGGTAGGTGAGCCCCGCGCCCCCCACCGCGAGGGCGCGGATGATGCGGTAGCGCCGATCGAGCAGGTCGCCGGGCCCCAGCAGCACCCCCCAGCCGTCCTTGGGCCGCTTCTTGCCACAGGAGAGGTTGGTGCACCGCTCCGGGTCGTCGTTGAAGGTGGTGAGGCACCTCGCGCAGTAGTGCGTCCTGCTCATCCTCTGCGCGCCTCCCTGCGGCGGATCAGCCCAGCACCTAGCGCAACGAGCGCCCACAGTCCACCGGGCGCCCCGGTCGCGCAGCCGCAGCCCGGCGCGACCAGCGCTTCACCGGTGTCGTCTGGATCGCCGGTGTCGTCTGGATCGCCGGTGTCGACGGGGTCATCGTCGGCACCCGCCGCGATCTGGAGGTAGCCCGCCCCGAAGTCCTTGTCCGGGCCCGGCGGCCCCAGATCCTCGGCGTGCTCCACCAGCCAGG
Organism: Deltaproteobacteria bacterium; assembly: GCA_016938035.1. Taxonomy (GTDB): domain Bacteria; phylum Myxococcota_A; class UBA796; order UBA796; genus JAFGVK01. Next base: position 50,494 of record JAFGVK010000148.1, on the reverse strand, counting down.
CGCGCACCTGCTCCGGCCCCCAGGCGTTGTCCTGGAGCAGCAGGGCCGCCACCCCCGCGACGTGCGGCGTCGCGGCGCTGGTGCCCGTGAACTGGCGGTTGCCGTAGGTGGAGGTGGTGACCTCGGTGGGGGCCGACACGTCCGGCTTCATCCTGCCGTCGTTGGTGGGCCCCCTGCTGGAGTACCAGGCCAGCTCCTGGTCCCACCACTGCACCCCGCCCACGGTGATCGCGCCAGAGGCGTCCGAGGGGAGGGTGAGGGTCTCGCGCAGGCTGGCCACGCCCGGGGCGAGGTCCCAGTAGGAGAACAGCCACAGCTTGATCGGGGCGCTGGAGCGGCTGTAGTCGTACACCGCCAGCTTCACCTCCTCCGCGGGGGGGTGGCACCAGATCTCCTCGTAGGGGTCGCCCGCCCCGCTCTGCTCGTCCTCGCTCTGGCAGAGCGCCTCGTCACCGGTCCCGTAGAGGTAGAGGTCCAGATCCCTCGCTGCGGCGCCGAAGGGCTCGTCCCAGCGCACCGAGGCCCAGGCGAAGTCGTAGGCGCTGGTCTCGACGAGCACCTCCCCGTCCAGCTCCATCCACCCGTCACCGTCTGAGTCCACCGCCTCGCCCACCCAGTAGGACCAGCCCTCGTTGCCCGCCGCGGCGACCCAGGTGATCCCGGCCTCTGCGAGCTGATCGACGGTCCTGCTGTAGATCGAGGTGTCGTCGGCGTGCCACACGTTGTCGAAGCCGATCGAGGCGCTCACCAGCACCTCGCCGTTGTCGAGGATCTCCTGACAGGAGGCGAGAAACTCCACCTCTGTCTCGAAGGAGTAGAGGACGATCTCCGCGTCGGGAGCGATGTCGTGGATGATCTCCGCCACCGCGGTCCCGTGCTCCTCCGCGCTCCAGTCGCCCTGGAAGTGGGTCTCGATCGACGGCGGGAGCTCGGTGCCCTGGAGCGCGAGGTAGTCCTTGAAGCCCACGTCGAGGATCGCGACGCGCACCCCGGCGCCGGTCCTCCCCAGGGCGTGCCAGTCCTCCTCGAACATCGCGGAGTAGCCCTCGGTCACGATCTCCTTGGGCCGCGCCCTGTGGGGCACACGCACCCGCGCCACCCCCTCACGCGCCGCGAGCTCCCTCAGGCGATCAGGAGGCACGAGCGCCTGGACCATCCCCCCCGCCACCACCTGCGTCGCGAAGCCCGGCACCGCAGCGGAGAGCTCGCGGGCCAGCGCCCGGTCGTGATCGGCAACCGTGGGGATCACCACCACCTGCACCGGCCCCCCTGAGGGGTGCAGGGCCAGGGCGCGCAGGGGGGGAGAGAGCGTATCAGGAGCGGCGCCGAGGGCGCAGATCGTCCACAGGAGCGAGGTGATCATCGGCTCACTTGGGAGAGGGGGTGCGGGGGGCGCGGACGCGGACCACGTCGTCGCGCGACTGGAGCGGACAGAGCACCTCGGGTGGGCAGAGGGCCTGGATCAGCCCCATCGCCCGCAGCGACTCAGTGCAGCCCTCGGGGAGCACCAGGGCGGGATCCGCCTCGATGACCACCTCGACCCTGCCGGCCTCATCAAAGCGCAGCCCCTCGGGCCTCGCCCCCGCGACCGCGTCCATCAGCCCGTCCGGGAGCGCGCAGGGCGCTGGCTGGCCCTCCGGCGCGGTGTGCGGGCACCCAAGGAGCACCGCGAGGAGCAACAGCCTCATTCACTCACCTCGATCCGCAGGGTGTAGGGCCCGTCGAGCGGCTGGCCGCCGTCTACCCAGGTGTCTACCAGGATCACATAGCGCCCGGGGGTGATCTTCGCCTCCGCGGACCAGTGCCCCCGCGCGAGACAGGCGTCCGCGTCGTCTCCCGAGAGGATGTGGACGTCCACGTCCACCACCGGATCCTCACACTCCACCGAGGCGCTGAGCGTCCCCTCGCCGTCGTAGCGGAGCACGTAGGCGACCTCAGGCCCGGACTCGTCGGCGTCGGAGCAATTGTAGCGATCCCACCGCGACTCCCCGTCCGCGGTGTCGCCCCGGTGGACCCAGGCCTGCCCCTCGCGGGGCAGGTCCTCGACGTAGTAGGGGCACGCGTGCCCCCCGTCCGGGTCGCAGGGCTGCCACACCTGCGGGTCGATGTCCCGGGCGTCTACGAGAAAGTAGTGGACCTCGTCCCCGGTCCCGGTCCAGGCGTTGCCGATGAAGGCGGTCCAGTTCTCCATCCCGGGGATGGTCTGGCACCCTGCCGACCACGCCCCGACCACCGCCGTCTCCCAGGGCGCGGGCACCGCCGCGACGTGGATGTTGTGGGCGCTGCCAGCGCGCTCGTGGTCCTCCCCCAGGGCCGGCCCCAGCCACCCGTTGCGGTCCGAGTCCCAGTGTCCGTTGTGGTTGGTGTCGTCGGCCACCCCGTAGCTGGCCTGCTGGTTGCGGAGGGCGTTGTAGTCCCTGTGCCAGCCGTTGGCGGTGAAGTAGCGCCGGTTGGGCTTGAGGGAGGAGGCGGCGTCCACCCCGAAGGGGTAGGCGCCGGTGTCGGTGTTGACGGGGAATTCGAGCACCCGCGGGGCCCCGGAGGCCTCGCGCCACAGGAGCACCATCGCGTCGTTGAAGCGGTCCTGCGCGTTGCCGTGCCAGGCGAAGGTCCCCGGCCACGCCCCGCGCAACCCCAGCGCGGTCCGCACCTCTGGCCGGTCGTCCAGCGCGACCCCGGTGGTGCGCTCAGCGAGATCCCGGTACAGGCCCCAGGCCTGCCCCTCGGTGAGCCAGGCGCTACCCCCAGGCAGCTCGTAGCAGCGGCTCCCCCCCCCCCAAGGCTGAGCGCGGGCGAAGAGCGGCATGTTGTCGAAGTAGTCGGGCATGACCAGGCCCTCCGTAGAGCGCCGGTCCGAGAGCGGCAGCACCCAGGTCCCCGGAGCCGGAGGCTCGCTGTGGGCGATCACCCCGTCAGCGCCCTCCACCGGGGGCGGGCTCCAGGCGCCGCGCTCCTGCGCCCCGGACGCGGCGTCACGCTGGTAGGTGAAGCCACAGGCGCCGGGAGGCCCCAGGGTCCACGGGGGGTCCTCCACCCCCGTGTCGGTGACCTCGCCCGTGTCGGTGACCTCCCCCGTGTCGTCCGTGTCGACGAGGTGCCCCGTGTCGGGGAGCGGCCTGTTGCCACAGGCCACCAGGAACCAGAGGAGGTGCGAGCCGATCACGAGTGCTCCAGGAGGCGGCGCCCTGCCCTCACCCTCTGCGGAGCGCCTGTCGGAGCAAGCGGAGGGCGATGCGGAGGTCCCAGGACGACAACTTCCTGGTCATCGTAGCCTGACGGACCATCTTCCGCACCGCCTCCGAGGACCTGTGCCGCCCCTCCGCGACCTCCAGGTGGGCGAGGTGGATGCGCAGCACCGCCTTCCCGCCAGGATCGCCCACAAAGCTCATCCGATCGCCCCCCTGCACAAGGGTCTCTCGGGCCAGCGGCGCGAAGCCCAGATCCGCCATGGCCACCGCGAGTCGGCCCAGGATCAGCCCCTCAAAGCGCGGATCACCGAGCGCCTGGATGGCGGTCAGCGCCTCCTCGTACACCCTGCGGGCCTCCTCAAGCTGCCCCAGCTCGTGGTGGACCGCCCCCACGTTGGAGCGGAAGATCGACGCGAACCTGCGGTCGTTGAGCCCATCGAGCGCCAGCAGCGCCTCCTGATAGGCGCTCTGAGCCTGCGACAGGCGCCCCTCCTGGTGGTGCACGCGGCCCAGGTTGCCCTGGGAGAGCGCCGCCCCGTGCACGTCTCCCACCCGCCTGCAGAGGGTGAGGGCGCGCTGGTAGTAGCCCACCGCCTCGTCCGCCTCCCCGTTGTCGATCGCCATACCCCCGAGGAAGCCCAGCACCCGCGCCTGGCCTGGGAGGTCCTCCGCCTCCTCGTGCGCCGCCAGGGCCCGCGCGTAGAGGCTGGACGCGTCCTCCCCCCGCGCCCGGTGGAGGTTGCCAAAGGCGGCGGCGAGCACGCCCTCACCGCGCTGATCGCCCAAGCCGCGGAGCTGGAGCAGCGCCTCCCGGAAGGTGGTCGCGGACTCCTCCCACCGCCCCACCTGGAACTGTAGCCGCGCCAGCTCCCCCAGGGCGTCGGACACCCCGAAGGTGTCGCCGGACTCCTGGAACTGCCGGATCGCCTCTGAGAAGTAGCTCTCGGCGACCTCATAGTCGGCCACCCGCGTCTCTAGCATCCCCAGGCGCAGGTGCAGCATCGCGTGGAGCAGGGTGGTGTCCTGGCGCTCCATCTCCAGCAGCTCCTCCTGCGCCAGCTCCAGGTCGGCGCGCGCCCGCTCGTAGGCCCCCCGCGTCAGCAGCGCGTCCGCCCTGGCGCAGCGGATCCGGACCCTCAGCTCCCTCGCGGAGCCATTGGAGATCTCCACCGCCTCGTCCAGGAGGGTCATCGACTGCTCAAAGGGGCCCCGCGCCTCGTACAGGGGCTGGACGATGAGGATGATCTCCACCGCGGTGTTGGCGTCGAAGCGGGACGCGTACCGGAAGGCCGCCAGCAGGTTCTCACGCTCTCGCGCCAGGTTGCCCAGGGCCGCGAGTCCGGTCGAGCCGCGGATCTGGTCGCGCCACCGCCGGCCCTGCTGGAGGAACCAGGTGGCGTGCCGGTGAGCCGCGAGGCGGTAGAGGCCAAAGGACACCGCCTTCTGCTCCGAGAAATCGCGCACCAGCTCGTACATCTGGAAGCGCAGAGAGCCGGTGGAGTCGGTGATCGCCGGGTGGATCAGGGACTTGTCGCGGAGCGACATCAGCAGATCGAGGTGGGAGAGCCCGCTCGACTGGCTGCTGAGGTCGATCACCCCCTGCGCGGCGTCCAGCGAGAAGCCCCCGCGAAACACCGAGCACTGCGCCATCGCCGATCGCTCGCCGTGCTCCAGCAGATCCCAGGACCAGGAGATGACCCTCCCCATGGTCCGCCCTCCCGAATTGGGTGCGCCAGAGAGGAAGCGCAGGCTCTCGCTCAGCCGCACCAGGATGGACTCGGGGGACATCAGCGACAGCCAGGAGGCCGCCAGCTCTATCGCCATGGGCAGCCCCTCGAGGAGCTGGACGATGCGCTGGATCGCGTCCCGGTGCGCCATCAGGTCGAAGCGCGCGTGGACCTCGCTGGCGCGGAGGCCGAACAGCAGCACCGCCCCCTCCTCCTCCAGCGAGCCCAGCTCCACACACTGACCCGGGGGCTGGAGCCGCACCCTGCTGGTGACCAGGAAGCGCACGTTCGGCGCGTGGCGCTGCCACTGGTCCAGGGCCAGCAGCCCCTTGTCCCCCACGAGCTCAAAGCCGTCCAGCACCAGCAGCAGCTCACCGAGCGAGGACATGGCGTGCCCCACTTGGTTGAGGCCCTTCAGCCCCCCCGACGAGAGGGGGATGCGGAGGGCACGGGCCACCGCGCTCACCAGCGCGTCGATCGACCGCGCCTCGGAGAGGTCGCACACCCACACCCCGCCCGCGTGGCAGAAATCCTCCACCTGCATCGCGGCGTAGCGGAGGGCGAGCCGCGACTTGCCCGCGCCCCCGGGACCGAAGATAGAGACGAAGGAGCGCCCCTGCTCAAAGAGCGACGCCAGCGCACTCATCGGCCCCTCGCGCCCGACGAAGCCGGCCACCGACTCCGGGAGGTTGGTGCGGCCACAGGTGGGCAGCGAGAACTCAGCCTCCGGCGCGTCCTCCCCTGCGAGCGAAAGGACGCGATAGCGCCCCTCCAACCCTGGGAGGCGCTGCTCACCTAGCGACACCATCCCGATCCTGCGCTGCCGGCGGAGCCCGTCCTTCACCGCGCCCCACACCGCGGAGGTGACGAGGAGCCGCCCCTTGGGCGCCAGGAACGCGAGGCCCATCGCCCACTCCCCGGTGTCTCCCACGCAGCGGTGCCCCGCGCCCTCATGCTCAGCGAACAGGCACAGGCCGAGGTGTGCCCCCACCGCAAGGGGGAGCAGCTCCAGCAGATCGAGCGCCCAGAGCACCCCCGCGGTGGGGTTCTCGAAGGCGACCAGCAGGCTCCTGGCCTCCTCGCGGATCACGAACCCGTGCGCGAGCGCCAGCTCTTGCCGCAGCGAGCGCGGAAGCTCCTGCCGGCCCAGCGCCACGCCGAGGATCATCATCCTCCCGCTGGGGGGAGGGGCCACCGCGGGCCCCGCGGCCTCCTCGCCCTTGGGGTAGTCGATGGGAAATTCGTCGAAGGTTCGGACCATCACACGCTCCGCTGGGACATCGGCTCCGGGCCCCAGAGGCTGAAGGGTTGCTCACAAGACTAGGCCTTTCCGATCTCAAAATGCGAGGTGGATGACGGACCCGGCGCATCGCGGGTGGGTTGTCTGGTGCCGCTCCGCTATCGCGTGGGGAGCAGGAGTCTCAGCTTGGCCCCCCAGCCGGTCACGAACCCGAGCCCCCCCCCCCGTACCGACACCGTGTTTCTCGGTGTGGCCGTACACCAGGAGGGCTACGCCCTCGCCGTCATGGACGGCGCGGGGGCGCTGCTGGAGACCCGCGCTGTGAGCAGCCACGAGGGCGCCCTCGCCCCCCTCATGGAGCTGATGCTGTCCCTCCGCGAGGGTGACACCGCGCCAGCGGTGGGGGGGCTGGGCTTCTGCGGCAGGCGCGACCACCCCGCGACGGACCTCCTGGGGATCGACGCCGTGGTGGGGCCCTCCTCCGACGATCATGCGCCGGCGGAGCTGGCGCTGCGGGCCGCCGCGGAGGCCTTTAGGCGCAGGCCTGGACGGAGCAGGTTTCGTGGCTTCTCCGCGCTGGATGGCGAGCTGCGGCGCGCCTTCTCCTGTCGCGGCTGCGTGCTCGGGTGTGCGGTGCAGATCTACGTAGAGGCCGGGCAGCGCCGGGTGCTCGGGGGGTCCTGCGACCGCTGGCGGAGGAGCGCCGAGGCCAACCCCTACGATCGGAGGGCCCTGAGCCTCCACCACGCGCAGCTCACCGAGCCTGTCACCGACAGCCCGCGCCAGGTGGTGATCCACTGGGCCTCCCCTGGCGGGGCGACGCTCCCCCTGTGGGCACCGCTCCTGCGCGCGACCGGGCGGACCCCGGTGCTGGCCGCGGAGATCTCCGAGCCGCCCCCGGCGCCGGCGTGTCTCCCGCTGCGCGAGGCCAGCGCCGCGATGGACACGGGGGAGCATTTCTTCCCCCTGCCCTCCCCCAGCTCGCTGGCGTGTCACGCCCTCGACTTGCCGGAGGAGCGGGTGCTCAGGGTGCCCCTAGGGCGCGACCCCCTGCACCCGCCCGCCGCGGGGGTGGCGAGGGCGCTGGGCATGCGCAGGGGCGCGGCCGCCACCGCGCTGATGGAGGGGACCGCGGCCCTCACGCGGTACTACCGGGAGCTCTCTGAGCGAGGCCGCGTCGCGTTGGATCAAGAGGAGCGCCCCATCGCCCTGCTGGTCGGGGTGCCCTGCGCCCTGGCCCAGCGGCCCGTCTACCAGACCCTCTCAGGGTGGCTGACCCGCCAGGGGCTGATCGCCCTGCCGGTGGACGCGCTCCCCGATCCCTTCGTCAGCCCCCTGGGGCACAGCCCCTCGATCGACGCGCTGGGCGTTCTGGACGCGGCCCTGCGGACCTGGGGCGGGCACCCCAGGGTGTTCCCGATCCTGCTGCGGATGGGGTACTGCGCCCCCGCGGACCGGTGGGACGCGCTCCGCGCGGCGCTGTCTCCAGACAAGCCGCGCCTGGAGCTCGAGGCGGACCAGCCCCTCACGCCGGCTGACCTGCAGCGGGACGCCTCGGACTGGATCCGCGGCGTCTGGGCCCGCGCGCCCAGCTAGCGCCGGAGGGCCTGGTGGATCACCTGGGCCAGCGCCGGACCTATGCCGGGCACCTCGGCCAGGGTCGCCACGTCGGCACCTGCCACCGCCCGCGCCGAGCCCAGGTGCAGCAGCAGCGCCTTCCGCCGCGCGGCGCCCACCCCAGGGATCCCCTCCAGGGCGCTGACCAAGCTCCGCTTCCCACGCACCTGCCGGTGGTAGGTGATGGCGTGCTTGTGCACCTCATCGCGGAGGTGCTGCAGGATCCTCAGCGCGGGATCTCCGGGGGGCAGCCGCAGGGGCTCGTCGCGGCCTGGGAGGACGATCTTGTCGGTGACACCGGTCTCTCCGCGCCGCTTCTCCGTCCTCGCCTTGGCGAGCCCGATCACCGGCAGCGCCACGCCCTCCTCGGCCAGCACCTGCACCGCCACCCCCAGCTGCCCGGCACCGCCGTCGATCACCCACAGGTCGGGGAGCGCCCCCTCGGCGACGAGGCGGCGGATCCGCCGGGTGAGGATCTCCCTCATGCTGGCGTAGTCGTCGGCTCCCACCACGGTCTTCACCTTGTAGCGGCGGTACTCCCTGCGCGCCGGCCGCCCGCCCAGGAACACCGACATCGCCGCCACCGCGTCGGTGCCCTCCAGGTTGGAGTTGTCAAAGGCCTCCATCCGCCCAGGAGGACCTGGGAGCCCCAGCAGCGCTCCCAGCCGCCGCATCGCCGCCGCGTGGCGCTCGTCCTCGCTCTTTACCCCCCCGAACCGCACCCTGGCGTTCTCCCGAGCCAGGTCCACCAGCCGGACCTTGGCGCCGCGCCGCGGCACCTTGAGCTGCACCGGCGCGCCCCGCCGCTCGGACAGCACCTCCGCCAAGGCCTCGATGTCATCGGGCTCGTGAGAGAGGAGCACCTCCGGCGGGATGTCCGCTGGCGCGGTGTAGGCCGCGTTGATCACGGACGAGAGGATCTCCGCCGCCGTGCCCCCCCTCCCCTCAGCCAGCTCCACCTGCACCTCGCCCAGGGCCCCCCGCCGCACAGGGAGCATCGCCACCATCACCGCGTCCCCCTCCTGGTGCAGGCCCCAGGCATCGCGCTCCCCCAGGCGGCTGTCCATCGCGAGCTGATCCTCGGACGCGGTCCTCACCGCGCGGATGAGATCGCGCAGGCGCGCGGCCTCCTCATAGGCCTCAGCCGCTGCGGCCTCCCCCATCCGCCGCTCCAGCTGGGCGAGCAGCTCGAGGTCCTTTCCCTCCACCACCAGCAGCGCCTCCTCCACCGACCTGCGGTAGTCCGCCTCGGTGACCGCGCCCACGCAGGGAGCGGGGCACCGTCCGATCTGGTGCAGCAGGCAGGCCCTGGTCCGCGAGCGCAGCACCTCGTCAGTGCAGCTCCTCAGGGGAAAGGCCCGCTGGATGAAGGCCAGGGTAGAGCGGGCCTCTGCCGCAGAGGTGAACGGGCCAAAGTACCTGGCGCCGTCCTGCTGGATCTCCCTCACCAGCGTGAAGCGCGGCCACGGCTCCCCGGAGTGGACCCGCAGGTGCAGGAACTGGCTGTCGTCCCGCAGCCGGACGTTGAAGCGCGGCTGGTAGCGCTTGATCAGGGTGTTCTCCAGCAGCAGCGCCTCGCGCTCAGTCCTGGTGACCACCACCTCCACCGCCGCCGACTCCTCCACCAGCAGCGGCACCATCGCGCGCTCGTCGGTGCCCCCGAGGTACTGCCTGACCCTGGCGCGCAGATCCGCCGCCTTCCCGACGTAGAGCACGGTGCCATCGGGGTCCTTGAACAGGTAGACCCCCGCCTGGTGGGGGATCGTCTGGAGCTGGCTGAGGAGGGATCGAGGCATGGGGCTGTCCTACTCCGATTCCGCCCCATCACGCCAGATGCGGGCCGTGTTCCTTGAAACCGCTGGGATGCAAGGTTACGGCGCGGCTCTGTTCCGATGTGCTCATCTGCTCACCGGGAATCATGTGGAATATCGCCGACGAGAGGACCCATGAACCGCGTGGTCGACGCCGTAGCAGCAGGCCGCTGCTCCATCGCTCTTTCCAGCTCCATCCTTCAAGACTCGGAGGTGATGCTGGCGCTAACCCAGCGTGCCGCCCTGAGCCCGATGGCCCTCTCCGGCCCCACCGTGCATCCGGTAATTGCCATATCGGAAGCAGGTGTTTCGCGCGCCGTGTCCCAGCCCTCGGGGGTGCTCGTGATCATCGATCCCGGCCCTCAGGACGACACCGGCCTCGCCGAGCTCGCGCGGCTGGTCCAGGCGGGGAGCCACAAGCCCACCGTGCTGGTGGTGAGCCGCACCTACAACGCCTTCCAGTATATGGGCCTGTTCCCAGGCCTCGCGGTGGCGCAGATCAAGAGCAAGGGGCGCAAGTTCATCCTCGATCTGCCCGCGGTAGAGGCAGCGGATCTCCCTGAGATCCCGCAGGCCCCCCAGGGCACCAAGGCCGCGAGCGCGGCCAGCGCCGCCAAGGGCGGGGGCGAGATCCCCGCGCCGCGCTTCCAGTTCGCAGGCCGCGAGGAGGAGCTGCCCGCCCTGGTGGAGATGCTCCAGGGCGCTGGCCCTGTCGTGGTCTCCGGCCCCAGGGGCGTGGGCCGCACCTGGCTGGTGGAGCACGCCATCGAGAGCGCCGGTCTCAAGCGCCTCCCCGAGGTGATGCTCGGGCAGGGGGTGGGCTATGACGCGCTGATGGGGCGCCTGATCACCCTCACCCAGGGCGCGGGCGTCAGCAGCCTGACCAAGGCGGTACAGGATCGGCTCCCCCCCCTCGCCCAGATCGAGGCGGCGGTCACCGCCCTCCGCGAGGCGGAGGGCCTCCGCGGCCAGGTGATGGTGATCCACAACCTGCACCTGGTCACAGGGCGGGCCGGCGACTTCTTCCGCAAGAGCAAGCTCGAGCTGCTGGTGCGCACCCTGCTCACCCAGGATCTGCCGCTCAAGCTCGTGTTCATCTCTCGGGTGCAGCCGCGCTTCTTCCGGCACGATCACAACACCACCCTGCAGCGGATGGAGCTGAAGGGCCTCAAGGGGCGCTTCCTCCACGAGATCTTCGACGCCTACAAGGCGCCGGAGTTCCCCCGCGATCGCTTCGGCCCCATCGCAGAGAACATCCACGGGCACCCCTTCGCCGCCCGCGCCTTCGCCATCGAGGTGCGCGAGCGCGAGAACGGCCTGGGCCTCACCGAGGACCCGAAGTTCCTGAAGGCGCAGGACCTGGAGGACGCCCGTCCCCTGCTCCGAGTGCTGGAGAAGCGGATCGCGAAGCTGGCCCCAGAGGCGCGCGCTACCCTGGCACGCCTCGCTCACCTGCGGATGCCCTCCACCGGCCAGACCCTGGCCGACATGGGCCTGGGCCGCCGCGATCGCCTGCAGCTCCTCGCGATGGGCGTGCTGGACATGGTCGGCACCGAGACCGATCGGCGCTACAGGGTCCACCCCCTGGTCCGCGCCCAGCTGCCGATGCGGGAGACCTCTGACTTCGACATCATGAACGAGGTCGGGGAGCTCTACGCCCGCATGGGCCGGGACGCAGACGAGAACCAGCGGATCGCTTGGGTCCAGGAGGCCAACCGCAACCTGATCGGCTCGCGGCGCTTCAACAACCTGATCGCCCTGCGCTTCCCGGACGGCGACGCCCTCATCGAGTCCTGCTACGGCCTGATCCGCGCCAAGGAGCCCCGCTTCGATCTGGCCGACCGGCGCCTGCGCGACGTGCTGAAGGTGGACCCCACCAACTCCGACGCCTACCTCCTCAAGGCCGAGATGTTCCGCCGCGCCGAGCGCTCGGACGACGAGATCCAGGCGATCTTCGACCAGGCCCTCGAGCACGCCGCGGTGCCCGAGGTCTACCACGAGCTGGTGAACTGGCACCTCTCCCGCAGGTCGGCGGGGATGGGGATCGTGGTGCTGGAGAAGGCCATCGAGGCCATGCCCGACGAGTCCCGCCTCCGCACCCGCCTCGCCGCGATGCTGTTCAAGGCGGATCGGGCCGAGGACGCGATCGCGCACCTTCGGGTCGCGATGGACCTGGACCCGATGCTCCCAGACGCCTACGGCCTGTTGGGGCAGGCCCGCCGCATGGAGGGCGCCGACGGCCTCGTGGAGGCAGAGGAGCTGCTCCGCGAGGCGGTGCGCCTCGCCCCCGGCGATCCGGTGCAGACCTCTCGCCTGGTGGCGCTGCTCTTGGACAAGGCGCGCCTCTACCCCGACCAGCGGGAGGGGGCCCGCACCGAGGCCCGCGAGCTGCTCGACCTGGTCATCCAGGGCGACCAGTCCTCGGCCGACTCCTTCGTGCTGCTCGCGCAGCTCCTCCGGGAGGACGGGGTGGACGTGGAGCGCCGCGGCTGGCTGCTCGACAAGGCCCACAAGCTCCGCCCCAAGGGGATGGACCGCTTCTTCCGCTACAACCTCGAGCGCGCCTACCTCGCGATGGCGCGCGGCGAGTTGGATCGCGCCGAGAAGGGCATGCGCCAGCTGGTCAAGCGCGAGGGCAGCCACTACCTCGTCCGCATCGGCCTCGCCGAGGTGCTAGAGGCTCAGGGCTTCCTGATCCCCGCCTTCGCCGAGCTGAAGGCAGCCTACGAGCAGCTCCCCGAGGCCTCGCTCGAGCGCCCCGCGATCCAGGGCTCGCTCGACCGCCTCTCGGCTGCCATCCAGGTCCAGGCCTCGCTGCCCCCTGCGGCGCCAGTGGCCGAGGAAGCCGAGGTCGCGCCGGTGGCCCTCGCTGAGGAGGCCGAGGACGCGCTGCCGGCGCCTGCCGAAGCGCTCGCGCCGCCGGCCCCCTCCGACGGGCCCGCAGCGGAGGAGGGAGACGAGGTGGCGGTCGAGCCTCCCCTCGTCGAGCCCGCGCTCAGCCCCGAAGCCTAGCGCCCCCCGCGTCCCCAGAGGGCTCTTCGCAACAGCGGAGAGCCCTCAAGTTATTTCACCCACCTCCGATAGCAGGGTGAAACACGGGAGTGTGATTTGGCTAGCCCAAGCCATCCAGTGCTCGACGCCCACACTGACGAGGGGGGGCTGGTGGAGCTGCAGATCCTGGCGAAGGTCTCCGCTGCGATGGCTAGCGGGGAGCCCTACGACGCGCTGCTGCGCCGCATCCTCACCCTGATCGCGCAGGTCGCGGGGGGATCCAAGGCGATCCTGGCGGTCACCATCCCACAGCTGAGCGCCCTGATCGCCGAGCTGCCCGCCGCCACCGGGCGCACCGTGCTGGGAGAGCAGGCGGAGCTGGTGAGCGCCGGGCCGAGCCACACCCTGCTCACCGACTGGGAGGGATCCACCGAGCCGGTGCTCCTCGACGAGTCCTCCAAGCTGGTGCTCCCCCTCGCGGTGGGTGGGGTGCTGGTGCTGGACCCTATCCCCGACGTGATCTACGTCGTCCCCGACATGCAGCTGCTGCGGATCCTCACCGACCTCGCCTCGGGCACCATCCAGAGCGTGGCCAGAGTGGCCCAGGCGGATCGACGGGCCGCCGCCCTGGAGGACACCCGCAGGCGCCTGCGGGAGCGCAACACGCAGCTCCGGGAACAGGCCGTGCTCGATGAGCTGACGGGGGTCAACAACCGGCGCTTCTTCGAGCGCAGGCTCGACTACGAGTACGAGCGGCTGTACCGCTACCAGCTCCCCCTAGCGATGATCATGTTCGACATCGACCACTTCAAGGTGGTCAACGACACCTGGGGCCACCCCGCGGGGGACGAGGTGCTGCGCCAGCTCTCCGCCCTGGCCAAGGAAGCGCTGCGACGGGTGGACACCGTCTGTCGGATCGGCGGCGAGGAATTCGCGGTCATCATGCCCAACACCCGCGCACGGGGAGCGGTGGACGTGGCGGAGCGCCTGCGGGCCAGCGCGGAGAAGCTCCGCATTGAGACCGCGGGGACGGTCATCCAGATCACGATCTCCCTCGGGGTGATCGCGGTGGAGCCCGACTGGGTGGGGCAGCGCGCCGATTTCTTCCGCCTCGCGGACGAGGCGCTCTACGCGGCGAAGGAGGGCGGCAGGAACCAGGTGAGGGTCGCGGAGGGCACCGCGCTGTAGCGAGGTGCGCCCCGCCCGTGGAGGAGCAGGGCCCCGTGCGGCCCGGTCGCGGGTGCCTGGGCGCGGCGCGGCCGCAGGGGGCCGCGGAGCCCGATCCGTGCGATCGCGAGGAAGGCGACGTCGTTCATCGCGACATTCCTGCTATGCCAAGCGACGGTTGAGCCCCTGGTACTGAGTCCCACCGCTGCGCGGCCTCTCCCAAAACGCTGGTTCGCCCGTAGCACGTTGCGACGAAAATCGGCGTTCTCCCGTAGCGTCGGCGGCCTTGCCACGCGCAGAAGGGGTTCTTACGAGTGGCTCACGGTTGTCGCCACAAGGGGGCGCACGCATCGGCCGGAGCTCCTGTCAGGGACGCCCTAACCGAGCTCCGGATGGGATCGCTTGCCCGGCATCGAGGAGCGCGACGCCCCCTTCCGCGCCTTGCACCTGGTGGGCAGCGCGGCCCGTATCTGGCGCTCCACACCGCGGACGCGCTGGCCCACCACCGCGCCCCGGGCGCGACCTGAGCCCCATCGCCGCAGACTGGACCCGCGCCGCAGCCTGGAGCAGACCCCATGGACGAGGCGATCGCGCGCTACCTCGGCCTCGACGCGCTGCGCCACGAGGCGGTCCGAGCGCTGGAGCGCGCAGGGGCGGGGCTCAGGGGGCGCCACCACCCCCAACACCGAAACACAGCACCTGCGCTCCCCGGAGCCGGTGGCGACAACAGGCTGATCGGTCACAGACTGAACCGCTCCAAGCCACGCTCTCGCGTGACGAGACAGGACCTTGACGATACAGGGGTGCGTTCCTCCTCGCCCACCTCCCGGAGCCGTCCATGCGCCCACTGCTCACCCTCTCGCTGCTCGCCCTCGCCCTCACCGCCTGCCGCAAGGAGGAGGAGGTCATCGTCGACCTCGACGGGGACGGCGCCCTGTCAGACGTGGACTGCGACGACACCGACGCCAGCGTCCACCCCGACGCCCCCGAGCTGTGCGACGGCCTCGACAACGACTGCGACGCCGAGATCGACGAGGACCCCACGGACGCGGGCACCTTCTTCGCCGACGCGGACGGCGACGGCTTCGGGGACACGGCCAGCACCACCGAGGCCTGCCAGGCCCCAGAGGGCTACGTCGCCCACGACGATGACTGCGACGACAGCTCCGACGCCTTCCACCCCGGCGCCCCCGAGACCGACTGCGCCGACCCCGCCGACTACAACTGCGACGGCTCCGTGGGCTACGCCGACGCGGACGGCGACGGCTTCGCCGCCTGCGAGGAGTGCGACGACAGCAGCGGGGACCGCTTCCCCGGGAACCCCGAGGTCTGCGACAGCCTCGACAACGACTGCGACAGCCTGGTCGACAACGACGCCACCGACGCCGCCGACTTCTTCGCCGACGCCGACCACGACGGCTACGGGGACCCCGCCCTCGCCCAGCGCGCCTGCGAGGCGCCTGAGGGCTACGTCACGGACAGCACCGACTGCAACGACCTCGCGCCCACCGCCCACCCTGGCGGGGCCGAGGTCTGCGACGGGCTCGACAACGACTGCGACGGCGCGGTGGACGTGGACGCGAGCGACGCCGCGCCCTTCTTCGCAGACACCGACGGAGACCAATACGGCGACCCCGAGGTGTCGCTGTCCGCCTGCGAGGCCCCCGCAGGCTACGTCGCCAACGCCGGCGACTGCGACGACGCCCACGCCTCCGCCCGCCCTGGCGCCACAGAGATCTGCGACGGCCTGGACAACAACTGCGACGGTGACGCAGACAGCGACGCGGTGGACCTCAGGTCCTGGTATACAGACGCCGACCTGGACGGCCACGGGGACCCCACCGCCGCGACCCTCGCCTGCGAGGGCCCTCAGGGCGCCGTCCTGGACAACACCGACTGCGACGACGCCCACGCCGACGCCCACCCTGGCGCCGCCGAGACCTGCGCGGACGACTACGACAACGACTGCGACGGGCAGATCAACGAGGCGGACGCCGCGGACGCCGCCAGCTGGCACCTCGACGCTGACGGAGACAGCTTTGGTCGCCCAGGGGTGGGCATCCGCGCCTGCACGTCGCCGGACGGCTACGTCGCCTCCGCCGACGACTGCGACGACCTGCGGGCCGTGGTCTACCCCGGCGCGGCGCAGCTGTGCGACGGCCTGGCCAACGACTGTAGCGCCGGACTGCCCGCCGACGAGTCCGACGCCGACGGCGACGGCTACCTCGCCTGCGACGACGACTGCGACGACGCCAACCCTAGCGTCAGGCCGGGCGCCAACGAGCACTGCGACGGGGTGGACGAGGACTGCGACGGCAGCGTGGACGAGGGCGCTATCGATCTCACCACCTGGCACCTGGACCTGGACGGGGACGGCCACGGGCAGGCCTACATGGTGCGCGACGCCTGCGTGGCCCCCACCGACTACGTCGCCCTCGGCGATGACTGCGACGACACCGACCCCACAACCAACCCCGGCCAGGTGGAGCTGCCAGGCAACGGCAAGGACGACACCTGCGACGGCCTCAGCCCCGAGCTGCTGGTCTACTCGGTGTCCCGCTACTCCGGCGAGCTGTGGGCGGTCAACTACTACACCGGCGCCGTGGAGTGGACCGCGACGGGGCTCGGAGAGATGATCGACGTGGTCCGCGCTCCAGACGGGACCCTCTACGCCTCACGCCTGGACGGCGACCTGAACGTGGTCGCGGCGGACGGGGGGAGCGCCTCTGTCCTCGACACCAGCCTCACTCAGGCGGGGGGCCTGTGGTACGACACCGCCACAGACACCCTGCTGGTGGTTGACAGCGCCGGGCAGATCGTCGAGATCGACCCCGCCACCGGCGCGGAGTCGGTGATCGCCAGCGGCCTGGACAGCCCGGTCCACGCGATCCGCTTCGCGGGGGACCGCCTAGTCTACGCCACCTTCGCGGACGCGCAGGAGGTCCGCGTGTTCGACCCCGCCGCGGGGACCTGGGAGGTGCTCGGCCACCTCGACGCCAGGCCGTACCTGATGGTGCCGGCCGAGGACGGCGGCTTCTGGATCGGCGACGGCGCCAACAACCGCCTCGCCCACCTGAGCCGCCACGGCACAGCCTCCAAGCGGGGCGTGAGCGAGCGCATCTACGGGATCTGCGCCGACCCCACCGGGGACGGCACCCTGGTCTCTGGGAACCACGACGACGCGGTGGTCCACATCCACCCTGAGGACGCCAGCACCTACGACCTGTCCCCCGCCCTCAACACCCCCTGGGGCTGCGCCTCCAACGGCCTGCTGGACTGGGACGGGGACGGCTACATGAGCGTCGCCCTGGGCGGCTCGGACTGCGACGACCAGGACGCCACCATCAGCCCAGCGGGGGTGGACGTGTGGGGCGACGGGGTCGACGCCAACTGCGACTTCGTCGACGGCAACGACGCGGACGGGGACGGGATCGCGGTCGACCACGGGATCGCGGACTGCCAGGATCAGGATGACGCGGACACCGCGGTAGGGTTCCTCCCCACCTGCGTTCAGCCCTCCTGCGCCGAGACCCTCGCGGTGCGCGGCCCTGGAACCCCCTCTGGGGTCTACGCCCTGGACCCGGACAACGACGGCGATCTCACCAACGCCTTCGACGCCTACTGCGACATGGAGACCGCCGGCGGCGGCTGGACCCTGGTGGCGAAGTTCTCGAACCAGGACGGCAAGCACTGGGTCACCGGCGACGCGGACTGGGCCGACAGCACCCCCTACGGGGCGGGCGCCGATCTCACGGACGGCGCAGACGCCAAGGCCCCCGCCTACGGGAGCGTAGTCGCCGACGAGCTGATGCTCACCGACCACATGAACCCCGGCGAGTACATCGCGACCCTCGACGGCTGCCTGGGGACGACGACCGCCGCGAGCTATTTCACCGAGGTGACCGCGGGGTTCCCCGGCGGCTCCAACACCTGGTACGACTACTGTGAGGTGGAGCGCACCTGGCTGCCCACCTGGGGCGCCGAGCCAGGCTGGAACGGCAACACCGCCGCAAACAGGGCGATCTACTCCTCGCTCTACTACACCGGCTACGCCCCCCACATCACCATCGGCTTCACCGACGCGGAGGGAGACACCTCCGCGATGATCTCCCTCTACTACCGTGGCTATGTCGAGGCGGACGTGGGCCTCGGCGCGATGGAGGACGGCACCGGCTGGAGCACCTCCGGCACACAGCAAGACGTGGGCGGCCCCACCTCCTGCGGCTACAGCGACGCCACCTGCGCCGCGCAGTACCCCGAGACCGTGTTCCTGTGGGTGAAGTAGCTCCTTGAGCGCCGAGCCACGCGCCCTCCGCCGCGCCCTGCTCCCGATCGAGCAGCGCGCGGCGGAGCTGCCCTGGGCCCACGAGCGCCGGTGGCGGGCGCAGACCCACGCCTGGGTCGAGGGCGGGGTGACCGTGCTCGACCTCCACGACCTGTCCGTCAAGCTCGGACTGGAGGCGGTGGACCTGGCGCTGACCGTGGAGCATGCCGCGGGCGGGCTGACCCTGATCACCGGCAGGGGCAAGCACTCCGGCGGCAGGTCCCCCCTCCGCGAGGCGGTGCTGACCCACCTGGCGGAGCAGGGGGTCCCCCACTACGCCGCCCGCCCCGGGCGGGTGGAGGTTGTGTGGGACGAGGGGGCGCGGAGCCGCGCCAGGGGCGGCCTGGGCTGCCTGTTCTGGCTGACGGTGGCCGCGCTGATCGCGGGCGCGGCGCTCGGGCTGGGCTGAGGGCTGGCCGCGGGCGCGCCAGGGTAGTCCTCTGCGCCCGCGCCCCTCGCCCCGCGGGCAGGACCGGGGGCTGCGACGCGGGAGCGCGGAGCATGCGATCACGAGGTGGAACCCCTCCCCACGGCGGCGAGCATCGGGGACCGCGAGCGCGCGCCACGACCCCGCCGAGAGCGCTCGCGCAGGGGCTCCCAGGGGGCGACGATCATCGTTTAGCCCAAGGTCTACTCACCGCCTGCCGTGCTGGCAGGAGGTCCGGCCCATGTGTCCATCTCCTGCATACGATCGCTGTCGATTCAGAGGGCCGATCCTTCGCTATAGACGACATCGTGACAATCGGGGCCGATCGGCTCGGGCTTAGCAGGCCCCTGCAGCCCCCGCCAGGGCCGTGGAGCGTCGCGGCCGGGTGCCAACACAAACGAACCGGCCTTATCGGCGCGCGCCTCGCTCTCCGCGCTGGGTCATGGCGAGCCTCGGACAAGCCGGTGGTTCCACGACCTTGTGCGCTCGGACCAGACCTCCTGGCTGGCGGCGGGAGAGGGTGCAGCCAGCGCGCTGAGCGCCTGATGATCGACGGCCTAATGGCCGCCGCCGAGGGGGCTCCGCCCTCCTTCGTGTCCCCCGTTGGGGCCGTGGACCGCGTCCTCCCCCGAGCGCCCCCCTGCTGGGGGCTTGCCGCCCCCCCCTGGGTGATCGGGCGCTCCTCCCTGCCGGAGCCCCCCATGACCCGCATGGGCGAGACGATGATCACAGCCTCCCTGCGTCCGCGGGCGACAGGCCCGGTGCGGCGCCCCCCGGCCCAGGAGCGGCGTTCAAGGGACCACGCTAGTCCCCCACGGGGGGGGGCTCGCGCCGCGGCGTCCGCCCGCCGTCGGCCGCCCGCTCCAGCACGCCACATGCTCCAGAAGATCGCTTCGTCCTTCGGTGTCCACGGACAAGCCTGCCTCGACCTGATCGATCCGGAGCTCCCCCTCGACGCCTTAGAGCTTCCAGCCGTAGGCCCTGCGCGGGGCGCGCGAGCCCACGGTGCGGTGCGGGCCTAGGTTGTGGACGATGCGGGCCACATCCGACACCTCATACCTGAGATAGGCGAAGCTGGGCTCAGCGCAGAGGGACTCCGCCCGCGCGCGGTCTACCCTGCGGCTGATGGCCAGCTCATGCTCCAGTCGGTCCGCCACCCTGAGCAGCGACAGGGACACCGCGAGGTCTCCCCCCTGCTCCAGCGCCCGGGCATCCTGGTGGTGCCAGGCGATGATCTGCGCCACCTGGTCCGAGACCTGCCAGGCGCGGACGGCGTGAGCGCCCAGCACCCCGTGATCAAAGCCAAGGGCGGTGCGCTCCGCGAGGTGGTCCGTGTCCGCCCCGGGCTCAGCGGGGTAGCTGAACTCCCGAGCCTGGATCAGCAGCAGCTTGCCTACGTCGTGCAGCAACCCGACCAGCCCCAGCGAGACCTCGCCCCTGTAGCCACCGTGCTGCTCTATGACCCGCAAGATGGTCGACACCCCGATGCTGTGCTCCAGCACCCCGGCCCCCACCCCGCGAGCGTCCTGGAACATGCCCAGCACCGCCGCCGCCGTCACCGCGGCGCCCAGGGCCCGCGCGCCGAGCAGCACCACCGCCCCGTGGAGGCTCTCCACGGGTCTGCCGGCGCCGGAGGAATTCGCCACCCTGATCACCCGCCCGACCAGCGCCGGGTCCGCCGCGAGGACGCGCTCCAGCTCGCCCACGTTGTAGTCGGGGTCTGCCAGCAGGGCAGCGGCCATCCCCGCGGCCCTGGGGAAGGGCTTCAGGCCCAGGGCCGTCGCGAGCGACGCAGCCATGGACCGGGACGCCTCCTCGTGGCTGCGCGCAGGATCCTCGTCCGCGAACCAGAGCGCCTCGATCACCGAGTCCGAGAGCTGCATGACCTCTCCTGTGTGCCCGGCGTATCGGCCCACGGAGACCGCGCTTTAGGCCCCATCACCACGTCGCCACGCGCTGCGGTGGAGCCGTCGGGCTATGGTCCGCTGACTCAGGAGTGACCATGTCCCGCCGCACGAAGATCGTCGCCACCCTCGGCCCCGCGACCCGCCACGAGCCGGTCCTCACCCAGCTCATCGAGGCGGGTGCGGACGTGCTCCGCGTCAACGCCTCCCACGCCAGGCCCGGTGAGATCACCGCGCTCACCCAGGCGATCCGCGCGGCAGCGGGCCGGGCGGGGAGGCACACCGCGGTGCTCCTCGACCTGCAGGGTCCCAAGATCCGCACCGGCGCGGTCCCTGTGCCCCTGGAGCTGACGCGCGGGGACACCCTCACCCTGGTCATGGACGAGGCCTTCACCGCGGAGGGCCTGCGCACCGGGACCACCTACCCCCAGATGGCCCAGGACGTGACGATCGGCGACAGGGTGCTCTTCGACGACGGGGCCCTGTCGGGTGAGGTGTCCGAGGTGCGGCTGCACCTGACGCCGCCAGAGGTGGACATCCGGATGGTGGACGGCGGGCAGCTCAGATCCCACAAGGGGATCAACCTGCCCGGGGTGCGGATGTCCGTCCCCTCCCTCACCGAGAAGGACCGACAGGATCTCGCCGAGGGCTTGCAGGCGGGGGTGGACTATGTCGCCCTGTCCTTTGTCCGTTCCGCTGACGATGTCCGACAGCTCCGCGCCGTGATCGAGGCGCGGGGCGACGGCGTGCCGATCATCGCCAAGATCGAGAAGCCGGAGGCTATCGAGAACCTGACCGAGATCCTGACGGTGGTCGAGGGGGTGATGGTCGCGCGGGGTGACCTGGGCGTGGAGGTGAGCCTGGAGCGGCTGCCGGTGCTCCAGAAGCAGATCATCGCCGCGGCGTCCGCCGCGGGGGCCCTGGTGATCACCGCGACCCAGATGCTGGAGTCGATGATCCACAGCCCACGCCCCACTAGGGCGGAGGTGACCGACGTCGCCAACGCGATCCTGGACGGGACCGACGCGGTGATGCTCTCTGGTGAGACCTCTGTGGGGAGCTACCCACTGGAGACGGTCCGCGCGATGGGGCGCATCGCCGAGGAGGTGGAGGCCTCCCGCTTTCACCACAGCCCTGACCCCGCCCACATCCCGACCCCCCCCGGGGCTGCTGGCACGCTGATCCGCGCCGCCTGTCACGCCGCCACGGAGTCGCCCAGGCCCCTGGTGGTCCACACCTGGTCCGGGACCTCGGCGGTGCTGGTCTCCAAGGCGCGGCCCAGGGGGCCGATCTTCGCCCTCTCGTCCCAGGTGGAGGTGGCCAGGAGGCTGTCGCTTGCCTGGGGCGTCACCCCGGTGCTGGTGGCCCCCGCCGACAGCGTCGAGGACCTCGTCGAGGAGGGCGAGGAGGCCCTGTTGACCGCGGGGCTGGTCGCGCTGGGCGAGGAGCTGGTGCTCCTCGCGGGCCGGTCACCGCTCAAGCGGGCGGACTACCTGCTCCAGATCGTCCACGCGGGCCCGGAGCCGGAGGGCTCGGAGCCTAGCGCCGGGACGCCTTCAATGCGGCGCGAGCTGTAGACTCCGCGTCCGGCTCCGTGCCAGCGCTCGGCGCCGGGGGCGGGCGCACCGCGTCAGCCGAGGCGACAGCCCCACCGTCAGCTGAACCGTCAGCCCCACCGTCAGCTGAACCGACAGGCCTACCGGCTGCCCCACCGAGCGCCGAACCGTCAGCCCCACCGTCAGCTGAACCGACAGGCCTGCCGGCGGCCCCGCCGAGCGCCGAACCGTCAGCCCCACCGTCAGCCGACGCGCCGGCTCCCTGCTGGGGAGAGGCAGGCTCGGACGCCTTCATCTCAGCGGTCACCGCCTCTGCCTGCTGCCTTCGGGCAGCGGCCTCCATCCGCGATGCCATGGACGCCACCGCGCGGTCCTGTGCTGAGGGCTCCGCGGGGGCAAGGGCCGCGGCCCGGATCTGCTGGGCCCTGGTGATGGTCTCCTCGGGAGTGCTGCCAGAGGAGGTGTCGATGCCCACCTCTCCTCCCACGGCGTAGCGCTTTCCATCGGGACCCGTCTGGTAGGAGTAGCTAGCCCCCTGTGTCAGGCCGCCACCTGCCGCCATGTGCGCCGCCTCGTGCGCGCGGACCTCGGTGTCCCGCTGCCGCAGCTCAGCGACCTGCTGCTGCTCCTCCGCGGACAGCGAGGACGCACCTGTGGCTGCCCTCGCAGCGCCCGTGGGCGGCTCATCAGCGCCGCCAGCCGCCGGGGTGCCCGTCGGCCGCCGCCCCTCCAGCCGCCCCGCCTCGCCCCGCGCGTTGTAGACCTCCGCGCCCCCGCGGGGTGCGGGTGGCACGCCGCCCCCCAGCCACGCCTCCGCCTCGGGCGACAGGCTGACGTCCGCGGCAGGGCCCCAGTCCACCGGCGCACCTGCTCCGCGAGGGTCCTCCGCCCTGCGGGCGACAGGCTGCACCTCGGCGATGGGCCGGACCTGGTCGATGGGCGTAGTCATCCTCTACCCTATCGGATCATCAGGCCCGAAATTCAAGCGCGCCGCGATCGCCCGGATCACAGCGCACGACGGGAAGCTCCGGGCCAGGCCGCAGCTACTCATCGCCCGCGGGAGCCGCCTGTGGCGCCGCCTTTGGGACCGCCTCCAGGTACGGCAGCCACTTGTCGCCGCTCCACCGGTAAATGACCGGGCAGACCGGGTTCCGCTGCGTGGTCCAGGCCTCCTGCACCGCCACCGCCATCACCTGATCCAGCGGCGCAGCGCCGGCTGGCCAGGCGAGGAGCACACCGTCGGACGGCACCGCCACGGCCAGCAGCGGGCTGCCCACCTCCCGCACCAGGCGCTGAGGGTCGAACAGGCCCGAGAGCGACCACGCGCCGTCCGCCCGCCAGTACCACGCGTCCATCCCCTCCACCCGCCTACGCTCCCCGGCGAGGGGCCGGTTGGCCGCGTCCGCCGTCACCTGTGCGCGCAGCGCCGCGGGGGTAACCGCCCAGCGGGCCAGATCCGCCTCCGTGACCCATCGCAGGTGACGCTCCTCCACCACCTGGTAGCAGAGCAGCGCGTCGCCCGGCCAGAACTCCTCACAGGCGAGCGGGCTTCGCGGCGCCCCCTGGCGCTCCTGCCAGGCGTCCCACTCCGCCCTCACCTCTGGTGAGGCAAGCACCGGGCTCACCTCGGGCGCGGCCGCCAACGAGGTGGCCATCAGCGCGCAAATCATCAGTGTCATCACCCCTCCAGCGCCTGCCGATCCACCACCGGGAGCAGGCTGGCGAGCAGCTCCTCCCGGTCCGGTGTCTCGGTGAGCGACAGCAGCTTCTCGGTCAGGCTCCGCTGGCGGCGCACCAGCACCAACGCCATCTGCGTCACCAGCTTGTGCGCCCCCATGCGCCCCTCTCTCAGCAGCTGCGTGAACGCGAGGCGCGGGAGCCGCAGCACCGTCAGGTCCGAGCGGGCGCGCACGGTCGCGGACCTGCGCTCGCCGTCCAGGAGGGACATCTCGCCGAAGCTCTCTGCGACCCCCAGCGTGGCGATGAGCCGCTCCCCGCCGGTGGCCCTGCGGGTCACCAGCACCTCGCCTTCATACACCACGAACCACGCGTCGCCAGGGTCTCCCTGCTCAAAGACCGCCCCTCCCGCGTCGACGTACTCCACCTCCATCCGCTGCACCACCACCGACAGCTCCTCGGGCTCCAGGGCCTGAAACAGCGGCGCCTGTAGCAGAAAGTCGATCAGTGCCTCTAGGGTCAGTGGCGCGGCCATCCAGCCTCCCGTGTCGCGAACCAGCGTGCTACCTTGCCACAGCAGGCCTGGGCCCGCTGTCGCAACCGCGACCCGTCCTTCCAGGCCCACGGAGCGGTCACCCATGTTCTACTCTACCAAGATCAGCGACACCACCACTGTCCTCCTGGAGGCGCAGGCGGGTGGCGCCTTCGCCAAGAACGACCTGGAAGAGCTGCCGGACCCGGACACCGCGCTGCTCAGGCTCATCGACATGGTGGGTGACGTCGGCAAGCAGGTCGCCACCGCGGTGGGCGGGAAGATGGCCGGTTCGGGGCTGAGCTACGAGGTGGAATTCTCTGTGCGCGCCGACGGGATGGGCACGGTGATGATCGCGATGCAGCCCAACGAGGGGCAGGTCAAGGTGCGGATCATCGGAAAATCCTGACGGGAGGGAGGTCTGCGCGATGGCGGAGCGATCCTCTGCGGCCCCTCCCTCTCCAGGTGAGGTGAAATACACCACGACCAGCCCAGGGGGCTCGCGCGGTCGCGCGGACGTGCCCTCCTGGCGCTTCGCGGTGCAGATCCCCGCGGCTCGAGCCCTGGACCTCAGCCCCGCCGATCAGAGCCTGGTGGCAGCGCTCGGGGGCTTGGCGCTAGAGGGGCTCCGCGCCCCGGAGTCCTCAGGCCTGCCGATCGTGCTGGGGGTGTACCGGAGCCGGGACGAGGCCGCAGCGCTGGCGCAGCGGGCGGCGCAGGTTGGCGCACAGGTCACCCGCGGCGGCGCGGGCGTCGGCCTGCTGATAGGGCTGACGGTGGTGGCGCTGAGCACCCTGACGGTCCTCGGAGGGGCGGTAGCCCTGGCGCTGGGGCTCATCCCCTGGCTGAGCGCCGCGGTGGCCCTGCTCGCGACGCTGGCCGCGATCGGCGGGGGCGCGGTGTCCGCCCGGTCGGTCGCCAGGAGCCGCGCCCTGCAGCGCGCCACAGACCACTGCGCGTCCTGGCGGATGGACGGCCCGACCTGGGAGCTGCTGTTCCAGGCCCGCGCCCAGATCGCCTCCCTCGATCTGGCCGAGGCGGTGTCCTCAGACCTGCGGGGCACCCTGCGCGAGGTGGAGGAGCAGCTGCTGCGCGCCCCTGGCGGTGAGGTGCCCGAGCTCTCGCAGGCGCTGGAGCAGCTCATGGCCTCGCTGAGGGAGGGGGTGGCTGCATCGCCGGCGGCTGACACCGCGCGGCGCCTGCGCGAGCGGGCCGCCCTGGCCGCGGCAGCGCACGCCGGCGGCGTGGCGCGATAGTGCGACGCCACCCACGGCTGGCCGCGATCCTCGAGCTGGTCCCCAGCGGCCTGCTGGTCATCGACGTGGGCGCCGACCACGGGCACATCAGCGGGGCGCTCCCCCGCGTGATCACCACCGAGCGGCACCCGCACCAGGCCAGGCGACGCGGCCTGCGGTGGGTGGTCGCGGACGGCCTGGCGCCCTTCAGGGAGGTGCCCTGCGCCGTCATCGCTGGCATGGGCGCGCGCACCATCGAGGCGATCCTGTCGCGAGGCCCTGCCCCCGCGGTGGCGGTGCTCCACGCCCCCGACGACCCGCCCCGCCTGCGGCGCTGGCTCGCAGCCAACGGCTGGCGCATTGACGCGGAGTCCCTGGCCCCTGAGGCGCGGCGCTACGCCGAGGTCCTGAGGGTCGTCCCTGGCGAGGAGCCCGCGACCGGCCTCACCTTGGCGGTGGGGCCCAGGCTGCTGTCGGAGGGGCACCCCCTGCTGGAGGCCCACCTGACCCAGCTGCTAGGCCACCACAGGTCCCTGGCTGCGGCCACCGCCGGGGTCGCCCCCGACAAACACCGCGAGGCTCAGCGGTGGGTGGAATTCCTCGTCGAGGCCCTGGAGGTGAGGCGCGTGTTGTGAGGTGCCGAGCGGGGAGCTATGCTGTCGGGACGCTATGAAGGAGCCCGCATGTCCCTCCTCCTCCTGCTCCCAACCCTCGCCCTCGCCGACTGGCCCCCTGGCGCCACCATCGATCCGGCGGTGAGCGTCGACGTGACCGAGGAGGGGCTCAACGCCCTGCTGGAGGTGGTGCCCGCCTTCCTCCCCGAGCGGCTCCCGCTGGACGACATCTACGGTGATGGCGCCGTCTACAGGTACTGGGTCCACAACATGTGGGTCGGGATGGCGATGCAGGATGGGACCCTGAGCCCCGATCTGGACACCCTGCACCTGGACCTCAGCCTCAACGTCTGGATGAATGACGCCAGCGACCCCTTCGTGGTGGAGGTGGACGCCTACACCTTCTGGTGGTGGACCCTCGCGGACTGTGACGTCCACATCGATCCCTTCCCGGTAGAGGTCCTGGCCGACATCGAGCTGCGGATGGACCACACCGTCACCCCCGCGAGACTGGACGCGGAGATCACCCTGCTCCAGTCGGTGCAGGTGGGGCTGAACCGGGATCAGGTCGCGATGGACTGCTGGGTCGGGACCCTGGACGACGTCATGGACTGGGTGGGCCTGTCCCCGGTGGACATGGCCATCGACTTCGCCCTGGACGAGGTCAACGCGCAGATCGTGGATATGCTGGATCAGCTGGAGCTGACGATCGAGGACTCCTTCAACGGGCTGGCCATCGATCAGACCCTCGACCTGCAGGGGGTCCCCCTCCAGATGCGGCTCAACCCCTCCGACGTGCGCATCCGCCCCGACGGGGTGCGGGTGGCGATGGCGGGGTCCTTCGACGCGCCCCCCGACGCGTGCGTAGCGGACTACCAGGTCTCCCAGTCCCACGCGACCCAGGGCACTGCCCCGGCCATTGGCTCTGCGCCTCCGGACCTGGAGGTCTCCCCGCACCACATCGGCGCCTTCATCGACGACGACTGGATCAACCAGGCGCTGTACGCCACCTGGCGCGGCGGCCTGCTGTGCCAGGACCTGTCGGCGGAGGACGGGCTGCCTCTGAGCACCGCCCTGCTCGCCAGCCTGTCGGAAGACTACCAGGAGATCTTCCCGGACGCCTCTGGAGACCTGGAGCTGGTGACCCGCCCTGCCGCGCCGCCCCTGGTGCACGCGGTGGGCGGCCACGACGTCAACCTCAGCGTCGACAAGCTCGGGGTCGACTTCATGGCCGATCTGGACTACCGGCGGACCCGCGTCGTGGGCGCCGATCTGGACCTGGAGGCGGGGGTGGACCTGCTGCTCGACGCGCCCACCGGGAACCTGGACGTGGTGGTAGATCTGTCTGCCGAAGGGCTGACCACGGTGATCGTCCACAACGAGCTGCTTCCCGGACAGGACGAGGCCCTCGCGGACCACTTCGACAGCCTGTTCGACACGGTGGTCCTGCCGATGCTCGGGAGCTACACCGACAGCCTGAGCTTCGCCATACCCTCCATCTCCGGGGTGGGGCTGACCTCGCTGGAGCTCCGTCCGGCGGGGACAGAGAACGATCACTTCGGCGCTTACGCCAACATCGGGCCGGTGCCCTACGGCGAGGGCGCTGGCTGCAACAGCACGGACGGGGGAGGCTGCGGCGGAGGCTGCGGGCACGGCGGACCACTCCCAGCCTCGGGCCTGCTGGGCCTGGCGACCCTCGCGGGCGCTGCGCTGCGCCGCCGGAGGAGCGCGTGAAGCGGGTCCTGGTCCCCCTGGCGGAGGGCTTCGAGGAGATCGAGGCCGTCACCCTGATCGACGTGCTCCGCAGGGGCGGGATCGAGGTCGTGGTGGGTGGCCTGGAAGGTGACGGCGCGGTGGTCGGCGCCCACGGCCTGTCCATCACCCCTGACACCGCGCTGGCGGCGGCGGAGGGGCCCTGGGACCTGGTGCTGCTCCCCGGCGGCATGGGAGGGACCCAGCGGATGATCGCCCACCAGGGCCTGCGCGACCTGCTCCGCGCGCGGGTGGAGAGCGGGGCGCCGGTGGCGGCGATCTGCGCCGCGCCGATGGTGCTGGACGCGGCGGGGGTGCTGCCACAGGGCCGCTTCACGATGTACCCGGGCCTGGAGGGGCGCCTCTCTACCGGCGGCGCCCTGGCCGAGGACGTGGTCGACGCGGGGGTGGTGCTCACCTCCCGTGGGCCCGCCACCGCGATGCGCTTCGCCCTGCACCTCGTGGGCCGCCTGATGGGGGGCCAGGTGAGGGAGCAGGTCGCCGCGGGGCTGCTCTTTGTGGGGGAATAGGGCGCACGTTCACCCGTAGGGAGTGGTGGCTGCCCGACCGCCGCCACCGTCACCCCGGAATCACCATGAGCACCCCCTTCGACCTCCTGCTCGCCGCCTCGCTGCCCCGCGTCCACCGGGCCGCCCTCGGGCTGCTGGGCGACGAGCAGGAGGCGCGAGAGATCGCCCAGGAGGCGCTGCTCCGCGCCCACCGCGCCAGAGACCGCTACGATCCCGCGCGCCCCTTCTACCCGTGGCTCTACCGCATCGTCCGCAACGCCTGCGCCGACGCGAGAGACCGGCGCCGTCACCAAGCGGTGTCCGGCCTGGACAGCGACAGGGTCTCCAGCCCGGAGGGCAGCGCGCTGGACGCCATCGGCCAGCGGGAGGCGATCGACAGGGTCCGCGCCGCGATGGAGACCCTGACCGAGGAGCACCGCGAGATCCTGTCGCTGAGGCACTTCCAGGATCTCTCCTACTCCGAGATCGCCCAGGTGCTCGGGCTCCCCAAGGGGACGGTGATGTCACGCCTCTATCGGGCCCGCGCGGCCCTCACCCTCGCCCTGGAGATGACATGAGCCCAGAACGCCTAGAAGAGCTGATGGTCAAGGTGGTGGACCGCGCCGCTACCCCCGCCGAGGAGGAGGAGCTGCTGGCCTGGGCCGCGGACCGCCCCGAGGTAATGGCCGAATTGGAGCGCCACAGGGCCCTGAAAGCGGTCACCGACGGGTGGGTCGCGCGGCTGGAGGGCGAGCTGCACCAGGACCGGGAGCGGCAGATCAGCCCGCTGCGCGGCCTGGGACTGGCCCTGTTCGCCCTCGCGCTCGCGGTGCTGCTCGGGGGCGGCCTGACCGAGCTGCTGCTCGACGAGGCCGCCCCCCTGTGGGCCAAGGGGGGCACCGCCCTGCTCCTCGGCAGCCTGTTCCTGCTGTTTCTCTCCGTCCTCCGCGGACGACTCGCCACCCACGATCCCTACAACGAGGTGACCCGATGAGCCAAGCTCTCCAGTCCGCCGCCGCGCTGGTCCACAAGCCCGACGCAGGCATGATGATGACCACCACCCCGTCCATCCCCGGACACCGCATCACCGAGGTGCTCGGCCTGGTGCGGGGGAACACCATCAGGGCCCGCCACGCGGGACACGACATCATGGCCGCGCTCAAGACCCTGGTGGGGGGCGAGATCTCGGAGTACACGAAGATGATGGGTGAGTCGCGCGAGCAGGCCCTCGACCGGATGAAGGCAGACGCGCTGGAGCGGGGCGCCAACGCGATCGTCGGGGTGCACCTCACCACCTCGATGGTGATGCAGGGCGCCGCGGAGATCATGGCCTATGGCACCGCCGTGCGGGTGGAGCGGGAGGGCTGAGCGGGACCCCCGGCGAGGGGGTCCCCGCGCCGGCCGTGTCGCCCGCTTCCGAGCGGTCGCGGGTCGGCGACCGGTAGGTGACGAGGGCGCTACCCCCGGGCGACGCGGACCGCGCCGAGGGGCGCTCGTCGATCGATGACGCCCCCGAAGGCCACGGTCAGATCATCCGGTCCGAGCGCACCGCGTCGTGGAGGCCCGGCTAGCCCAGGGCTCGGGAGGACCCAGCGCCCGGTGCGGCGAGGGAGCGATGTACAGATAACGAAGGTTCATTCGTTGTACCCCCCTGCCTCGACGCTCCCCGGGCGCGGCGCGGGCCGCACAGGGCAGCAGAGCCTGAGCCGATCGGTCGCGAATCACGCGACCTGGTTCACAGCGAAGGACCGGCCATGCGAATCGACGGCGATCCTGAGCAGGGGGCGGAGGCAGCGGCCGACAGGAGGTCCGGTCCGAGCTCACAACGTCGTGGAACCACCCGCTTGGCCGAGGGCCGGAATGCCCCAGCGCCCGGCGCGGAGCGCGAGGCGCGCCGATAACGTTGGTTCGTCCGTGACAGCACCCAGCCGGGAGGCTCCACGGGCGGGGCGTGGGCGGCGAAGGGCTGCTGAGCCCGAGCCGATCGGCCACGATTTTCACGACGTCCTCCAGAGTGCTGGATTTGCCTATCGAATCGACGGCGATCCTGAGCAGGGGGCGGACGCATGGGCCGGAGGTCCTGGCCGGAGGTCCTGACGGTGCGTGCGGTGGCGCACCGCCTTCGAGCCGACCCGCTCGGGACCCGCAGGGCCACGCCGGCGTTCACTGTCGGTCGACGCCGTGGGTTGAAGGGCAACGCCCGCAACGCCTCTCCTCGGCCCCGGCACGCTCAGCGCCTGGGCCCCTCGCAGCCCGCCGGCCCGCGTCCAAACCCACGCGAACGTTTCCTTGCCCGTATAGCGAAGATTGAAACCAATTGTCGCGTAGAGCCGTTCCAGATGCTAGACAGCCCTATCCCCCTCGATAGGTCTTCATGCAACGCTTCCGACTCGATGCGCCCGACGATCCCCTCCGCGCGATGGACATCGCCATCGTCTTCCTCGGCGCCCCGGCGATCGCCGGCTTCGGACTGGCAGCCTTCCGTGGGCCCACCCCCCCTGGGTGGGTGTGGCTCTACTGGGGGGCCGGCCTAGCCCTGCTGGGGATGGCCGCGTTCGGGCGCAGGCTCGCGCTCACGGTCCGGGCGTGGGCCTATGTTGAGCTGATGCTGCTGTTCACCCTGGGAGCGATCACCTCCTTCGGGCCCCTACCTGGCGCGGGGGCGTTCCTCGCCTCGGCGGTGGTGCTCTCGGCCCTGCTGCTGCCGCGCACCACTGTCGTCCCTCTGCTCGCTCAGGTCGCTGCCGTCATCGGCCTTGCGGGCTGGATACGCCCCGCGGGGCTGTCCTCACTCGATTGGCTGCGGGTGGGAACAGCGGTCCTCGTCATCCTCACGCCCCTCGCGATCCAGGTCCACGCGCTGCGCAAGCGGCAGGATGACGCGCACCGTGCAGGCGTCGAGACCCTGAAGCGCCTCCACCAAGAGAGCGCCGAGACGATCAGGCTCTCCAATGAGCTGGAGCACAGCCTGCGGGCGGGGTCCATGGGGAAGGTCGCGAGCGGGATGGCTCACCGGCTGGGTCAGACACTGTCCGAAATCCGGCTCTCCACGCAGCGTCTGGCCACCGCGGCGGAGTCGGAGGAGCGACGCTCCGCAGAGACCGCGCTGAGCTCAGCGCTGCGACGCGCCGAGGCCATCGCCACCCAGCTCCAAAACCTGACGCCCCTCTCCCCCTCCAGCCAGCGGCGCTCCTCACTCTCCCTGGCGCTCCAGGCCTCCACCCGCACCCTGCGCAGGCTGCTCCCCGACGACATCGAGCTCATCGTGGTGATCGAGGTCGAGCCGTGGGTCGACCTGCCGCTGTCCAGCCTTGAGAACCTGTTCCTCCACCTGGCCCTCAACGCGCGGGACGCCATGCCCCACGGAGGAGAGCTGTCGCTGCGCCTGTTCCCGGAGGGTGGCCAGGTGGTCCTCTGCGCCGCCGACACCGGGGCGGGGATGGACGAGGCGACCCTGGCGCAGGCGACGTCGCCGGGCTTCACCACCAGGAGGGGGCGTCAGGGGGCCGGCTTTGGGCTCCCCTCCGTCCTGGCGGACGTGGAGAGCGTCGGGGGGAGCCTCACCCTAAGCTCCAGCCCCGACCGGGGCACGGAGGTGCGCATCGCGCTGGTCCCGCAGGCGCCGCCCCCTAGCGTCCTCCCAGAGTCCCCCCTCGCCGTCACCCCTCGCGCCGTGCAGGTGGTAGCCAGCAACCGCCGACTGCGCGAGGGGCTGGTCAGGATGCTGGAGCGCGAGGGGCACGAGGTCACCGCGGTCCCCGAGGTGGACAGGGTGCTGCTGGATCAGGTCGATGTGGTCGTGCTCGGCTGCGACGTCCCGGCAGAGGACCGCGCGCAGCTCCGACGCCGCGCGGCCTCATCCTCCAGCGCCCCCATCCTGGCATGCGACCCGCTGGACACCCCGCCCTTGGAGCCCGGTCCCGGCAGGCTCCCCAGCCCCTTCACCCCGTCCCAGCTCCGGCAGGCGATCGCCCAAGCCACCCGAGCGCGCTAGCGCGTCAACCCGCTCCCCAGGGACGGGGGGAACCTACCGGAGCGTGTGACCGACGACGGGGTGACGCCTCGGGCGAGAGCACCCGCTGGGCGACAGGCGCGGAGCGCTGACCGCCGCCCTAGCGGCGGCGCCGCCGGATCGCGACGCCGCCCGCGAGCGCCGCCCACCACAGGGCGGTAGAGCCCACCGCGGAGCAGCCGCCGGAGCAGCCCTCTGCGCCATAGCTCACCTCGCCCAGGGTGGCCCAGAGCCCCAGCCAGTCGCCGTCAGGGCCGGCCGCTGTGGCGTCCAGGCTGGTCATCCCCAGCCCCTCAAAGGCGGGGAGCGCGAAGGACATGTCCCCGACGAAGGACCCCAACAGCGGCTCCAGGAGGCTGATCACCTTGGGCCCTAGCTCGGCCTCGATCTGCGCGGTGGCCTCTGGCGCGAACTCGTTGCTCACCACCCTGGTCTCCACCGAGCCGGCCCCCATGTCGATCACCACCTTCAGCTCGCCGGTGGCGCTGTCCAGGATGAGGTCTGTCCCCGCGTCCACCAGCAGGTCAACCGACAGGGGCCTGGCCATGCGGTAGTCGACCTCGGCGAAGAGGTCCAGGCCCAGGGGGTCGATGACGATGTCGAGGTCATGCCCGCCATCAAACTTGGCCACAGGGGGAGCGCTGGGGACCGTGCGGATGATCGCGGGACCGTCCTCGTTCACAACCGCGCCTACCGCTTCCCCAGCCAGCAGCCCGACCATCCCTCCGTCCACCGGCACCGGAGAATTGGGGTCGCCAGAGGCGAGGTCGTAGCACAGCAGGCCGCCCGCCCAGAGGGAGTAGAGGGCCTGGTTGGTGAAGTCGTCCGAGAGCAGGACCCCCAGCTCGGTACCAGCCGGGTCGTCGGCGATGGCAGGGACCGGCGAGCCCCAGGCGGTCGAGAAGCCCTCGTCCCACGCGGCCACGCACGCGTGGTGGGTGTCTCCCTCCACAGAGCCCTCCAGGACGTACTCGAGCCCGGCGGGGGTGACGTTGATCTCGTGCGGTTCCACCTTGATGTGCAGGGTGATGTCCCCCATCGCCATGGTACCGTCGTAGCGGGCTTGGTTGAGGGCGTCCTCGAGCATCGCCTCCAGATCGGGGATCTGCTCCTGGAGCTGGGTCTCCATCTCCCCCTGCGCCATGTCGATGATCATGCCGTACAGGGAGTATCCAAAGGCGTCCAGCGCCATCTCCAGGTAGGTGATGTTGCAGTCCAGGTGGATGTCCTCATTGGTCAGATCGAGGGTCATGTCGATGTGATCGATGGTGACGTCCACGGTCTTGTCGGACATGACCGCGAACTTGAAGGGGATGCGCGCCTCCCAGGGGAAGGGCGAGACATAGCCAGGGCACTCATCCGACAGCAGCGCGTCGTAGGTGAGCATAAAGGGATCCGCGGCGTCGTTGACCCACGCGTTGCCGGTCGCCACCACCACCAGCTCGTCCACACCGGGCTGAACGTCGGAGCCGAGCACCTCGAAGGCCACCCACCCGTCGCTGAACGAGTAGGAGTAGAAGCTCCCCTCCTCCGCCATGGGGGGGATGTCCATCGGCTCGGTGGGGATGAAGGCCGGCACCAGCGCCGCGCCCTTGTCGAGCCCCGCGTCCGTGAGATGCAGCGCGACGGCGTCAGGGACTGTGTGGCCGGCGGGCCAGACGATAGGGGCGGCCTGAGCGTTAGTCAGCAGCGCGAGAGTGAGGAGCACGGCATTCTCCAAGAGAGGCCGAACCTATATCCGCTCTGGGTAGCTGCTCGCCACCTGGGCATGGACGCAGATCCTGCTCCCGGCGCGGGAATTCCGCCCCTGCCGCCTGGAGGGTGCGCCCCCTGAGAGCGCCCCCTCCCGTCCCTCAGCCGTACCTGGCGACCAGGATGTCCGCGAGGCGCTCCGCCAGCACCATGGCGGGGAACATCGGGTTGACCCCCGGGCTCTCGGGGAACAGTCCGGTGTCCGCCACGTAGACGTTCTCCGTGCCATAGACCCGCTGATCGTTGCCGGTCGCGTGCAGGTCCTCGTCGGCGCCCATGCACATCCCACCGAAGACGTGGTTCGAGGCCATCGGGAAATGATCCGCCTTGAACTGACGCTGCCGGAAGAGCTTGGCGTCCGCTGGATCGCGGAGCACGTCGGGCAGCCCGTGGACCCCAGTGATCGCGCCCACGCCCCCCGCGGCGAAGGCCATCTCGGTGAGCTTGGCCATCGCCTCGCTCATCCGCAGCACGTCCCCGTCCCCGATAGTGTACTGGATGTCCACCTTCCCGCCGGGCAGGGCGCGCACCGAGCCCACCGAGTCGATCCCGCTGACCCACGCGTCCCAGACCGCGATCTTGTCGTAGTCACCGAGCAGGTTCTTGAGCCTAGCGCCGTAAGCAGGGAAGCGGAAGGCCATCAGCTCGGCGCTGCCCCACAGGGTCTCCAGCTTGATCCCCTGATCGAGGAACTGCAGGGAGTGATACCCCTGCGTGGCCCCAGCCCAGGGATAGACCGGCTTGTCGAACAGGGCCATCAGCTGGGTGCCGGGGTGGAACTGGAGGTTGGCGCCAATGGCCTTCCGGCGCAGGCCGGAGCGCTGGAGCAGCGCCGGGGTGCCCACCGCCCCCGCAGAGACCACCACCACCTTGGCCTTGATCCGCGCCCGGTGCAGCCGCGCGCCGGTGTCCGTGTTGACCACCCAGCCCTCAGCGCCGGTGGCCTTGCCGCCCTTGAAGGTGATCTTGTCGACGCGGAGCGAAGTGTAGACCGTACCTCCCGCCTCCAGGAGCTCGGGGATGCCGCGCCGATCGACCGAGTTCTTCGCTCCGGAGGGGCAGCCGATGATGCACACCCCAGCCCCGTCGCAGCCCTGTACGTTGCGCGCGATGGGCTCCGACGACCAGCCCAGCCTGTCCGCCGCTAGCGCGAAGAGGTCGTTGCGCGGCCCCTGCACCGCGGCGGGGGTGGGCTGCACGCCCATGAAGGACCAGGCCCTGTCGATGTAGGGGCGCAGCGAGGCCTCGTCCATCCCGACCAGGCCGTTCCGCTCCTCCCACCGGCGGAGGGCGAAGCCCTGCGGCGGGAGGCAGATCGCGGAGTTGAACACCGAGCCGCCTCCCAGGACCCTGGTCTGGATGGTGGGAAGGAACACGCTCCCGCGCGCCATCCGCATCCCGCCGTCCTCGAAGTACCGCGCCATGGCGTGGGCTGCGACAGGGGTGTAGTCGCTGGTGCGCCACACCGGCCCCGCCTCGACGACGATGGCCTTCTTCCCCGGGTGGGCCAGGTGACGCGCGACGGTGGCGCCACCTGGACCCGAGCCGATGATGAGGTAGTCGCACTCGTCCTCGACCGGCCCGGTGTAGTCACCGAGCTCGACGAGACGCTCGTGCCTCAGGAGTTTTTTTTTCCGATCCCGGGGAGCGCTTCCTTGACGGTCTTGATGGTGTCCTTGACCGCCGACTGCCCGAGGGCCATCGCGGGCCCGGTCTTGTAGAAGGAGGTCAGGGTGTTGTCGAGCGCCTGCACGAAGTAGTCCGCGTCCGCGTCCGAGGTGACCGCGGGCGGCAGGATCTTGATCGCGTTGAGGCCGGGCCCCGGCACCTGCACGATGACCTTCTGCTTGGTGTACATGTCCACGTTGACCGCGGCCCCGAAGAAGGTGGGCTCGGCGACCTTGAGGACCCGCTGCTGCACCTTGAGGGCGAGCTGCTCAGACTCCTTGAAGATGATCCCGATCATCAGCCCCTTGCCGATGACCCGGTCGATGACGTCGTGCTTCTCGGCCAGCTTCATCACCCCATCGCGGATCCGCTGCGAGATCACCTGTGCCCTGGCGGGGGCGTCGATGTCCTTGAGGGCCTCGATGGTCGCGACGGTCGCCGCCATCGCGAGGTTGTTCTCGGCGAAGGTGGAGAAGTAGAACGGACCCGAGGTGAACTTGTCGTACACCCGGTTGTAGGTCTCCTCAGAAACCACCACCGCGCTGACCGGCATGTGGCCGCCGGAGATGGTCTTGGAGGTGGTGATGATGTCGGGCTTGATCCCGTAGGAGCGAGAGAGGAACCACTCGCCACAGCGCCCGAAGCCGGTCTGGACCTCGTCCGCAATGAGCAGGGTGCCGTGCTCCTTGCAGAGGCGCGCCGCCTCGCGCATGTAGCCGGGATCGAGCGGGATGAGGGTCATGCCCTGCACCGGCTCCATGATGATCCCCGCCACATCGCCCCGGGCCAGCTCGCGGCGAAGCGCGCCCAGATCGTTGGGAGGCAGCGGGGTGCAGGTGGGGAGCATCGGCTCCATGCCCTCCTTCATCGCCGCCCAGCCGTTCACAGAGATCGCCCCCCAGGTGCGCCCGTGGAAGGCGCCGTCGAGGTAGAGGTACCGGCGCCGGCGGGTCACGTAGCGGGCGAAGCGGAGCGCCACCTCGGTGGCCTCGGAGCCGGAGTTGGCGAACACCACCTTCGAGTCCGGGAAGTCCATCAGCTCCTTGAGCTTCTCGGCGGCGATGCCCCCGAGGATCGAGGCGTTGATAATGGCCAGGTTGGGGTAGTTGGCGCTCAGGACGTCCTGCATCGCCTGGATGACCTTGGGGTGGTTGCGACCCACGAAGTGGACGCCGCCACCGGAGAGGAAGTCGAGGTAGCGCTCCCCCTTCATGTCGTAGAGGTAGGCGCCCTCGCCGCGCTCAAAGACGGAGGCCATGCCTCCCAGCTCCATCATCTTCATGAGCTTGGGGTGGATGTGCTTCTTGGCCATGTGGGCCGAGGAGTGGAGGTGCTCCTCGATGAGGTTGTTGGTGCTCATTGGTTCAGCTCCCGCTTGTACCCGTAGGTGTCGAAGACGATGCGCCACCGATCCCAGACGAAATCCATCATTTCTTGATCGATGTCGAGCTTGTTGGTGCGATATCCCTTGAGGGAGTCGAGATAGGGCTTGATGGATGCCCGATAGCGATCCCAGTCTGGGAGGTTGAACTGCGTGTAGATCTGCTCGAGGTACTGGAGCTGGTTGCCCGCGGTGAAATCCTCGAAGCCCACCTCGATGAGGTTCTCCTTGGGGATCAGCTCGCGGTCCTCGATCAGCCTGGTGAAGAGCCGGTTGCCGATGGTCGCGGTGTGCTCAGCGCGGCCCGAGATGAAGGACTCGTCCGGCCGCTGGAGGAAGTTCTCCCAGTCCACCTTGCCGCGCATGTGCATCATCGAGGCGAAGACGTTGTAGGGGTGGCGGTGGATGTGGACGAATTTCGCGTCCGGGAACAGGTCCAGGATCATCCGGATCCGCGCAGAGTGCGGGCAGGACTTCACGATCACCCGCTTCCCGCCGCTCTGGATCATCACCTTCTTGATGAACCACTCGAAGGTCTGCTTCCAGCGGTTCCGCTCCGCCTCGGTGCACTCCAAGAAGTCGATGTACTTCTCGTACTTCGACGCGGCGTCGGGGAACATCAGCGCCCCGTAGAAGCTCATCCCGTGCAGCTTGAGGAGCGCGATCTCGTCCTCGGCCGGCTCGCCCCACCCCATGCGCATGTTGTCGTAGGAGCGCTTCTTGGGGAGGGCGTTGGCGAGCAGCCTGGTGCCCACCGCGCGCGAGCTGAGGAAGGCGGTGGGGAAGATGACCTGGAACACATCGGTGAAGGTGTGGTTCGGGTCACGCCCCAGCAGGTCGTGCATGTGGGTGGTGCCGGAGCGCCAGTGCCCGAGGATGAACAGCGGGGTGGGCTTGATCTCCATCTGAGCGATCTGGCGCCCGTAGCGCATGTCGTCGAGCCTCCCCAGGGCGGAGGTGGCGAGGCTCAGGCCAGTGATCGAGGCGAGGCGGTGGGCGTAGTCAGCGCTCACGTTCCACTGGCCCGCCTTCAACACCTCCATCCACTGGTCGAATTCGACGCCTGTGACCAGCTGATCTGTGGCCCATCTGTTCTTGAGTTCGGCAACGCGTGTCATGCTTCCTCCGATCCAAGCGCAGCTTCCGCCTCGCGCTGGAGCTTGATGAGGGCTTCATTCCCGGGGATGATCCCGAGCTGGGATCGGACGGTGACGTCGCTGAGGAAGGCCATCAGCAGCGTCCCCTTGAGGGCCAGAAAAGAGGCTCGGCGGGCGTAGAGCTCGCTGGTCTCCCACCGGTGGAGGATCTGCGACCGCTCCTCGGCGCTAGCGCTGGAGAAGCGCCGCGGCCCGTTGGCGGTCACGTCGGTCTCAAAGAGCATGAACATCCCGCGGAGCAGCAGGCGCTGCTGCCTCGGAAGCCGCCCCAGGTAGTCGTCGATCCACGCTACCGTACCGACGCTCGCCGCGCCGGCCTCAAAGGCCCCACCCACCGGGAACATCGCGTCCGACAGGGC
Organism: Deltaproteobacteria bacterium; assembly: GCA_016938035.1. Classification (GTDB taxonomy): domain Bacteria; phylum Myxococcota_A; class UBA796; order UBA796; genus JAFGVK01. The sequence continues at coordinate 11,894 of JAFGVK010000148.1, read as the reverse complement.
GGCGACGGCCTTGGCCTCGGGGCCGGTGAGGTGGCTGAGCTGCTGGTTGGTCGGAGAAATGACCGCCTCCCTCCCGCTGGCGACAGGCCTCTTGCGGGAGTGGGAGGTATTGCGACCGCAGTGGGTGGTCAAGACAGCCACACGCCGATTCGCTAGGGTGAGAGCCGCCTATACGCAGCGACAGGTGCGAATTCCGTTACACACCTGCGGGTCCCCTGCCTTGGATCGGCACAATTGACCCGCGGGTCAGACTGAAAACTGACCCGTGGGTCAGGAGTCAATTTTCATCTCGAGTCCTCGCGCCACGCCGAGCGATCCTCGCGCGCCTCGACGCCCGCTCCGGGCCGGTCTGCCCACGCCATACGCCGCGGCTCGATCAGGAGGGCGCGCCAACCGCCCCGCGTCCCCGCCACGGGCAAGGGCTTCGGGGCCCCGGCGATGGCGAGGAGGCGCTGCTGAGGCGCAGCGGCCACGCGGGCACCGGGTCGCTGGCCTCTCGACGCGTGTCCTTGTTCCTACGCTCGTCGCGTACAAAAGTACGCTTCCTCCCCAGGGAACGGCGGCCACACGCCGACATGCCTCGCGACTCGGCGCCAGCCTCCACTCTGTAGGATTCGACGAGCAACTTCATCGGATTGTTCCCGTGGAATGATGAAGCGCGTCCTGTGAGTCTGTCCGGCGGATTGACCGGTGCCGACACGCGCAGCGCTGGTCGGCAGCTCGGGGCGCCCCGCCGCCTCCGCTGCCCTCGCCCCGCCCGCAGAGGGTGTGTGACCGCGCCACGTGTCCGAGCGCGCCGCCGCCATAGCAGCCCAGGTGGCCAGGGTGCACCGTGGCCGCCACCTCTCGCAGGCCCCCCCAACGCGCTGCCGCCCCGCAGCGGCGGAGGCGGTACCGCCCTGCGTCGAGGTCTGGCGCGCAGCACCCCGTCCCACCCACGCGATCCGGACTATCACCCAAAGGCCAGGCTCTGGCGGCCCGGGCCTGTGGGACGGGCTCGCCGCATCCTCGCCAATAATGCACATACTTTCCTTCTTGTTGCGTACCAGGAGCTCCGTCCGGTGAGAGGACCCGGTCTACCGTCCCTGGTGGCACATGCGAGCCTCCCCTGAACCACCGGTTAGATGCGGTGCCTTGGAGCCCCCACGGGTGGAGCGCTGAGGTCGAGTGCGTCGGGCGCCAGGAGGAAGGAAGCGAACGTTGTGCCACGCGTAGGAACCCCCTCTGCGCGTGGTAAGGCCGCCGACGCTACGGGAGAACGCCGATTTTCGTCGCGACGTGCTACGGACGAACCAGCGTTTTGGGAGAGGGAGCGCAGCGGTGGGACTTATTTCGAGGGGCTCAACGTTCGTTCGGGACGGACGCAAGCCAGCACAGCCAGCGGCCGACAACGCCCTCGGCGTCCTGGGGCCAGCGATCCAGAACCCGTCGGTCCCACGCGCGCACGCGCCGCGGGTCCGCGGCAGCATCCCGCGGTCCGACACGTCGCGCGTCGGCCACACCGCGACCGCGCTGACGATGGCGCCAACGACTGCGGGGTCACCGACGGTGAGCGCTGTCCTGAGCCCACCTCGCGCCACCCGGCGCGCAGCGCTGCTGCTGCGCGGCGCGCAGCGCGGGCGTGACGAGGAGCGCGCTCATCCGCGGCGCCCCCTCGGGCCACCAGCGACCGTCCAGCGCAGGACGGGCCCCGCGGCGCTCCCTGTGGCGCGGGGACGAGCGGACCACCGCGACGGCGCAGCAGGGTGCGAGGCCTGGGTACAGACACCGCGCCCTCCTGATCCGAGGCGCTGGACCAGGGTCCCTGGAGCGTGGAGCGGAGCATCCAGACCGAGCTCATCGACGCAGGTTCGTCCGTGAAGGCCAGCTCCCCGAGGAGAGCGCACGCGGGACCACGAGAGGGACGAGGGGCGGACGCCACGGGCGACACCAGCCGGTGGGCGACGGGAACGGCGACCCGATCGCCCCGCTAGCCCTTCGCGGGGGTGAGCGGCGGGTTGTAGTCGTCGGTCAGGCCACCGAGGATCTCGCGCGGGTTGAGGAGGGTCTCCTTGAGCACCTCGGTCCCGAGCATCGCGCCCATCCCGTCATCCGCGCGCTCGTCCATGGTGAACCGGAGCGGGAGCCGCTTCTGGATCACCATCTCGCCGTCAACCACGACCACCTTCTCGACCACCTGCCCGACCACCACGAAGATGGAGTTGGTGCCCCACTCAAAGAGATGGTGGAAGCCGGCGTTCATGTCGATGGTGCCCAGGTTGGCCATAAAGACCGAGGCGAACATCGCGTCGCCCTTGATGAAGGAGGCGGGGAGCAGGTTGTAGTAGTCGAGGATCCGAGCCAGCCTGTAGCCATAGCGGAACATCGGCCGCGGGAGCAGGTTGAGCAGCGCCAGCTCCTTGTCCAGCTCCGTCTGCTCCTCAGAGCGCTCGCGGTAGATGTGCTTGTTGATGCGCCCGCAGAGCTCCTCGAAGGTCTGCCCGTCGTTCATCTCCATCTTCACCGAGGCGAGCTTGGCCTGCTTGTTCTTCTTGACCCGCTTCACCGCGAAGGAGAACCACCGCCCCTTCCGCTGATACAGCCGCTGCCCCGCGATAAAGCGGTTGAGCGTCGGGTATTTGTAGATGCCCCGGTCGAGCCCAGCCACGATCATGTGGGTGAGGCGAGCCTCAAAGCGGCCGCTCTCCTTGAGGGCGTCGAGGTACTCCAAGAAGGGGCCCGCGTCGATCTCGTCCTCGTAGTAGAACACCGACTCGTTGCGGGTGGGCATGATGAAGGACAGCGCCCGGCGGTAGGGGTGCACCTGGATCAGGGTCCCGTCCGGGCGGGAGGTCTTCAGCTCGGCCAACAAGTACAACACAACGACCACCGCCAACGCGGACAGCACCCAGGTCATCATCCAATTCTCCGCAAGGGGCTAGGAGCCCTGTGTCTTCTCCAGGCCCACGTACACCATGTCCCGGAACTTGTAGTTGTTGCGCCCGTCGGTGCAGTAGAACTCTATGCCATCATCCTTGAACCAGGCACGCTGGAAGAGCCTGCGCCCCGTACAGGAGAACATGTCGGTCTCCAGCTGATCGACGAGGGTCCACGGCAGCCCGAGGGGGCGACTCCCCTTGGCGAGGTTCCTCCCCGTCTCGACCCCGTACACCGCGCCCATGCCGAAGGCGTCCACCTGCCGCACCGCCTCCTCGCGGGTGGGGACCACGGTCCCCGCGGCGGTGGAGATGCGGCGCTGCTGGCTCGCGGCCCGGTAATATTGAACCGAGCAGGTGGCCTTCTCGACGAACAGGCGCCCCACCGGCCCCCCGAGGCAGGACACGGAGCCCTGCACGACCATGTCCCCATCCACCACCGACTTGACGATGGAGGGCTGGTGGTAGTGCGTCCCGCTCGCGATCTTCAGCCGCCCCGGATCGTAGATCGCCGAGCGGGAGGGGTTGAACGGCCCAGCCGCGCAGTAACCGAGCGGACCGCCGTCCGACCCGATGGACCACGAGGTCCCCGGGCAGGCGTCCGCGGTGACCACCCCCTGCTCGCGCGCCTTGGCGCGGGTCTTGGTGTCGGTGAAGACGATCTCGCCAGCGTCCACCCTGGCGATCTTCATCCACTCGGGCCCATCCACCGTCCGAGGCTGCGCGTTGTCCATCCCCTTGGCCTTCACCGGCCCCTCCAGGACGACAAAATAGAGCCCCGGCTTGGGCTCCAGCTCCTCGGCAGGCTCCTTCCAGGGGAGCTGCGCGAGCGGCACCTTCTTGTAGCCCTCCACCAGCTTGGGGTGGGTCAGGGCCTCCAGCTGATACCTGGTCGCGTCGGCGCCCAGCGAGCGTTGAGCCTGGGCCATCGCGCCCTCTGCGAGCGGGCGCGCCTCCTCGATCGCGAGCAGCGCCGCCCCCGGGCAGTCAAACCACCCCTGCTCCAGCGGCAGCTGATCGAGCGCCTCGCCGCTGAGCTGCGTCTCGGGGCTCTCTGCCGCAGCGGACACCACAAAGGCGACCCTGCCCCAGTAGGTGCAGTTGGAGGGCTCGATCACCACCGCCTTGGTGTAGGCCTCTACCGCTTTTCCAAGATTCTTGTCCCACTTCTTGCGGAAGGCCTGCCCACGGGAGACCTTGATGTCCCCCAGGATCTTGTAGGCCTCCGCGTCCTGTGGGTTGGCCTCGATGCGCGCGTTGATCATGTCCTCGGCGCGCAGGAAATCACCCTGCTGCCGCAGCAGCTCTGCCGGGTCCGCGGGCTTCACCTCCTCCCCTTTGAGGGGCAGCGCCACACCATCACCCCCGGAACCACACGCCAGCGCGAAGACCAGTGACAGGCCCACTCCCAAAAACGTCAGGACTCTCGGACCCGTCATCTCCACCCCGCTGCTACCATGTTCCTGTTTCCTGTGACCACGGACGCCCTATCATGCTCCTCTTCGCCCTACTATCCAAGGTGCTCCTGGCCAGCCCCCCACAGGCGGCCCCGCTGTTGCTCCACGCCCCCGACCTGGTGCTCAGCCGAGGGGACGCGATCCTCCCAGGTTATCGGGTGAACAGACCCCTGCGGGGCCTCGCGGGCTGGTATCGCGTCGAGGGTCCCCCGGGCCTCGCAGATCCCACCCTGCCCCTTCGCGCGCTCGCCGGGGTGAGGGCTGTGTCCAGGGATCAGCGGCTTAGCCTGACCGGTCCCCAGGATGAGCCCTCCTTCGGGGACCAGTGGGCCCTGGAGAACACCAGCCAGGGCGGCGGGGTGTGGGACGCAGACGTGGACGCGCTGGACGCCTGGACGCAGGGCGCCAGCGGCGCGGGGGTGGTGATCGCCGTGATCGACACGGGCGTCGACCTCGATCACCCCGATCTGGTTGAAGCCCTGTGGACCAACCAGGGCGAGGTGCCTGGAAACGGCTTGGACGACGACGGGAACGGCTACGTCGACGACATCCACGGGGTCAACACCCCCGCGGGCACAGGCGATCCGTCCGACGGCGAGGGCCACGGCACCCAGGTCGCGGGGCTGATCGCCGCCCAGGTCAACGGGCGCTCCACGGTGGGCCTAGCCCCAGACGCGCGGATCATGGCGGTGCGCGTGTTCGGGGCCGACTATGGCTTTGAGTCCGACGCCGCCGAGGCGATCGCGTACGCGGTCGGCGAGGGGGCCGACATTCTGTCCTGCTCTTGGACCCACGGACAGGCCCCCTCCCCCGTGGTGATGGCGGCGCTGGACCTCGCCCAGGACGCGGGGGTGCTGGTGGTCGCCTCAGCCGGCAACGCCCCCATCAACGCCGACGCCGAGGGCTACTACCCCGCGCGCTACCCCTACCCCAACCTGATCTCGGTCGCGGCCTCCGATCGCTACGACAGGCTGCTGCATTTTCCGGGTGTGTGGGGCAGCGCCTGGGGGTGGGAGACGGTCGACCTCGCGGCGCCCGGGGAGTGGGTGCTCACCACCAGAGATGGCGGCGGCTACGGAGCGTTCGACGGCACCTCCGCGTCCGCGCCGCTGGTCTCCGCCGCGGCGGCGCTGGTGTGGTCTGTGAGCCCCGAGCTGAGCGCGCTGGAGGTGAAGGCGGCGCTGCTAGAGTCCGTTGATCCCGCCGGGCACCCCACCCTCAGCGGGGGCAGGCTCAACGCGGGCCGGGCGGTCCGCGCCGCGCTGGGCGAGGCGCCTGTGGACGCCAACGCCGCGGTCGTGGCGCTCCCGCACGGGTCTCCCGAGGCGCTGTGGGTCGCGGAGTCCGAGCTGGGGACCGCGTGGACCTGGTGGTTCTCCGACAACGGCAGCCGCCCGGAGGGCGCGTCGGCCCTGCACCCCCTCAGCCCCGGCGTCCACCACGCGGTGGCGGTGGGGCACACCCCAGCGGGCGCCCCGGTCCGGGCTGCGCTGTCAACCGAGGTCCCCCTCCACTTCGAGCCGATCGCGGGCGCCCCGGTGGTGGAGCCGGAGCACTATCGGAGCGGATACGGCGCCTATTTGCTCAACCTGGGCGACGAGGCCTGGACCAGGCTCCACTTCTCGCGCGTGTCGCTCACCGCCAGGGGGCTGGACTATCAGGACGATAACGTCATGGTGCTCGACGGGCAGGGCTACATCGCCTGGTCGACCTCGGGCGAGGCCGAGGACCTGTGGACGCCACCGCTGAGGGGTGGACAGTTCATCCTGGCCTGGAACGTCTCTGAAGAGAGCGCAGACCGCTCCTGGGGCTTCGCGCTGGACGGCGCGGAGCGCTCCTACATCCCCCCGGAGGGCCCCCGCCCTAGCACCGACGGCTGTGCCACCGCACCCCCCCCCCCGTGGCTGGCGCTGCTGGGGCCGCTGGTGCTGAGCAGGCGGCGGCGGGCGCGAACGCAGGACGCGACGGCCCCCTCAAGGTAGGACACCTCCGGACGATAGGGCCTGCTAGGCCTATCGTGTACGCGAGGCAAAGGGGAACTCATGCGGCTGACCCTAAAGACTAAGGTCCTCTACCTCGCGATGCTGTCGGTGTCGCTCCCGGTGGTCCTCCTGACCAGCTCCCTCTTCGTCGGTGCGGGCCGGGCTGAGCTGGAGATCGACAGGGAGCTGGACAAGATCATGGAGCAGAGCGTCAGCAGGGTCTCCCGGGACGTGGGCCTGATGATCGCGGTCCAGGACGCGGAGACCCGAGCGCGCCTGACCGATGACCTCAGGTACCTCAGCGCGGCCTCTCCCGACTGGGGCGCGGTGCTGCGAGGCGCTGGAGAGGGCGCGCCCCCCGTGCCGGCGCTCGGCAGGCTCTGCTCGTCCGCCGAGCAGGTCTGCGGCGTGCTCAGCGTGAGCCCTCAGGGCTGCCTGCGCGCGACCCTGTCCTCCTCAGCCGAGGCCCTGCCCGCGGGGAAGTGCCACGGTCCGGGCCAGGGCGCGGTGGCCCCAGCCAGGGCCGCGCTCCTCCAGGGTCAGCCCTTCACCGGGCACGAGCTGCTCGCCGGGCGCTGGTACGTGACCACCTACAGCCCGATCCGCGACGCCGCAGGGCAGCCGGTCGGGGCCCTGATGGCCGCTCGCCTGCGAGACGATCACGGCGCGCTGCGCGCCGCGATTGACGCGACGACCGTTGGAAAGAGCGGTTACGTCTTCGTTATCGGCGGCGACGGCGACGACAAGGGCCACTACATCGTCTCGAAAGGAGGCGCCAGAGACGGCGAGAACATCCTGAAGGCACAGGACGCCAGCGGCAGGTTCTTCATCCGCGAGATGGCCGAGAAGGCCATCACCCAGGGCCCAGCCGACGTGTCCTTGTTCCGCTACCCCTGGCTCAACAAGGGGGAGGACGCCCCCCGTGAGAAGATCGCGGCCATCACCTACAGCGCGGATCGCGACTGGGTCATCGGGGCGAGCACCTACGTCGACGACTACACGGCGAGCCGCGCGTCGGTGCGTGGGGCGATCTACGGGCTCGCGACCTTCAACACCCTCGTCGGGCTCCTGATCCTGCTTGGGGTGAGTGGGGTCGCCTGGATCGTCTCGGAGGGCATCTCCGCTCGTCTCCACCGCATCGCCACCGCGCTCGACGACATGACCAAGGGAGAGGGTGATCTCACCCGGCGGCTCCCCGAGTCCATCGACGACGAGGTGGGCGAGGTGGCGAGGGCCTTCAACGGCTTCGCGCGAAGGGTCCAGGACCTGCTCCGCGAGGTCCTGAGCGCCACCCACCACGTGTCCGCCGCCGCGAGCCAGCTCTCCGGCAGCTCGGACGCCCTGACCCACAGCGCGGACGACATGCGCGATCAGGCCAGCATGGTCTCCGCCGCGGTCAGCGAGATTCGCCTCACCCTACAGGCCTCGGCAGTGGGCGCGGACGAGGCGTCGGACTCCGTCGGCGAGCTGTCCCACACCGCGCAGGACATGAGCGCGGAGGTCACCAGCATCGCCGACGACGCCGCCGAGGTGTCGGACACCATCCACAGCGTCGCGAGCGCCATCGAGGAGATGCACGCGTCCCTCGGCGAGGTCGCGCGCACCTGTGTGTCGAGCGCCAGCGCCAGCCAGCGCGGCAACCGCCAGGCCCACGAGGCCCGCAGCCAGATGGGACAGCTGGCGTCCACCGCCGATCGCATCGGGAAGGTCGTGCTGCTGATCGAGGACATCGCAGAGCAGACCAACCTGCTGGCCCTCAACGCGGCCATCGAGGCAGCCAGCGCAGGCGAGGCGGGGCGGGGATTCGCGGTGGTGGCCAATGAGGTCAAGGCGCTGGCGCGCCAGACGGCCCACGCCACCGAGGAGATCGCCATCGCGATGGAGAGCATGCAGCAGGACGCCCGAGAGACAGAGCGCCAGATCACCACCGTGTCGGATGTCATCGAGGAGGTGAGCAGGCTGTCCAACACCATCGCCGCGGCGGTGGAGCAGCAGAGCCACGTCACCAACGAGATCTCTCGCAACATCAGCACCGGCGCCGGCGCCGCGGCGGGGATCTCGTACCAGGCCAACGCGGTCTCAGGCCGGGTCGCGACGGTCGCGGCCCACACCGCTGAGGTGTCGACGGGAGTCCACACCCTCGCAGAGGCCACCAACGAGATCTCTGCGGCCTTCAGCGAGGTGTCCGAGTCTGCCACCGTGGTCAGCGCGACCGGTGACACGGTGGCCACCCACGCGATGGCGATGAAGAGCGCGTCTGAGGCGCTGTCCGAGCAGAGCCGCAGGCTCAGCGCCATCGTCTCGGCCTTCAAGATTTGACGGCATTCACAGCGCTGCAGGCTCGCACCTCGCCACCTTGGACCCAGGTTTGGCGAGGGGGCGCCCTCTCACCCCGGCCTCTTGGCCTCGGCAGCGCGCGAGGCCCCATGCCTCACGACCGAGGCCACGCAGGGCCCCTGGGCCCTCATCGCGCGCGGGTCGCCGCTGGTGGCCGCTCAGAACGGTCCGGCGATAGACAGCTGCTCCTCCAGAGGGAATTCGCCCTCGGGTGACAGGGGCCGCAGGCCTTCCTCCAGCATCGACGCCCTCACCCGATCGGCGATCGGCAGATGCACCGCGTCGTAGGCGAGGGCTGCCTCTCCCAACGCGTCGAAGCTCCCCACGCTGATCCAGCGCAGCGAGGCACAGCGGGTCGCGCTCAGCCCCCGGATCGGGAGCTCGTCCCGCTGGGCGAAGGCCCTGGCCTCGGCGGAGATCTGGCGCCTGAGTCGCTCCGAGATCCCGCCAAACACGTCTCCGAGACACCACCTCGACGCCGGGCCCTTGGCGACGAACACCGACCCGGGGAAGACGAAGCCCGCAGGGTCCACCGCCAGCACATCCACCCCCACCTCCAGCGGCGGGTAGTGGTAGATGCAGCGGGGATTCTCTGGATCCGTCTGGGTGCAGTGCAATTCAAAGGGGCTGAAGTAGAAGGCCTTCCCCTTGCGCGCCCGCTCCAGGTACCTGCGCGCCACGCCCTCGAGCTGCTGCCCCAACACCTCCAGCGCGGCCTCGCCCCACGCATCGGCCAGCGACGGGGTGACGACAAGATACCTCGCCCCCGCGCGCAACAGCTCCGCGACGGATCGTTCCAGGTGCCCCACCGTCTGGGGCGTCAGGGTGAGCAGCACCGCAGCCCTCCGATCTCCGTGGAGCAGCTGCCGCAGCCGCCACTGCACCAGGGCCCAGGACGAGGTGCGGTCGGGGAGCAGGCGGTGCGCGTCCTGTGCCGCCTGAACGCCGTCATAGCTCATCCCAAAGCGGACCCCCTGCGCGGCGGCCCACGTCAGGAAGGGCTCATCCAACAGGAGCCCGTTGGTGACCACCCGAAACGCGATCTTGGGCCCCCCCTGCTGCGCCATCTCACGACCGCGGTGAACGATGGACTGGATCAGCCCCTTGGCGAGCAGCGGCTCACCACCGGTAAACACAACGCTCAAGGGCCCCTGCGCCTCGCGCCAGCCCAGGTCCAGGGCGCGAAAAGCGACCGCCTCACTCATCGGCTCAGAGTAAGCGGGGGGGGTGAAGCAGTAGCTACACCGCAGGTTGCACGACGAGGTGAGGTGGAGGTGCAGTCTCACGAGCGCCTCATGGACAGGCCAGGGTGTTTCGCTCCAAGAGCCCCCTGACCTCGCGCGCCGTGTCCACGTCCGCCCCGCGCAGCGACTTGCAGAGCCAGTGCTGCGCCCCGTCCTTGTCACCCTGCTGGAGCAGGACATAGCCCACACCGTAGGCCGCCTCGGAGTGATCTGGCTGGGTGGCGAGCACCTTGTCGAAGGAGGCTCTGGCACCGCTGGGGTTGGAGGACATCTGCCCCCACCCCTGCTTGAGCAGCGCGTCGACGCTAGGTCCAGCGGGCGCCCGGGGGGCGGGGCGGGGCGGGGCGGAGGGCGGTGTCACCGCGGGTGGCGGGGGGGAGGGCGGCGTCACCGCGGGCGGCGGGGCAGCGGGCGGCGCAGCGGGAAGCGGCGCGGGTTCCTGGGTGGGAGCGGGGCGCTCCGCGGACGCCGAGGCGACTGAGAGCGCGCCAGCGACCGGATCGGAGGTTGGCGCTGCGGCTGGCGCGGGCCCCTCCGGCGCCACCTGCTGCGCCGTGGCCGCAGCGGTGCCAGAGGCCTGGAGCAGCCCCGTCCCCAAGACGAAGCCCACCCCACCCAACAGGAGCAGGAAGCTCACGACCGCGAGGGCGATCATCCAGGGGAGCCTGGAGCGAGCGGGGCGCCACTCGTTGTCGGTCAGCGCGCCGAACTGCTCCTCCAACTCCAGGTCGGTGGTGTCCTCCCAGCTGGCGGCGTAGGCGTCCTCCGGGCCGAGGAGGGCGGGCTCGTTGGACGCTTCAAGCGCCACCCTGCCGCCAAAGAACGACTCCTCCGTGCGCTCGTCCGGCAGCACCTCCTCGGTCTCCTCGCGGTCAAAGAGCGAGGGCCCCTCGTCGTCGACCATCGCGCGGTTGACTCCGAGGTAGGAGGGTTCGCCCTCCCCGTTCACCGACGCCACGTCTTGGGTCGGATGAAGCGGCGCGGGCACCGCGCCGGACCGGGAGTGCTCCACCTCTCTGGGCCGGATCGATCGAGCCGACACCCCCGGCGACACCACCGGGGGACCCGCAGGAGCGAACATCTGCGTCGGTGGCTCCTCCTCAGCGGTCTCCATGTCCGGAAACAGCGCCACTGGGCCCGCGGTGGACTGGAGCTGCGGGGAGGTCATCAGGTGCTCCCCTAGCGACTGCTGCGCGGCACCGGACAGCAGACTCCGGCGCCGCCCCTTGGCCCGCTGCGGCGCCTCACCGGAGAGGATGAAGGTCGAGGGGCTGTCCAACACCTCGTCCTCGTCTACCTCGGGGAGCAGGGTCTGCCCCAGCTCCAAGTGGCTCCTGCGAGGCGCCGGCGCGTCGGTAGGGTCCAGCACCGGCTCCCCGGTGATGCTCTGGAGGGCGTCGCTGTCCATCGTGACCGCGCCGCATGAGAGGCAGAGGTCCACTGAGAGCCCCTCGATCTGTCGACGCTCCACCGGACCGCCACAGCGCCCGCACCGCTCGTTCTGTCTCAAAGCACACCGCCTTGTCACACGCCGAAGCCACCGCCCGCAGGCGCGGCCTGCCCTGGGCAAGGTATCGTATCTGCTCGCCCGGTGGGCGCGCCACCTCGTACCGCCTGGAGACGAACCCTTGGCGCAGCTCCAGCGGATCAGCCGGCGCCCTCGGCCACGAGCGGGAGCCGCGGGAGCGCCCGCCGCACACACGCCACATCGCACGCGACCGAGGAAAACGGCGTGCCATGATCATCGTTTGCCCCAAGGTCCGCTCACCCGCTCGCCGTGCTGGCGGAGGGAGAGGGTGCTGCCAGCGCGCTGAGATCCCAATGACCGACGGCCTGAAGGCCGCCGCCAAGGGGGCTTCGCCCTCCTTCGTATCCCCCGTTGGGGCCGGGGACTGCGGACCCCCCATCCCAATGACCGACGGCCTGAAGGCCGCCGCCAAGGGGGCTTCGCCCTCCTTC